>SVHB01000039.1 GCA_015056005.1 Clostridiales bacterium
AGGCTGCCAATCATTGGTATAGAAAACGTATTTGCCGTCGCTGCCAGCAAGAGCAGCATTATCCGCAATGGTCAAAGGATCGATATCGTCCTTTAAGCCGACCTCATAGATAAGGCGTGAAGGAGTAGCCTCCACGATTTCCATGCTCGCGGGGCTCATGGGATTTGCGCCATTAACTTCAATATTATATTCAATAAGCGGTATGAGGGATGCGGGAAGCCTGCCGATAACGCGGATATCGCCTGCTTTGCTTGCATCAATTCCTGTGGCATCCCTTATATTTGTACGCACCTGAATGGTGGCATACAGCATATCGGTCTGCCTGTGCCCTTCACCGACTGCATCAAAGAAGCCGTAGGATTTAACAGCAAAGACAGCATTTTCAGGTGCATTTGTATGATCCTCGCTTCCGTCCCAGAAGCCCTCGAATACCAATTCGTGCGTTTTTTCATCAGCCGAAGAAGCATACCAGCCGATATAGTTGGAAAACTCACCGGTGCTTGCGTTGTAAGCCAGCTGACCGTTTTCCCACGCGAGGGCAATGATTTTTCTGGTCTTTTTCACCGCGGTATCGCCTTCAAGACCCGGGCTGGTTGCGGTAATACCCAAGCGATCCTGAACGGAGAAGAGCACTTCGTTACCTATCTCGGTAGGAGCTTCGGGAGTACCCAAAGCGCCGCTTGCCATCATCTGAGCAAGAGTTTTGCCGGTATACAGCTTATTGCCAAGCTGTATGCCCTTGATAGCCTTGACCTCCATGCCCGCACCGATATAGTCCTGGAACTCTATAAAGCCGTCATGGTGCGCAGTATCGCCCTCGTCGACCATGGTGGGTCTGTATAGAGACTGCAGTATTATCTGTTCAACTATGGAATTGAACGCGTTGACAAGGTCGGAAGATTGCTGAGCATAGAAATACTCATCAACATAATCCTCAGACCATGTATAACCTTCATAGGGCAGCACCTTGGTAATGTCATGGTCCTGATAGCTGTTGTCGCCCGTTTTCTCCGTTATCTGCATTTTCTCGCCAACAGAAAGGTTTTTAAATGTATTCCATAAGGTAACCATTCTGCTGGTATTCTCGGAAGGATTGAGAACGGCTTCGTCAATATCGCCCAGACCGAGGGTGTAGAAGAGAGCGTCGTTATTGTACTTTTCTTCTGCCTTTGCGCGCACATATGCGGCGGTGAGCTGGGTGACGAACTTCATATCGTCGTTGGCACGATTTGAGCTTCCGTTGCCCAGATTTGAGGTGCCGATATTTGCATAATTGGAATAGTTTGTTGTTGCGGCGGTGGGATTACCATCGGAGAACAGCACGAAAATGGGAATACGCTCCATGCCGTACTGCACATTGTCTTCGCCCGTGACCTTGACTTCGCTACCGTCGAGCGCATCAAACATCTTCATTGCAAGAGCAAGACCGTTCTGAGTATAAGTGCCGCCCGAAGTGGTTTTATAGGCAAGATTTTGGGCAGAGAAAGGATATTTATCTTTTACCCCCTTAGCTACGGTTCCGGTAACACCGCTTGCCGCCCTGATGCCGGTGCGGTCCTGACCCTGAGTTATCCATGAACTTACAAGATAAACTCCGTTGTTGTTTTTGGTATATTTGCCAAGGGGAAGGATGACATTGGCGGTTGAGGCTGCAGAATTACCTGTCTGAGAATTGCCGCTGTATGCCACAACGCCGATCCTGTTGTTTGGGTTGAGCGTCAAAAGCTTATCTATGGCCTGATTTGCTGCAGTTATCATATTGGCCTCATGATCCTCCATGCTGGCCGACAGATCCAGAACCAATATGGTATCGCTGGGCCTTGCAACATAGCCCTCTATACTCTTAGCAGAAGCGATGGTCGAAAGCGCTACAAGGAAGTTGCTTTCATCCTCAAGCGCAAGGCCTTTTCTGATCTCATCAGAAGTCGCTTCATCGACATCGTTCATATAATCATCAACGGTGGCGAAAACGGACTTATCCGACCAAACAGTACCTGCAGCGGTGGTATTGATAACTCCATTTTCACCCAAAAATACCGGTTTCCAGGTATCGACAGTGGTTGAGTCGGCCAGCTTGGTAATGTTGCCGACCTCTTGAGATACGCCTGCTATTTCGGAAGCAAGAGCAGCGGGCACGCTGCCGAAATTGCACAGGACAAGCAATATTCCCATGAAAAGGCTAAGAACACGCTCAAATCTTTTATTCATCAACAAGGTCCCCCTTATTATCATCTATCTCAAGCTTTAAATGCAGCACATATCTTGCATCATTAAAATCATAATTACAAGTTGACAATGTTATTATTTTATCTTCATTATTTACAGCAACGCCCGAATCAAACTCAGACATTAACCGAATTCGTTCTAAATATCGCCCAAAATCTTCATCGTCTGAAAATGCTATCTGATATATATCGGAATCGCCCGGGACAACATAACCCGCAAATGCCGTGAGCTTATACGTTCTCTCAGGCGTTATAATCCTAAAGCCTGCGGTGCCCATTTCCTCCAAGCGTCCGAACATGGACCCATCTCTCATGTTATGCCCGAAAACGAAGGTGTTCTTATCGGAAAGATCAGAGCTGTTTCTGAAATCTATAAATATCGCTCCGCTGTCGTTCTCATTACCGTTAAACAAATGGTCGATATAATATTCGTTATCGCTCCCCTGCACTACGGGGTAATTGATACGCCCGTCATCGGATATTATCCACATACAGACGTCTTCGTTTATAGCCTTGAGCATGTCAAAATCAACGCTTAAACGCTCCTTGACTTTATCTGTATCTTCATGCTCCAAAACTTGAGTATTTCCATACTCATCAAGTATCAAGATCGTCTCTTCGGTATCTTTCGGCAAAGATTCCTCTGATATAGTTAAAGCAGCCTTTGCAATATCCTCATATACATTAACGCTTTGATTATAATTACTGATTATTCCGATGACCTTAACAGTTCCTATAACCACCATCGATATAAATAACACCAACGGCAAAACAAGCCAAAGCCTTTTATTTATATAGCTATTTCTATTGCTCTTACCGTACCGCATAGATAATTCGCTCATCTCACAAATATTTACAATTAACATATATAATTATAATATATTTCAATGAATATTTCAACCATTTAACGATATATTGCAGTTGTTGCAGTTGTTTAACAATATATAAAAAAGCCCCCAAATGAGTATATTAACTCTTTGGGGGCTTTGCTTATTGATACTTCTTTCTCAGAATCACTTTCTGGGGTTCTTGATATTGGCCTGAGCGGCAGCGAGCCTTGCGATCGGGACTCTGTAGGGAGAGCAGGAAACATAGGTCAGACCGATGTTGTGGCAGAACTCGATGGAGCTGGGATCGCCGCCGTGCTCACCGCAGATACCACAGTGCAGGCTTTCGCGGACTTCCTTGCCCTTGGTGACTGCCATTTCCATCAGGCGGCCGACGCCGTTGGTGTCAAGGCGTGCGAAGGGATCGGACTCGTAGATCTTGCTCTTGTAGTATGCGGGCAGGAATTTGCCGGCATCGTCACGGGAAAAGCCGAAGGTCATCTGAGTAAGGTCGTTGGTGCCGAAGCAGAAGAACTGAGCTTCCTCAGCGATGGAATCGGCGATCAGGCAGGCACGGGGGATCTCGATCATGGTGCCGACTTCATATTCAAGCTCAACATCGTTGAAAGCGATAACTTCATTAGCGGTTTTTTCAACGATGTCCTTAACGAACTTCATTTCCTTGGTATCACCGGTGAGGGGGATCATGATCTCGGGAACGATGTTCCAATCGGGATGACGCTCCTTGACATTGATAGCAGCCTGAATAACCGCTCTGGTCTGCATAGTGGTGATTTCAGGATAGGTGATGGTCAGGCGGCAGCCGCGATGACCCATCATGGGGTTGAACTCATGCAGGCTGTCGATGATCTGCTTGATATAATCAACAGACTTGCCCTGAGCATCTGCAAGAGCCTGGATATCGGCTTCTTCGGTGGGAACAAACTCATGCAGCGGGGGATCGAGGAAGCGAATGGTTACGGGATAACCGCGCAGCGCTTCAAACAGGCCCTCAAAGTCTTCGATCTGCATGGGCTCGATCTTGGAAAGAGCCTTTTCGCGCTCTTCAACGGTCTCGGAGCAGATCATTTCGCGGAAAGCGCCGATACGCTCGGGATCGAAGAACATATGCTCGGTACGGCAAAGACCGATACCCTGTGCACCGAAAGCGGCTGCCTGTCTTGCGTCGGAGGGAGTATCTGCATTGGTCCTTACGCCAAGAGCCTTATACTTATCGGCCAGCTCCATGATGCGGCCAAAGTAGCCGGAGTTGGGGTCAGCAGGCACGGTGGGTATAAGACCGTCGTAAATATTGCCGGTGGAGCCGTCCAGAGAAATGACGTCGCCCTCGTGATAGGTCTTGCCTGCGAGGGTGAAGCGCTTGTTGGCTTCGTCCATCTTGATATCGCTGCAGCCGGATACGCAGCAGGTGCCCATGCCGCGGGCAACAACTGCAGCGTGAGAGGTCTGGCCGCCGCGGACGGTCAGTATGCCCTGAGCATACTTCATGCCTTCGATATCCTCGGGAGAGGTCTCAAGGCGGACGAGAACGACCTTTTCACCGTTCTGACCGTGGTGAACAGCGTCTTCTGCGGTGAAGACGATGGTACCTGCGGCAGCGCCGGGAGAAGCGGCAATACCCTTGCCGACCGGAACGGCTTCTCTGAGAGCCAGGGGATTGAAGGTGGGATGCAGGAGCATATCAAGGCTCTTTGCATCGATCTGCATGAGGGCTTCTTCCTCGGTGATCATGCCTTCATCGATCAGATCGCATGCGATCTTGATAGCTGCGGTAGCGGTACGCTTACCGTTTCTGGTCTGGAGCATGAAGAGCTTCTTATCCTCAATGGTGAACTCCATATCCTGCATATCGCGATAGTGGTTTTCAAGGATATTGCATACGCCCAGGAACTGCTCGTAAACCTCGGGCAGTATCTGCTTCATCATCTGGATGGGCATGGGAGTGCGGATGCCTGCTACAACGTCTTCGCCCTGCGCGTTCATGAGGAACTCGCCCATGAGGCCCTTGTCGCCGTTAGCGGGATCGCGGGTGAAGGCAACGCCTGTGCCGGAGGTATCGCCGAGGTTACCGAATACCATCATCTGTACGTTTACAGCCGTGCCCCAGGAATAGGGGATATCATGGTCCATACGGTAAATGTTGGCTCTGGGGTTGTCCCAGGAACGGAAAACGGCTTCGATAGCCTTGAACAGCTGCTCTTTGGGATCGGAGGGGAAATCGGTGCCGATCTGTGCCTTGTATTCGGCCTTGAACTGCTCAGCCAGCTCCTTGAGATCATCTGCGGTGAGCTCGGTGTCGAAATGAACACCCTTGCGGTCCTTCATCTCGTCGATGAGCTTTTCAAAATATTTCTTGCCGACTTCCATAACGACGTCGGAGAACATCTGGATGAATCTTCTGTAGCAGTCATAAGCCCAGCGGGGATTGCCGGACTTTCTTGCCATGACTTCAACGACCTCTTCGTTGAGACCAAGGTTCAAAATGGTATCCATCATACCGGGCATGGATGCACGGGCGCCGGAGCGGACGGAGACCAGCAGGGGATTTTCAAGATCGCCGAACTTTTTGCCGGTGATCTCTTCCATCTTTTCGATGTTTTCCATGATCTGAGCCTTGATCTCGTCGCTGATCATACGGCCGTCGTCATAATACTTGTTGCAGGCTTCGGTAGTGATGGTAAAGCCCTGAGGAACAGGAAGACCCAGAGAGGACATTTCGGCGAGGTTAGCGCCTTTTCCGCCCAAAAGGTTACGCATCTGGGCATTGCCTTCTTTGAAGAGGTAAACGTATTTAGTCAAAATATGACCTCCCGTAATATAGTTTAGCGGGTGGCTCAGCCATTCATCCGCTTTTTAGCATATATTGCGCTTATCAGGGGGTGCAAAGTATACACCCGGTTAAGCTTATTCATTATAATATACTCAATAAAAAAGTGCAATATATATATTGGAAACATTTCGTGTCTTTTTTAGGGCAATACTCACAAAATTTGCGGTTTTTCATCGATATACGCATGTTTTGAGGCATATTGATTTATTTTTAAGCCTATGCCATAATATATACATCAAAAATATTTTTGCCGGGAGGTTAATTTTACATGAAAATAATCGCATTTAACGGAAGTCCCAAAAGAAACGGCAATACTTACCATGCGCTCAAAATCGCCTGCGATGTGCTTGAGGCTCAGGGCTTTGAGACCGAGATCGTCTGCGTCGGTGAGCGCGACATTCCCGGCTGCAAGGCCTGCGGCGGCTGCGATGACGGAAACTGCGTATTCGGCGACGAATGGTTCAAAGAAATGACTCAAAAGGCTATCGAAGCCGACGGCATCATCCTCGGCAGCCCAGTCTATTACGCATCCATCAACGGCACCATGAAGGCCTTCCTCGACCGTCTTTTCTTCCAGAGAGGCATGAAAAACAAGCTGCGCCATAAGGTCGGCGGCGCTGTCTCCATCTGCAGGAGAGCGGGCTCGGTCTCAACCTTTGACCACCTCAACCACTATTTCACCATTTCCGAAATAATCGTAGCCCCCTCCACCTACTGGAACATCGGCATCGGCATGGGTCCCGGCGATTTCACTTTGGACCGCGAAGGCGTAAGCACCATGGTCAACATGGCAAAAAACATGGCCTGGCTCCTCAAAATGAAAGAAGCCACCAAGGATATAATAGAAGAACCGTAAAAATCAACGGCGTTTGAAATTTCAAACGCCGTTTTCTGCTTATTCTCTAAAATATCAAAGGTTTAATTTGACCAGCTCTTCAAACACAGCCATATTTGTTCGATCAAGAGTCAGCGGAGATACGGATATATAGCCCGAAAAGGCTGCATTGACATCTATGCTGCAGTCGTCCGAAGCCGCCCAAGTATTTTTGTAGGTCGGAAGATACATGTCATCACCCTGCGGGATAAACTCGTCGGCAAAATATCGGTTCCCCACGCGGGTAATGCGAATCCCTTTATGGTTGATCGGAATGTTTATGTTATATAAACTGTTTTTTCTCATCAGGTCGTGACGGATGAAGAAATCCTTTATTTCCTCCAGCGCTTCCATAGCCTCCGCAAACCCGCCCTTCTTTGCGGAAAGAGCGACCGCAGGAACTCCAAAGGCAGCAGCCTCAAACACAGCGCCCAAGGTGCCGGAATACAGTACATCAATACCAAGATTCAAGCCCCGATTAATGCCGGAGATAACCAGATCAAATTCCATCCGCATGCCCTCTACTGCAAAGCGCACGCAGTCTGCCGGAGTGGAGTCGACCGTGTAGGCCTTGATATCCGGATCGTCAAAAGGAACCTGTTTTACCTCAAAGGCTTTGCGAAATTCGACGCAGTGGCTTTTGCCGCTCTGTTCATATTTGGGAACAACAACCGTTATCTCGCCAAACTGTTTTGCCCACTTAGCCAGAGGCAAAAGGACCTCGGAACCGATACTGTCGTCATTGGTGATCAGTATCTTCATCATACCTTCTCCACGGTATTTATGATCAGGTTTGCAGCAATATTTGCGGCGCGCTCTTCAAAGCCTTTATAATCGTTGAAAGCGTCGTCGTCGGCAAGGTCGGAAATGCATCTGACCACAACGAGCGGGATGCCGTTTACGCATGCGGT
Organism: Clostridiales bacterium; assembly: GCA_015056005.1. Taxonomy (GTDB): domain Bacteria; phylum Bacillota; class Clostridia; order Christensenellales; family UBA1750; genus SIG373. The sequence continues at coordinate 7,689 of SVHB01000039.1, forward strand.
GTTTGCGATGGCGCAGCCTTCCATCTCTACCGCCAGCGCCTCGGGGAACCTTGCCTTTATATCGGCCTTTCTCGCCGAATCATCTATAAACGCATCGCCCGTTACCACAAGCCCGCGCAGAGCGCTTTGCCCCGCCAGAGAATATACGATATCGGAAAGGGCTTTGTCGGTCTCATAAAATTCCTTGTAAACAAAACCTTCAACTATCACATTCAGCTTGAAATCGTGGTAGGCGAGCTTATCTGCGATAACTATTGCGCCATGTCCCGCTTTTTTATCCATGCTTCCGGCGATGCCGGTATGAAGTATCGCATCGACCTTGAAGCGGTCGATCATGATTTGGGTATAGATCGCGGCGTTCACCTTGCCGATGCCGCAGGTGGAAAGAACGACTTCTTTTCCCCCTAACCTGCCCTCAAAATATTTCATGCTTGCGATCTCATGTATCTTTACATCCGTCATCTTTGAATGGATGAGCTGCGCTTCCAGCCACATGGCAGAAATTATGCCTATCTTCATATCAATATACTCCTGTTATTTTTTACATGCTTTTACAAACGCGGTAAAGAGCTTGCGCTGCATTTTGCTCCTTGCGCTCATGTGCTCGGGATGCCACTGCACGCCGACGCAGAAGGGATAGTCTTTCAGCTCCAGCGCTTCTATATACCCGTCCTCGCTCCTTGCGCCTTCAACAAGTCCCATGCCTATGTCCTTTGCCGCCTGGTGATGCATGGAATTCACGGAGAGGATTTCTTCCCCAAAGATATCATAGAGCATCGTGCCCTTATGCACCTTTACCCTATGCGTAAGGCCCTTTGCCCTACCCTTGAAATCGGAGTGCTCGCATTTCTGGGTCGGCTTTATATCCTGATTAAGAGTGCCCCCGCAGCAGACGTTGAGCATCTGAACGCCTCTGCATATGCAGAGTATGGGCTTGTTCGCCTGCCTGAAAGCTGCAAACAGTTTGGGTTCTGCAGCATCGCGGATGACCTGCGGCTGACCGCACTGAGGGATTCGCTCCTCGCCGTACATTGAAGGCTCGATATCACCTCCGCCGGGCAAGAGCAGACCGTCGCATTCAAGAGCTTCCTTCACGGCCTTTTCAGGGTCATCTATCTCTATCCAGCGCACTTTCGCGCCCGCCCTGAGCAGGCTTACTACATATTTGCTTTTCATATATTCTCTGAAAAGTTCATGCCCCATCTGCGGCATGGCGATAACAGGTCTCATAAAGCCACTCCCCTACTTATAACGCAAACAGCGCACGGCAAACCGGCCCTGCGCTGCCAGATATTTTAGTTTTTGCCCGTGCTGCCGATCCCGCCGCGATCGGTGTCATCAAGATGATCAACAACGGTAATTCTTACGGGTTCCATGACCGGCATCAGCCTGAACTGGCAGATACGGTCGTTTTTGTTTATGGTAACATCTCTTGTGGCATAGGCGGGAAAAAACCATTGATCGTTGTCCCCGCTGTAGGAATTATCGATCACGCCCATTGAATTCGCCTGAAGTATGCCCCAATTCTTAAAGGTGGACGACCTTGGAAGGACATGCGCTTCGTAGCCATCAGGCAGTTTCATGGAAACTCCCAGCGGAATGAGCTTAAACTCGCCCGCTTTCAGCTCCACGGTCTTTGCGCATCTTAGATCGAGCCAATCGCCCTGCAAAAGCTTTGCTATCGGCTCAAGCCCTTCTTCGTGATATTTTATACTGATCTCAAGCATCGTTATCTCCGGAAAAATCCATTATTGCGCCAAAAAGCTCCAGCATGGGTTCAAACCCAAGCGAATTCATGAGCGATACGGAGCCTTCGTTGCTCTTGTCGCAGCGATACTGAGCAATGGCGTTTTCGTCCTTTTCAAAAAGCTTTTGCATCAAAAAGGTGATCGCATGCCTTGCATAGCCCATTTTACGATACGACGGAGCTGTCATAACCCCAATATCGTGAATATTTCCCTGCTTTATTGTGGATGCTGCGCAAACCAGCTCACCCGATACAAAAACGCCCGCTATCATTTCATCCTTCATGGATACCTGAGCCAGCATACGCTCGGTCATTGTAAGCGTTTTTTGAAGCTTTGAAAGCGCTCTTCTGTCGCCAAAGCCCGAAAGCAGGCGCACCTCTATGTTCTCGGGAATTTTTGATGCGGCAAAACTTTCCTTATCCAGCGCTCCGATATAGGAAATATCCTTTTCGTAGGAAATGCCCTCGTCGAAAAGGAAGGACATGATGCTGTCAAGGTCGGTATCCACGCTCATGGCGCAAAGCTCGTCCACAGCCATGGTAAGCTCTCTTACAACCGTTATTATAAGATGCCCGCAGCCCTTTTTCACGAGCACGGGATAACGGATGGAAAGTTCTTTATCGATACCGGCTATGACGGGAGAAGACCCGTCATAGCCCTTGTACGCGCAGTATTCTTTATAAAATTTTTCCTGAAGCGGAGTTATCATTCGAAGATGTACTCCTTGCCGGTCTGAGCGCTGATATAGATGCCTTCAAGGATCCTTGAAACGACCGCAGCCTGCTCGGGCAGAACAACGGGATCCTTGTCCTCCACTATTGCGCGGTAGAAGGTCTCGGCTTCCAGATCCTTGCCCCAGTACTGAGTGCGCCTGTCCCAATTCAGATCCTTTACAAGGTTGATGGAATACTTGTCGGGCTTGCATTCGATATCCATAAGGGTCTGACCATGGTCGACATTGAGCCTTATCTTGTTTTCCATTCTGTCTGCGCCCGCCTTGGTGCCGCAAAGCACGCTGGCGTTGGGTACATTGAAGTTCAGGCACCATGAGCATTCGAGCATGATGGTAGCGCCGTTCTTCATCTTGATGATAGCAAATGCGCTGTCCTCAACGTCCATTTCATCGGGGTTCCAGGGACCGGAGCTGTTGGCGGAATTTGCGTAATTGAGCTTCTGGAAGGTAACGCCGAGAACTCTGTCGGGCTCATAGTTGTTCATGTACCAAAGCGTACGGTCAAGCTCGTGGGTAGCGATATCGATGAGGGGACCGCCGCCCTGCTTTTCCTTATCGGTGAATACGCCCCAGGTGGGAAGACCTCTGCGCCTAGTGTATACGCACCTTGCGTAGTAAATATCGCCCAGCATGCCCTCGTCGCAGATCTGCTTGAGGTAAAGGTTTTCCTTATCGAATCTGGTCTGATAGCCGATAGTGAGCTTTTTGCCGGTCTCCTTGGCTACCTTGCACATTTCAAGAGCTTCCTGATAGGTCTTTGCCATGGGCTTTTCGCACATAACATGCTTGCCCGCTCTCATTGCTGCAATGGAGATGGGCGCATGACCTACGTTTTCGGTCAGAACATGGATAACATCGATATCATCCCTTGCAATGACTTCGGTATAATCCGCAGTTACCTGCGCGCCGGGTGCGCCGTATTTTTCGGCAGCGGCCTGAGCGCGTTCGATCTTAAGATCGCAGAAAGCGACAAGCTCGACCCTGCCCTCGTCCTGCAGCCTTGCCTGTGCGGGAAGATGCTTACCCGTTGCAATGCCGCCGCAGCCGATGAAACCTACTCTGAGAACCTTTGCCATAAATATTCTCCTCCGTATGTCAATATATTGTTTTTCAGCATTTACGTTTAGTAAATAATACCACAAAGACTCTGCATTTTCAATAGAATATCAAAACCTTGGCTTTTTCCGATCTGTAAAACAGCAACAATATATACACAGAAATTCACACGCGATTCATTATACTGTGGTATAATAAAAGCATAATATATTGTAAATAATTCTAAGAGGGTATAACTTTGGAAAACGTATCACAGACTCAGAACAAAACCGAAAAGAAGAAGCTCAGCAGATCCCAGCTCAAAAAGCGCCGCAGGAATATTACCTCGGCAGTTATCGCCGTAATTATTCTGCTCATAGCGCTTGCCGCTTTTGCAATTAAGAAAAACGAGGAAAACAAACTTGTCATTTCCCTTGGCGATACGATGGTTTTGAGTCCTGTTCACATGGAAAACTCGATCAGCTCATCGGGTACCGTTGAAAGCCAGAACAAAACCTATGTTTATTCCACTCAGGCCTATCCCGTATCCGAGGTAATGGTCAATGTCGGCGATAAGGTCGAGGCCGGCAGCGTTCTTTGCGTGCTCGACAGCTCCATGCTCGCCTCTCAGCTTGAGACCATGGAACTGCAGATGAGCATGTCCGAAAAAGCCTCCCAGCAGAGCGTAAAGACCGCGGGCGACAACTATCGCTCCGCAAAGGAAGCCTACGACAACGGTGAAAACTCCGCTCTCATAAGCGCCGAGGCTCAGGTCAGGAACGCCTATGAGACCTGGCAGAAGGCGATGCGCCAGTACGAGGATCAGAAAACCGGCATGGAAAAGGGTCTGAACTCCACCCTTGTTGCGCAGGACAGCTCAGTGCAGAATTCCGCCAACGCCATATCTTCCGCTCAGAGCGCGCTTTCAGAAGCACAGAGTCAGGAAAACGAAGCATTGGCAGAGCTAAACGCCTTTGATTCCACCAACAGCTATAAGACCGACCTTGATCAAAAGGACGCTGCATATAAGGCAGCGCAGACAAATACCGCAGAAGCAAAGACCTCCCTTGATACCGCACAGGCAGCGCTTGATGCTGCTCAGGCCGAACTTGACGGTTCTACTGCAGAAGAAGGTACCCCAGAACGTCTGGCCCTCGAAGCAGCAGTTGATGCCGCAAAATCAGCGCAAACCATCGCTCAATCCGCTCATACCCAAGCTCAGCTTTCCGAAGCCGCGGCAAAGACCGAATACGAGGCAGTAAAGTCGGAATACGACCGCGAACAGCAGGGGCTCGACACCAGAAAGAGCCTGCTTGAGGCCATGTACGATTCGGCAAAAAGCTCCGTAGCTTCTGCGCAGACCACGCTCAATAACGCTCAGTCATCCTATTCCACCGCCATTCGTTCCCGCGATGCGGCCTATTATACCGCAAACAACACCCTTGAAGAATACGCAAAAGCTGTCGATACCGCTTATGCATCCTATCAGACCGCGATAGATTCCTATAACGCAGCCATAACCTCTGCTGAAAATTCCATCAATGCAAGCTACAACAGCTATAAAGCCGCGCAGATCAGCGCTGATAATACCACAAGCATGCACGAGCTTGACAAGCTCCGGGAAGACATCGAGGAATGCAGCATCAAAGCCGAGACAGAGGGCACTGTTACAGCAGTATATGCAACTGTCGGCGCGACAGGCTCGGGTCTGCTGTTTGTAATAGAGGATACCGATTCTCTCAAGGTCGAAACCTCGGTCAAGGAATACGATATCGCATCGGTCAAAACCGGCATGCCCGTTGTTATCAAGTCCGACTCCATCGGAAGCGAAGAGTTTGCAGGAGAAGTAGCTTCCATCGCTCCCACCGCAAACAAAAACATGCAGGGCAACACCGATATGACCGGCGATGTCGAGTTTGCAGCGGATGTAAACGTTACCCAGAGTGGGACTCCTTTGAAGATAGGCATGAACGTAAGGCTCAGCTTCATCATAGACAGCAAATCCGACGTGCTCTGCGTGCCCTATGACGCGGTTTATACCAACGAAAACGGCGACAGCTGCGTGATAGTGCTTGAAGATAATAGCGACGGCACGGTAACGCTCAAAGAGCTCAAAGTGATCACCGGGCTTGAAAACGATCTTGATATAGAGATTTACGGCGAAGGGGTTTATGACGGGCTTGTGATACTTACCTCTCCCGACGATTACATGAACAGCATCGGTAAAACCGCTTCGGTTTCCGATCATTCCTCGGGACTTATTTATCTGCCCATGAATTGAGGCGTCTATGGGTAAACCAATAATCAGGATGCATGGCATCGTAAAAAGTTTCTATATCGGAGAACCCAACGAGCTTGAGATACTGCACGGGATCGATCTGACCGTATACGAAGGCGAATTCGTATCCATCGTAGGCGCATCGGGTTCGGGCAAATCAACGCTCATGAACATAATCGGCGCGCTTGACAGAGCCACCGCCGGCAGCTACATATTGGATGACACTGTAATAGAAGAAGCCGAGGATGCTGAGCTCTCTGCCATAAGGAATCAGAAGATCGGCTTTGTCTTCCAGAATTTCAACCTTATCCCCAGAACCAATGCGCTCAAAAACGTCGAGCTGCCCATGATGTACGCAGGTCTTGGCCAGAAAGAGCGCACTTTACGCGCAAAGCAGCTTCTCGATATGGTTGAAATGGGCGACAGAATGCATCATCAGCCAAACGAGCTCTCGGGCGGTCAGAAGCAGAGAGTAGCTATTGCTCGGGCAATGGCAAACGATCCATCCATAATACTTGCAGACGAGCCCACGGGCGCGCTTGACAGCAAGACCGGCAGGCTCGTTATGGACCTTTTCCACAGGCTCAACCGCGAACAGGGAAAGACGATAGTGCTCATCACTCATAACAGAGAGCTTGCCCAGGAGACAGGCAGGATACTCACCATGGTCGACGGAATGATCCACGAATAGGAGGGCGGGCATGGATATATTTGAAAACGTTCGCCTTGCTTGGGAAGGCTTGAAAGCAAACAAGATGCGCGCGCTGCTCACCATGCTTGGCATAATCATCGGCATCGCATCGGTAATCGGCATACTGACGGTCGGCAACGGGCTTGCGGGTTCGGTCACCGCTTCAATGAGCACCCTTGGTGCTTCAAACATTACAGTCATGCTTCAGGAGCGCGGCGATGCCATAGCCGCACTTGGCAGCATGTTCTCGGGCGGCTCGGGCATCGAAGAAGAAGATCTAATGACCAACGAAATGATCGATGAACTCAGAAACAGATACCCTGAAGCCATTGCCGGCATAAGCCTGACGCAAAGCGCAGGCAGCGGTCAGGCAAAGCTGGGCAGGCATTACGCCAACCTGAGCATATCTGGCGTGAACGAGGAACATCTGAGCGTAAACTCCATCGATATAATCGCAGGCCGTGACCTTTTAAGAAGGGATATCGACGGAACAAGAAACGTCTGCGTGGTATCGGATAAGCTTGTAAACAACCTCTATGACGGAAAAACCGCAGATGCGCTCGGTCAGGAGCTTATCGTATATATCGGCAATGATATTTATGCCTATTCCGTTGTGGGCGTATACAAATACGAAGCCTCGGCAATGAGCTTTTCCATGGCGTCTGAAAAGGATATTCAGACCAACCTTTACATCCCCGTTACCACGGCCAAAAAGATGGTGGGCGCGGACAGCGGCTATTCCAGCATCACCATCTGCGCATCAAATTCGGTTGACAGCGCCGAATTTGCTCGCAGGGCTTCTTCATTCCTTAACCGCTATTACGAAAACAACGACAATTACAGGGTAAGCGCGCTGAGCATGGAGACCATGCTCGATTCTCTCAACAGCATGATGGACACCATCAGCATCGCCTTATCCGTTATCGCGGGCATATCGCTTCTGGTCGGCGGCATCGGCGTTATGAACATAATGCTGGTTTCTGTCACCGAGCGCACAAGGGAGATCGGCACAAGAAAGGCGCTTGGCGCTACCAACTCAGCTATCAGGATGCAGTTCGTTGTTGAAAGCATGATCGTCTGCCTGATCGGCGGCGTTATCGGCATAATACTGGGCGCGGTGCTTGGCTATGTCGGCAGCTCGCTTATCGACACGCCCGCCCTGCCCTCCGTATCCAGCATAGCGATCGCGGTCGGTTTCTCGCTTGCGATAGGCATATTTTTCGGTTACTATCCCGCAAACAAAGCCGCGATGCTGGATCCTATCGAGGCACTGAGATACGAATAAGCCGCATACAAAATCCAGTCAAAGGAGGTTCTGAAAATGACCGAGCGTACTTTTGTTTTCAAACTCAGCCCTTACGACAATCAAACGCTTCTGCCGCAGGCCGCAAGAGCTCTGAAAATGCGCACTCAGCTTGTATCAAGAGAAAAAATGCCCGGTCTTTGGAAGATCACCGACAGGCTCAACCCCGAAGGCAAGGAGCCGGTCAGCAATCCTTTGCGCACAAGGATACTGAGCATCATTTGTCTTTTGCTTGGTATATTCCTTTTCGTTCCCGGGCTTATGAAGCCAACGGAGCTTATCGTTCCCCTGTTTGCGGGCGCGCTTGCCATCGGCAGCGGCATCGGCGGTCTTATCCGCGCAGGCAGGAGCAAAAAGGATCCTTACATAAAATCGGCCGGTATCCTCCTGAAAGACAAGGATACGGCATTTTCAGACGAGGATATCCGCGTAAGCTTTGACGATTCGGGAATGACAATGCCTACTCAGGACGGCAGCGAAACGGTCCCCTATGACGGCTTTGAACGGATAATGGAATGCGAGGATATGTTTCTTTTCATCTACGATACAAGGGTCACAGTGCTTCAGAAAAAGGATCTTTTGGATGCAGATGCAAATGACCTTGCCGATTTTTTGTCAGCCAAGGTCAAAAAATATCACAGCTTATAAGGAGGTACGCCATTGATCAGGACGGTACGCGAAAACATAAACGCCGCATACGATCTGCACGACATGAACGTGATCTCGCTTGAAGCAAACGGAAATGATCTGATAATGCGCACCCAGTCGGGCATGATAAAAATCATGCCGCCTTCGTCCCCCATCCCCTCCGATCAGGTGGACGGCTATGTTGAGTTTCACGAAGTTGACTGGGATTTCTGCTTCGTATACCTGCTTGAGCATAACGGAAACATCGGCAAATTCAAGGGCGAGAAGCTGATGCTTTCCGATTTCATCAAAAAATACCCTGTCTTTGGCTTTTCCGTTATGGATACCGCTTACGGTTACAATATGACCAAGTACAGCGGATATCTGACTTCACAAAGAAAGTTCTATGAATGCTTTATCGAGATTTATCACAAGGGCGATATGGTTTTCGTGGAAGAATAGGCTAGAAATATAAAAGGTCATGCGTTTTACCGCATGACCTTATTTTTATATCTTTATCTTATATCTCTATCTCAAAGGTATCGTATGACGCATACCAGCCGCGCTTTTTGGCTTCCATATCGATCTCGTCGTGGTTTGCCCCGCCGCCGTGGGAATAATGGTTCACGATTATCTTTGCATCGGGTTTGAGCGCACCGTTTGCTTTAAGGCGCTTTACCATTTCCTCACAGCCTGAAAAATCCATATGCTCGCCGCCCGCGCCAAGATAAGTACCCGTGCAGTCAAGAGTCGCAGCGTCAATATCTTTACCTGCAAGGAAATCCGTCGCTTCCTGATGGAAAAGCCCGGTATCATGCGCATAGAGCAGCTTTTTGCCCCCTCTTTCGATCAGGTATATCATAGCATCGTTTTGTGATCTGTGATGGCGCGCGGGCATCGCGGTAACAAAAGTGTTCTCATCAAGCGCTATCCTTTCAAAAGGAACAGCGATAACGGGATCTGCGGCAATTTGTTCAAAAGACTTTTCAAGGCTCGTTTCAAGCACATCGAGTACCTTTTTGCCCGCAACAAGGTTGATCCTTTGCGCTCCCGTAAGGGAATATGGATGCGCTCTGTTGTTTATCCAAAGCTTATCCATATGATCGCCATGGGAATGAGTGAGGATAAGATGCCTGATCCTCATCGCATCAAGCCCGTTATGCACGGTATGCCAAAAGAAATCGGGACCTATATCCATCTGAATATCGTCATCAATGGTGGAAAGATGTCTGGTGCGGATATTTTTGCCGCCGAATGCCCTTGCATGCTCGCATACCTTGCAGGTGCAGAAAGGAGCGGGGATGCCCTCAGCTGCGGCGGTTCCGTAAAACTTCAGCTTCATTTGCCATACCTCCCTGGTTTATATATTATCTCTTGTTATATTCCTGATCCAGCCGCGTTTTTTGTAATGCCTGATAACAACGGGCATTTTCACGAATTCATCAAGGCAGAGCACAAAATATACCCACATTTCGGGGATCTTGAACACGAACGCGCAAAGAAGACCGATGGGGACCGCATAGCCCCACATGGCGATTATATCGCATTTGAGACCGAATTTAACATCTCCGCCCGCTCTGAATATGCCGCAGATCAGCATTGTGTTGACCGACGCGCCCATGATGTAATAGGAGTTTATATAAAGCATGGTGGAAAGCTCCGATTTTACAACATCGGTAACGGTCACATAAAGATGCATGAAATCAAGCACCAGAGGTCTGCAAAGCAGTATGACCGCGCCGCCTGCTATTGCGGTCAATACAGAAAGCATCGCAAACCTGCCCGCGTGCACATTTGCTTCCTTGAGCTTGTTATCGCCCATGGATTTTCCCAGCATAATAGCTGCGCTGGATGATACGCCGAAGCACACGACTGTGCCAAGGTTTCTCACGACCGAAGCCACAGAGTTTGCAGCAACGATATCGGAACTCAGGTGGCCGAGGATAATGGAATAAACGCTGAACGCAAGGCCCCAGATTATATCGTTTGCCGCAGAGGGAATGGCAAAGCTTACGAAATCGCGCATAAGCTCGCCGCCCTTAACAAAAAGATGCTTCAGCTTCAGATGAATAATCTTGTTGAACTTGCTGTCAAGTATGCAAACGACGACCTCTGCCGCCCTTGTGATGGTGGTTGCAAGAGCAACGCCGGCAACACCGAGCTTTGGGAAAGGACCGATACCAAAGATAAAGCAGGCGTTCAGAACCACATTCATAATGACCGCGCTGCAATGAACAACAGCGCTCATTTTAACGCGCTCAACGCTTCGCATGACGCTAAGATACATAGTGGCAAAGCCGCCCAGAACATACGAAAACGCTACCGCCCTCAGATAAACAACTCCGTTTTCAATGAGCGCAGGATCATTTGTGAATATCTGCATTATGAGCGAGGGTACAAGCAGCGCCGCAAGCGTGAAGCAAAGACCCACTATCATGCAGACCCTGAGCGATATGCCCATGACCTTCTCAACTGCCCCCACATCGCCCTTGCCCCAATACTGCGCCGAAAGCACGGACGCGCCCGAGGACATGCCGTAAAGCAGCATCTGGAACACAAACATTACCTGCCCCGCCAGCGATGAGGCCGCAAGAGCGCTCTGGCTGACAAACGAGAGCATGATAACATCGGCAGAGCTTACCGCAGCGTCCATAAAATTCTGGAGCGCTATTGGCGTGGTTATCTGAAATACGCGCTTATAAAACGCTTTTTTCTCCTCTTTAGAGCCGAGGACGAGCGTGTTTTCCATCATTTCCCTCCGAAAGGATAAATCTTCATCCTTTCTATTATATATACAGCGTCTGCTTTTGTCAACTTTTGCAGGGTTTAACGCCTTATGCATATCTTGCTGACGATCGTACTTTTGCCCTTAGGGATGTTTATCTCCCAAGCGCCGTTTGTGAGACGTTTCTTATTAAGAGCCTTGCCGGCGCATAAGTAATCATATTCATAGCCTTCGTTCATGCACACAATGACGACAGATAAATCCACTGTGTTGTCACAATCAAACGATACCTGCGTTTTTTCGTCGTTCCAAACAGCATTTCTTATATCGCACATAAAGCCCGGTGTGATGTTTCCGGGTACAAAATATGCAGAGAAGAACATCATAACAGGCGTTGAAAGGCCGGAAAACTGATGGAAACCGCTTCCCCTGCCGTTTGCGGACATAAAGTGTTCAAAGCAGCAATAGCTCTCATTCACTTCCCTTGCCCAAACATCCAGCGCCAGCTTTGCAATATCAAATGCAAGCTCACCTGAAGAATGATCAAGAAGCGAGCGCCAGAGTATCCACTGATGCGGCATCCAGACCGAGCCGTTCCAATAACCGTGAGGGCTGTAATATTTTGCGCGCTTATCGACCACACCGACACCGATATCGGTCAGAAGACCGTTTTTGATATTTTCCTTTATCCTCTCGTTCTGATACTCATTGGTTATGCCCGCGATATAGGGATAAATCCCGTCAAAGCCCATGTTATGATTTGTGCCGTCCTTATATCGCATGAATTCCTTGGGCTTTCCGTTTTCATCGTGCACCATATAGGAAAAATATCCGCAATCCTCATCCCAAAGATATTTTTGGATGATGTCGGAATACTTTTCTGCAGCTTTAGTATACTGCTTTGAATCCTCCTCAAACCCAAACCCCAAGGCGATCCTGCTCATTATTCTGGAAATGAGCACGGTGACAGAAGTCGTTACGGCGGGAGTCGTGTTGTTTTTATTGGGCTTATCTTTGTCTTCGCCGTTTGCGTGCATCGCTTTCTGGGGCGGATAATCGTCCCAGCCGCCGGAATTATAGAAGATATGCCATGTTTTAAGCAAACCCGATCCTGTCTGCGCCCTATCCTTATCAAGATCTATGAAGAACATCAGATATTGCTTTACCATGGGATAAAGCGCCTTGAGCCTTTCAAGCTTCTCTTTGTCGGAACCGAATTTGTTCAAAAGCGCCTGATAAAGGAATATCTGTATGGGCATCACGCTGCCGTGGAAAATGTAGGGAGAATGCATATCTCCAACAGGCGTCAGATATGTATTCAGGCAATCGAAAGCTCTTTCAAAATCGAGCTGCAAAAGCCCCATTCCGATAAACCCCGAATCCCATGTATATAGGCTGTCCCAGTTTCTGCCCGGGGTGTTATGGCGTATGAACCTTCGCCTTGTGTATACGGGGTAGACCACGTTCAAAAGAGTGTTGTACGCCATCATGTTCTGAGAAAATTCATAGCGCTTGCCGTCCGAATTTGAGGAAACCGAATATATTTCGGGAACATTTTCCCGCTTGGGCACACCTCTAAAATCCGCAGTCTTTCCGCTTCTTACAGTAAAGCGCAGAACGCTTCTTTCCCTCGGATTCAGATACAGCGGCTCGGACAAAACGTTTTCATAAACGTTTTCGCACGGCTTTGAGCTTTTGATAACCTCGCTTACATGGTTATGAACGAATCTCGTGAGCGCATCACCGATATCATCGCAGTAAAAGCGCCTGACCATCTGCGCGGGTCTGTCCCACGAAATGTGATAAACATAGTCTATCCCGGGATAGCTTATATAAATGCAGTCATCGCCGTTCATCCGCTTTGGCTCAAGGCTGCGGTCATCGCGCAAAAAGGACGTTTCCTTGGCATTTTTGCCTATCGAAATGCCGTCCAAAGCCACGTTCTCAGCGCATATGATGCTGATCTTATCTGCGTTTGCTTTATCCACTTCTATTGCGGCATATGAAAAATCATCTGTTTTGGTAAGCTCAATACAATAGTCTTTTCCCGAAACGGACAGGGTGAGCTTTTGATCATAATCTGCTTTATATCTTATACCTACAGAATCAATCGGCATTTTTTCAAAGCCGTATATGACTTTTCGCATACCCTTTAAGGCAGTGCCCTTGCCCGATGCACCGTCAATCACCTGTTCGCAAAGGTATTTGCCGTCGCTTGCAAGATATTGATCGCAATTAATGCTTATATAATCGACCGCGTCTATCCATATGCAGCCTTCGGGCAGTTTCACCCTCGGTATCCTTAGCATGCCGAGAGACTCAACGCCCGCTTTTCTCATCGGGTACTGAAGATACGCGCAAAGGTTCATGTTGACGCTTTGGGGCATATCGGTATCGTTGACAAAAGTGCATGTGATATCCACTGTCTCGTCGTTATGAACGGCAAAATCAGCGTCACAGTACACCCTGTCCTTCCATTCAAGCTCATACCTATATACAAAATGCTTTAGAGAAACATCGGCTCCCCACATCTTGAGCCCGCCGTCGCTCACAGCCTTTGAAGCCATAACGCTGCGCCTGAAAAAGCCGGGGAAGAGCTCGACATTGAACGTGGCGCCCCTTGATTTATCCGCAATATGGCATATCCCCAAGTATTCCTTATTATAAGGGCCCCATGAACCAAGCTTTAAGTCATACGCTTTATTATCAAACATGATTATTCTCCTTTTTCCGCTTATCTGCATTATAAACAAACATGCTCTCCATTACAAGCAAAAAGTATGGCATATTCACCCATTTAAGTGTATAATTAAGAAAACCCACCTAAAAAGGAGGATATTTCATGACTCAGATCATGTTCGGCGATATAAAGCTCACATCCAATATCGAGCTTTCGGCTTCCTGCGAAATTCAAAAGGACGGCGGCATAAGCAAGCATATTTTTTCGCTTTCATGGAATCCATCTTCACTTAAATCGGTAAAGGAGCCGAAAGCTGAAATAGCATGGAGCATTCCGCTTAAAGGGATTCAGCATCAGTGGCATTCCGGCTGCGGAAAAAACCGAGCGCTTTTGCCCGATTGGGGACGCAGCGAGTTCAGCAAACTCTCCTCCGGCTGCCCGCTCCACTGCTTTTATGACGATAACGCCATAAACAGATATACCGTGGCTTTGGATGACTGCGTAACGCTTATAGAAAGAGCTTTGGGAGTGCGCGAGGAAGGCACTTTGCTTGCGGTCAGGTTCGTCATCCCTCTTGACGGAACAGGAAAAACGACAAACTACAGCTTTACGCTTTGGACCGATGTTACCCCCTGCCGCTATGAAGATGCGATAGGCAAGGTCGTTTCATGGTGGGAAGAAAAATACCCGCCAATGCCCGTACCCAATCAGGCCAACCTTCCCCTTTACTCCTTCTGGTACAGCTTTCATCAAAACGTCATTGCCCAAAAAGTCGAAGCCGAATGCGAAAGAGCGGCAAAGCTTGGCATGAAGACCGTTATAGTTGATGACGGCTGGCAGACCGATGATAATTCAAGGGGTTATGCCTACTGCGGCGACTGGCAGGTAAGCCAAAGCAAAATACCCGATATGGCTGCACACGTAAAAAAGGTGCATGACCTTGGGCTCAAATACATGCTCTGGTATTCCGTGCCCTTTGTGGGCATCCATTCCAATGCTTATAAACGCTTCAAGGATAAGGTGCTCGAATTCCGCGAAGGTGTGGGCGCCTATACACTTGATCCAAGATACCCCGATGTGCGTGATTATCTTATAAACATATACACCGATGCACTCAAAAACTGGGATCTTGACGGCTTTAAGCTTGATTTCATCGATTCTTTTAAGATGGTCGACACTACCCCGATATACAGAGAGGGCATGGATATCGTTGTGCTTGAAGACGCAGTGCACCGCCTTATGATAGATATCCGCAAAGCGCTTACCTCAATAAAGCCCGATATACTCATCGAGTTCAGGCAAAGCTATATCGGTCCTGTTATGCGCGAATTCGGCAATATGTTCAGGGTCGGCGATTGCCCCGCATCCGGCGATTCCAACAGAGTCGGCGTTATCGATCTAAGGCTCACGAGCGGCAGCACCGCAGTGCATTCCGATATGCTGGAATGGAACGAAAACGAGTCCGTTGAGCATGCGGTATCCCAGATACAAAGCTCGATATTCTCAACCGTTCAGATATCCGCAAACCTTGACCGCATCCCTGACGATCACATAAAAGCGCTTGCGTTCTGGACAAAGTTCATGGAAAACAATATTGATCTTTTGCAGAAGACCCCCATCAGAGCCGAGATGCCCCATCTGCTCTATCCGCAGGTCAGCGCCGTGAAAGACGGCAAAGGCATCATCGCATTATATGACGGCAGCAGGGTCGCCGCTATTCCGGACGGCATAAACGAGCTGTACATCATAAACGCCAACGGCGGCAGCGAGGCTTTAGTCAGGCAGGATGGCAGCTGCAATTTTGATATCAAGGTATTTGATTGCTGCGGTGAGCTTAAAAGAAGTCAGAGCGTTTCGCTTTCAGGCATAAGTTCAATATCAGTACCGAATTACGGACTTATCACCCTGATCAGGAAATGATAACAGCCGTTCATTGGAGATAAAATGAAAAATCATAAGCTTATAAAAATTATCGGCATAACACTTGCTGCGCTTGTTCTTTTCTTTGCGGTCATAAACATCATCCCGCCAAAGAAAAATACCGAAAACAATCCGTTCATCGTGCAAAAGGGTGAGCTTCCCATGGTTGCGGCGCACAGAGGCGGCGGCGGAGAGAATCCCGAAAACACGATGTTAGCCTTTATTGAGGCTGTGAGCAACATCGGAGTTGACATTATCGAAAGCGATCTGTACATAACAAAGGACGGTTTCTTGGTCTATAACCACGATGACTATATCGACGAGACCTGCAATATCAACGGCGATATTACCTTGGATGAGGTAAAAGAGCTTTGCAAGGACGAAAGCAACAGGCATTATATCAAAGACATGACCTTGGAAGAGCTCGAGCAATATAATTTCGGCTACTATTTTGAGGATAAAAACGGCGATAGGATATACAAAGATGCGCCTGACTGGAAAGAGCTTGGGCTGCAGATCGCAACCATAGATAAGCTGTTTTCCGAGTTTTACGAAACTCATCCCGACCTTCTGTTTATTGTGGAAATAAAGAACAGCGGCGAGCTCGGCTATGAAGCCTGCCGCATACTGAACGAAGAACTGGTCAATTATCCCAAATACAGAAACAGGATCGTAGTGGGGACCTTCCACGACGAGATCGAGGATGAGCTTAAAAGCAAATATCCCGATCTGATGCGCGGTGCGCCAACGGGAACGGCAGCAAAGTTCATCATTACGCAGTTCCTTGGCTTGAATCTGTTTGATAACAGCGATTTTGCCTGCCTGCAGATACCGACCTCCTATGATCTTGGCATCAATATCGGCCTTGAAAAGAAGACGATAATCGACAGAGCCCACAGAAGAAACATCGCTGTACAGTACTGGACCATAAACGATCCCGCCGAAATGCGAAGGCTCATAGAGCTTGGCTGCGACTGCATAATGACCGATTACCCCGAATTGCTTAAATCTGTGCTTGACGAGTACAAATAAAAAGCTCTGCGGATATAACCATCCGCAGAGTTTTTTCTATGCTTTTTTTACAAACACCTGATTGGGATAACCGAATTCAACAGTAAGCTCATCCGGGACAAAGCCGAATTTTTCATAGAGCGCTCTTGGGGCAACGCCCTTTTCGTCGTCTTCTCTGAAGGTGGAAACCGTTATATCGCGCGTTTTATCAAGCTCATTTAATGCTCTTTCAAGAAGCCTTGATGCTATGCCGCATCTTCTGTAAACTTTATCGACCGCAAGGCAGCATATCATGTTCCTGCTTCTTGAAAACAGCAGCACACCTGCGATCTTTCCTTTATCCCTAACGCATATTGCCTGACGCTTATCCATGAACCTTTGGACCACTGCCGCATGCTCTTTTACCGCATCCTGCGTTTCAAGTCCGGGGAATTCTTCCTTTACCGATCTTACGAGCTCCATCCATGCTTTCAGGTCGCTGCCGACTCCAAACACAGCCTCGCCCCTGTACTCATCAAGGAGCTCTCTTAAGTAATGAACATGGCGCATGGGCATGAATTCGCCCGTTTCCATCATATCAAAAATATCCTGCTCTGTTGCCCATTTTGCGTCGCAGGTCTCGCCTTCCTGATAAACGACATCTTCAATATCGCAGTCATGCTCGTATACATACACATCCTGAAAAGAATTCGACCACTGATACGACCTGAACAATCTGCCTTTATTGGGGTCAAGGTCAATTCCGAGCTCCTCTTTTACTTCTCTGAGCGACCCGATAAAGGTGTCCTCGCCCGCGACCACCGCACCGCCGGTGCATTCCCATTTATTGGGATAGCTTTCCTTATCGGGTGAACGCTTTGAAATGAGCCATCTGCCCTCTTTATTGTGGATCCAGATCTGCACGACAAGATGGTAATCACCTTCCATGATCGGCTTGCCGCGCTCCATTTTTCTGCCGACCGGTTTTCTGTCCTTATCATATACATCCCAAAGCTCAGCCATAGCGCACCTCACTATAAAACGGTTAAGCAGAGTATATCACCGATACTGCTTTTTGTCAGCAAAAGAACCTAAAATTTATGAATATTTATAAATACGGATAGATTTTTTTACAGAATAATGGTAATATATAGTTGCGCAATGAATTGAAAATAAAACATGCCCTTTGGGCAGAAAGGATGTTTTTCCTATGGATAGAATCGTAAACGTCGGCATTATCGGCTGCGGCGGCATCGCCAACAATAAGCACATGCCTTCTCTTAAGAATGTTCCCAATGTTCGCATGGTCGCATTCTGCGATATCATTCCCGAGCGCGCAGAAAAGGCCGCAAAGGAATACGGCACTCAGGATGCAAAGACTTATACCGATTATAAAGAACTGCTCAAGGACGAAAGCATCGAAGTCGTGCATGTCCTCACCCCCAACCGCGAGCATGCCGACATCACCGTTGACGCTCTTTATGCCGGCAAGCATGTAATGTGCGAAAAGCCCATGGCAAAGACCGCTGCCGATGCAAAGAGAATGTACGAAGCAGCAGTTGCAACCGGCAAGAAGCTCACCATCGGTTATCAGCATCGCCAGAAGGCAGAGGCTATTTATGCCAAGAAGTATATCGAGTCCGGCGCTCTGGGCGATATTTACTATGTAAATTCCTACGCTATCCGCAGGCGCGGCACCCCCAACTGGGGCGTATTCCTCGATGCAGAAGCACAGGGCGGCGGCCCCATCATCGATATCGCCACCCATTCTCTTGACCTCACCCTGTACCTCATGGACAACTACGAACCCCAGATGGTACTTGGCAAGACCCACAAGAAACTTGAGCATCCAGAAGCCGGCAATATCTGGGGCGACAAGGGCGTAAGCACCACTCCCCTTGAGGAAGCAGCCTGCGCAATGATCGTTATGAAGAACGGCGCTACCATCATGCTCGAGACCAGCTGGGCGCTCAACACCCATGAGCCCATTCAGGAAGGCTCCTGCGTGCTTTGCGGCAGCAAGGCGGGTCTGTCCCTCAAGAACAACAAGCTCGTTATCAACAAGGTAGAGCTCGACCGTCAGGTCGTAACCGAGGTTGATACCAGCGCAGGCGGCGTTGCATTCTATGACGGTGCAGCTCAGAACTCCGCTCAGACCGAGGCCTTCAACTGGATCAAGTCCATCGTTGACGATACCGATCCCGTTGTTCTGCCCAAACAGGCTCTGGTAGTTTCCCAGATCCTTGAAGCTATTTACGTTTCCAGCGAAACCGGAAAGCCGGTGTACTTCGAATGAAAATAGCTCTTTGCGGCCTTTGGCACGTTCATGCCCCGGGCTATTATAAGCAGGCCAAGCAGTTTTCAGATGTTATCGGAGTTTGGGAAGAAAACGAGCAGTGGAGAAAGGATTTCTGCAAGGAAAACGATCTTTATGAGTTCAATTCCTTTGAAGAGCTTTTAGAAAGCGACGCCGATGGCGTTATCGTCTGCACCTCCACCGATATACACGCCGATGTGATCCAAAAACTCGCAAACGCAGGCAAGGATATTTTCACCGAAAAGGTGCTCACACTGACCGATGAAGACTGCAAGGCTACTGCTGAAGCGATAGAGAAAAACGGCGTTCGTTTCGTGATCTCCCTTGTGCACAAGTATTCCGCCGGTCTTCAGACCGTAAAGAAAATCGTGGACAGCGGCGAAATCGGCACCGTCAACTATCTCAGGTTCAAGAACTGCCACACCGGCAGCTCCGAAAACTGGCTGCCCAAGCATTTCTATGATCTTAAACAGTGCGGCGGCGGCGCTATGATAGACCTGGGCGCACACGGAATGTATATCACCGACTGGATCTTAGGTCAGCCGAATAAATACACCTCTGTGTTTACCAACGCCAGCATAAACGAGGGTGCAAACGCACTGAACACCGATAAGGTCGAGGACCATGCAGTTACCGTTATGTCCTATGAAAACGGCGCCATAGCCGTTAACGAGACCGGTTTCGTGTCGCTTGGCTGCCCGCTCTCCATCGAGGTCGGCGGCGATAAGGGCTTTGTTCGTTTCGACAGCAGCAATGTTATCAAAAACACCTTGGATACCGGCAAAAAAGCGGTAGAGGTGGAAATGGAAAAGGCTCTGCCCTCTCCCCTTGAGCAGTTCCTGACCGGAAATGTGCTTGAAGGCTGCGGCATCAGGGAAGCGCTGAACCTTACCCACATGATGGTTGAAGCTTACGCAAACAGGATCTAAAAAACTATATAATATTGCGCCGAAGTTCATCTTCGGCGCTTTTTGTTGATTATGCTTTTGAATTGTTCTATAATGGATACATAAACATTTCGGAGGATAATATGGAAAATTTCAAAGAAATCAGCATCCGCAGCTTAAAATGCAATCCCGTTGATATTTTTGACAAAAAATGGGCGCTCGTGACCGCAGGCAGCGGCGAGAATGTAAACACCATGACCATTTCCTGGGGCTCGATAGGCGAGCTCTGGGGCAAGCCCGTAGCCTTCACCTTCATCCGTCCTCAAAGATATACCAAGCAGTTCGTAGATAATAATGATACCTACAGCCTTTGCTTCTTTACCGAAGATTGGCGCAGGCAGCTCTCCTATCTCGGCACCGTCTCCGGCAAGGATGAAAACAAGATAGAAAAAGCAGGGCTGACCGTGGAGTTTATAGACGGCACCCCTGTTTTCAAAGAAGCGGAGCTTATCATGATCTGCAAAAAGCTATATAAGCAGGACTTAAACGGCGAATCCTTCATCGATAAAGCTTTAGATTCATCCGTTTATCCAACCAAGGATTATCACACCATGTATGTATCGGATATTGTGAAGGTATTTGAAAGACAATAGCAAAAAAAGCTTCCGCAAGGAAGCTTTTTCTTTTGATCACTCAAGCAGAGTAAATCTGTTTTTCTCAAATTCCAGCATGCCTTCATCGCGCATTTTGGAAAGCTCATTGGACATTGCGCTTCTGTCCA
>SVHB01000040.1 GCA_015056005.1 Clostridiales bacterium
TCCCTCACCGCCTTCAATGCAACATAATATGAATTATGTAGTGAAGGAGCACGAAAAAGAGTAAAAACTAAGTATTATATAAAAATAAAGCTCGCAAATAAGCAAAACAAAACAAGCCCCATTCAGCCAATCGATTTATTATGCAAACAGGGGTATATTTGACTTACTCAAATAGTGACAATTTGAATAATTTTCATATATTATTTTACTATTAAGCTGCCTGCATATTGACTTTCAGTTGGAAACGTGTACAATATCTAGTGTATAGGTAAACAGTATTTTATGTTTTCACTACATAATTCATATTATGTTGCATTGAAGGCGGTGAGGGAGAGATGCAGTCGGTTCATGATGAAAATTTATATACGGAAGCTGATTCATGCATCATGACCCCGGAAAGCATTGCCGCCTATATCAAAGCGGAGCAAGAGCGGGGCGTTTCCCAAAACGCAATCAGAAGATGCAGGCAGTTTACATCTTCGCTGTATGATTGGCTGCCCATAGATAAGATCATAACAAAAGACCGCCTTGCTTCATGGAGAAAAAACCTGAACGATCGCGGATACGCCAAAGATACAGTGCTCAGCTATATTAAGGGCATAAACAAATATCTTGACCATGCCGGGTTTTCGCATCTCCGCTTTAATCGCGGAAGGGCAAAGGATATCAGGGGATTGCAGTTCGGTTATCTGACAGCTGTGGAATCCACAGGAAAAAAACACCGCGGCGATTATATCTGGCGCTGCAAATGCAAATGCGGCAAGGAGATAGAGCTCACCGCCACAAGATTGCTCACGGGAAACACACTTAGCTGCGGATGCCTCAGAAACGAACACTTAAAAGACGCAAATAAGTATTTTGAGGGCACCAGCCTTCGCCAATCTATCGAGGAAAAGGTGAAAAGCGAGCGCGCCGAAAGCGGCTTTACAGGCGTTATACTCAAGCGCGATAAGTGGAAAGCGTATATCAACTACAAAGGCAAGCGTTATTCACTGGGATCGTACTATAAAAAAGAGGATGCGGTAAAAGCAAGAGCAAGGGGCAAGGAGCTCGTTCGCCTGGATGCAATAGGGCTTTTGAGCTTTTACGATGAAATACGCAAGGAATACCCCGATCTTCCCACCCGTGCGGCGATAAAAGAAAATGCGGTTAAAAACATCTGTCCGCCATCCAAAGACAAGCCCAAAGCCCTGCGCAGCAATAACACCAGCGGCTGTACTGGCGTAAAGAAAAGCGGGAACCGATGGTATGCGCAGATTACATACAAAAAGGTGACTTATACCCTTGGCAGCTATAAAGAAAAGGAGCTTGCCATACAGGCAAGACTCATGGCCGAGGATATGCTGAAAGAAGATCCCGAGCTGTTTGTTGCGGCGATGGCAAATTCATCGTTAACAAACAACAGTTACGATATTACTATGATGAAGAAGGAGAAAGGATTATGAAACATTTTAGTAAAGCGATATCGTTTGTTTTGGCGCTGTGCTTGGTGTTATCGGTAAGCGCTGATGCTATGGCGAAAACATGGAATCTTTGCAATGGTGATATCACCATCGACTTTGATGATGATTCAAATCAGCAGGTCACACAGGGTAGTACGACAGAGAAAGATGATGATATTATAATTGTGACTGAGGATGCTTCAGGGAATGTGGCTGAAACCGCCAATACGATAAAAGTCGAAAGCGGTGAAGGTGAGACCGCGAAGTTTACTATTCAGAATGTAGATATAAACTCTTCAAGCCTCGATGGCGCTATCGATATCATAAATGGTTCAACCGTGATCATGACCGTCAGCGGGGAGAACTATATTGATAATGTAAGTATCAGCGGCGGTGCCGGAGCCGGTATACATGTAGGCAATGCAGAGCTTACAATTGTTGGCGATAAAAACAGCGGTGCGGATAATGTGCTGAATGTAAATACAAGAGGTGACAATGGATATACAGATAATAAGGCCGCCGGTATAGGTAGTAATGACAATGAAGACTTTGTAGGCGTGATCAATATCAAGGATGTTGATATCGAAAGCCATGTAGCCGATGAATATGCCGGTGCGGCATCGATCGGTTCGGGCGTTGGCGGAGATTTTAAGGGAAACGTTAATATAACCGACAATGCAAACGTTTTTGCGGATAACGGCAATGGCGGTGCGGGTATAGGCTCGGGTGAAAACGGTGAATTTGCAGGGAATCTATATATAAAGGATTCTGTTGTAATAGCTAATGTATATGAAAATGGAGCGGCAATTGGTTCGGGAAGTGGGGGTAACTTTACAGGTAATATAGATATTATTAATTCGGACGTAACTGCTGATGCTCATAAAAATGGTGCTGCTATCGGTGCGGGTAAATACGGTGATTTTGACGGTAAAATGAACATTGAAAACTCCAATGTAACTGCCCAAGCAGGCTATACCGGTGGAAGCCATGGGAATGTCGGTTGGGGCGGTAATGCAGCAGCAATTGGTGCGGGCTGCTACGGTGATTTCAACGGTGAAATTTCCATCAAGGATTCCGAGGTCACCGCAACTTCATTCAACAGAGGTGCGGCAATCGGTGCCGGTGGTAATGGCGGTGAAAAAAGAGATACGCAGTTTACCGGTACGCTGAACATCGATAATTCTACTGTGAATGCCAATTTCGTGAGCGGCAGTGCGAATAAAGGTATACCGATAGGTGCTCCCGAAAATGCCGGCAGCAGCTTGTTCACGGGTGAAATAAAGATACTGGGCGATTCTGAGGTTAATCTGCTCGCAAGCAATAACGAGAAAAACGGCGATTATCCTCTGATCGGAAGCAATTGCAAAGGCAGTACCGGCACGATTTATATAGAGGATACTGCGAAGATCAACGCTTGGCAAGGCGAATTGGATAAAGATATACTGAGCCCTGATGATAAGAACAGCTTTAAGGAAGCTGCACAAAGCGGCGGTGAATTTGTTAATATCGAACCTGAAAAAATCTCCGATATCGCGGGCGGCGCAGAGGTTACGATAAAACATGTCCCCAAGCCCGAGCCTGTGGTACAGATATCCGATGCGGTGGTGTTTGAGGTCGATACTTTCTGGAAAAATGTGGAAGCAATAATCAGGATCGCGGAAAAGGGCGACGAGATCATCGTGGATGCGGATTTCAGAAGTATCATGCCTACATACATTCTCGATCTTGTAAGAAGGCATGAAGTGACCCTTGTGATCAAGTGGAAGGGCGGAGAAGCTATCGTGATCTCGCCCGATCATGGCATTGACTATATGTTTGATTCGATCTGCTTTGAGACTCTGATCGCTCTTCTTGACGAGTAAAACACTTTCATATCAAAAACACAACCCTCTCCGAAATGATGTCGGAGAGGGTCGTTCTTTATTCTCTTATGGGTATAAGCACGTTTGTGGGGTGTTTATATGGGTCGAATATGGGGCGGTCAGGGGTAATGTGCGGGTATCTATGCATTGAAGATGAGTCTTTGATGGGGGCTTTTGAAATCAGATACTTGCCCGGTGAGGTCACTGTGAAGTTTATGAAGCCGTCGCTGATCTTAGTTGGGATGGCCTCGCTCAGAGCGTTTACGGCGTAGGCTTTCTCCCATGAAGGATCGCATGGGATGGATATTACAGTGGACGTATCTGCGGATATACCGCTCATAGTGACCTCGATACTGCCGCCGTCTTTTGAGCGTGCTATATCTATCATTGGAGATACGGATTCATCCGAAGACGTTCTTGGCGTATAGCCGTAATAGGGTTCTTCATATCTTATCCTTGCAAGCATACTATCATTTGAAGCCAAAGTGAGCTGCGCATCATAAAGAATATTTGAGGGGAAATCAAATGTATCGGAAAAATTGATGCTGATCACGGGGTCAAGGTGATAGAAACCGGTATCGTATATGAACGATGTAAAGCTTCTGTCCTTTGCCTGCGGGTAGTAAAGAACCTTTTTGTCAAGATTATTGCCCGCAACGGGCAGATAACGGCATTCGCGGATGCTAAGCTCACCGCTTTCATCGGTTTGGGCAAAATAGCAGCCGGGGAGGAAAAGGTTCTTGTCGGTTCGGTTGTGAACATCGATCTTGTTGTCAATAAATGCGCATTGTCTAAGGTCAAAAACAGACAGCGGGTAATCATCTCTGACAAACGTAATATCCAAAGCTGTGTTGTTGCGGATAAATATATTGCCGCCAAGCTCGTTGTTGCCGTTTATATAGCCGTCCAAATAGATCGCGGTATTGTTATCCGTGAATATATTGTTAGTCCCTGTTTTGATATACGGGCTGCCCATGAGCGCACAGTCGTAGCCCTCAAAAATGCAGTCGTAAACATTTGCGCGCTTACCCGTAAAGGCAAGGTTTTGCTTGCCTTCGTTGATCGTATCCTTCCAGTTTTTCAGATACACACCGTCTTTTTGCCCTGCGCCGATAAAATGCACGTACTGCACTATTGTTGTAAGCCTGGTCTGAGTTGTAACTCCGCCGTGGATAATGGTCAGGGGATGGCCCGACTCATCCTGCTTCCCTATGATCTCGACCATTACCTCAAGACTGTCAAAAGGTACGTTGATATATCCGTAGAATTCGCCCTCGGGACAGTTTATACGAATGTAATCCCGTGCTTTGGGGCGATGATTTTTAAGGAAACTGTTTGCCTGAGCAATAAAATCCGCTTCGTTATTTTCATCATAGCTGAATTCTATGATCTGCTCGGGAACCCAGAAATAATCCAGCGGAGAGGAAATAAGGCGGCCGTCTATCTCGCCGCTTACGATCACCATGTAAGTGCCCCTGTTTTCATGTCCGAGCTTTAATACGATACCGCCAAGGGAGTCGTATTCATTGCTTGAGAGAAACTCGAATACTTCGGGCATCAAATCGGGAACAGTGTTTCCGGGATTATAGCGCGGATAACGGTCGGCAATTATATCAACGGTAAGGGAATCCCCAAACGCTTCTTTTATTCCCTTTAAGATATCCTTATCAATAACTCTTGTATATTCGTCTCTGTCAAGGCGGGTAAAAACGCCGATGTCAAAGCCTATCATAGCATATTCGTCTGTGGCAAGGGGCCAGTTTTGCTCCGTTTCTCTGTAAGGCATGCTTCGTCCGCTAGAGCCGATATTCAAAAGATACTCTTTTCCTTCGTAGGTGAATTCGGCATATCTCGTGAGCGGATCTCTTTTTGTGACCCTGTATTTATAGCCGCCTATCTCATCCTCTAAAGGCTTATGAGATTCAGATATGCTTTGTCCAACGGCTTCCTTGGGCAAGCCGTAAATAATATTATCCTGTGCAAAGGATAGCGCAGGATAGAAAAGCAGCATCGTAAGCAAAAGGCAGAAAAATATCTTTTTCATGATCTTCACCCGGTAAAAACAATAATATATATTATAATACGAAAATTCTCGCCTGTACTAAGCAGTCAGCTTAGCACAAAAAGGGAAATTTGCTTTATTATAGTATATAACAATGAACTCATCACTTTATATGCGTGATCGAGTAGCTTGTGTATGTTTTGCCGTTTATTGTCGCTTTACACTCTATAGCCCATGCGCCGGTGCAGCCTATGTGATATTCGATAAGCGCTGCGCCGTCCCATGTATCATAAAGCGGTAAGGTCAAATACATAAAGGGCATCGTGCTTTCGGATGCGCCGTAATCAAGCCCTATATAATACAGCTCAACAGTGGGTTTGCTGATAACGGAAGAAAGCTCTTGAGCGGGAATGTATTCTCCCTGAGCGTTCTTTGTAAAAACAGCGGGTGCATATGTGCGGTACAATCTTTCAAAGGAATCAGAAGGCGCTTCTGCGCTGTCGATGAAAACATGCTTGGGAACCTCCTGAGTGTTTCCAAGCACACCGAAGTAGTATTCCTCAAAAATGTTGTCGCCGTCTATATCATAGATAAAGGGTTTAGGGGCGCTGTCGGTTTCTCCCAGAAACAAAAGCTCGCCGCCTTCATAGAGTATGTTTTTATTGAACTTCTCAAAATAGGTCCGGATCGGTTTTGAATCGCTTATGTCATCCTGAGAGTATAAAAGAGCGGTCGCTTCTGGCGCTGCAGTCTGCTCAATATCAGGTAGAGCTGTTATTTGGGATGTTTCCAAAACGGCTGTTTGAGTCTTGTTTACCGTCGGGGAAGGAGATACTTGTGCCGATAAAGCGGGAAACTTCTCATCCTTTTGACCTGCAAATATAAAGATGCAGATGATCGCAAGAAAGGTCAAAGCAGCAAGGATTGAATACAGCTTCCTGTGGGGATTTCTTTTATAGGGCGATGTTCTTGCGCAGCAAAGACAGCCGCCGCCGTGGGTAACGGAGCCGCAGACTGAGCAGGTCTGAGTCGGACCAATGTGTTTTTTCAGATCTTTTTTTAGCTCCAAGGCGGAGAGATAGCGCTTGTCGGCGTTTACTTCGATGCATTTTTCGATTATGGGCGTAAGCTCGTTTCGTGCAAGCGATATTGAAGGATGGCCGCCGGTGAGGCATACGTTTAGGAGCACGCCGAGGCTGAAAAGATCGGTGCGCGCATCGCTCCTGCCAAAGCCGAACTGTTCGGGCGCAGCATAGCCGGCGGTGCCCATAAGGTGTGTGTCGCGGCTCTTTTGGGGATCAAACACGGAGCTGGCGTCAAGATCGATGAGCACAATTCGCCCCGAAGATGTTATGAGCACGTTTTCGGGCTTGATATCCCTGTGGATAACACCCTTTTTATGGAGAGCATCAAGCGCGTTTAATATTTTATCGGCTATCGCAGCGCTCTGGCTCACGTCGGGATGATATACTTCAAGCAGATCGGAAAGGGAAAGTCCGTCGATGAACTCTTCCTCGACAATCAAGCTGTTGTTTGTGGATTCACATTTATATATTTTCGGAAGCTCGTCTATATGTATATCCTTTACTGCGTCATACCCGAAAACATAGTGGTCATACATGCGCAGTATGAATTTTTCTCCGCTTTCGCGCATTAAGAGCGCAACGATTCCGTCGGGCTTTTCTCTATGAAGCCTGACTATGGAATAACGATTGCTTTTTATGTATAAATCAAGGTTCAGCATTGCTTAAATAGCCTGCCTTTGATATATTGATAAATGTAATATGTTATCTAGAATAATAACATGTGAGGTGTAAAGATGCAAGAGAGAAGGACCAAGGATCTGGAAAAGGAGCTGTCGGCCTGCGCTGAGCTGCATAAATTTTTGGAAGACAATCAGGAATATATGGTGGAACGACCCCTCAGCGAGCTTCTTCTGATGTATCTGGATAAAAAGGAAATGACCCGTGCCGAGGTCATAGAGGGCAGCGGTCTCAACGATATATACACCCATCAGATATTTGCGGGCAAACGCAAGCCTTCAAGGGATAAACTTCTCTGCCTTTGCTTCGGCCTCAAGTTCACCGCCGAGGAAACTCAGCTGCTGCTTAAAGAAACGAGCTATGTTCCTCTTTATGTAAAAAAGCGCAGGGACAGTATAATCCTTTACGCATTCATAAAGGAACTGACCTTGATAGAGTGCAACGATCTTTTGTATGAGGAAAAGGAAAGGCTTCTGTCATAAAAATGAGCGTCTGAAAAATCAGACGCTCTGTTTATTTTGGTTTTCTCTCTTCTTTAAGCTCTGCCACATATCTGCATCTTTCAAAGGCAAATTTTAAGTAGTCGGAAAGCTCCATTTCCAGATATTTGTCGTTGTCGTGCCTTCCCGGCTGGCTGACGATTTTGAGCTCGAACATGAGCACGTCGTTATAGCCATGCTTGTTCAGCCTATCGACGATATTGTTCCAGTCGGCTTTTCCGTCAAGGGGTACAAGGTGGATATCGTCCTTTGCCGTGATAGAACCATCCTTTGGAGTGATTCCGTTGTTGTCGTTTAAGTGGGTCATGAAGAGCTTATCGCCTATGCGCTCAAGTATATCATAGCCTGTGTAGCACATCTCGTGACCTACATCCCAGCAAAAGCCTACCATTGGGTCATCGTGATATTTTTCAATAAGAGCATAGAGATATTCCTCGCCCTCCGCGTTTTCAAAGGCTACCCTGATTCCAAGCTCATGCGCTCTTTTTACCAATATATCGTAGTTGTTCAAGCCTTCTTCGGTGGGAGTATGCATGCCGAAGCCGAAGAATGTGTGTATGACAACGGTGGGAATATTGTATTCTGCGCAGGCTTCGATGCATTCTATAAGCTCCGCTATCGTATCCGGCGTGCTTTCGTCGGGGTACCAGAGCTTGTGGACTCTGCCCTGAGGCGCATGCAGGGACTGGAAAAACATATTATGCTCGTCCGCCGCCTTCCTTAGCTCCGAAATATCCATTCCCCTTTGCCAGTATGCGAAAAAGGCGTCGAAGCCCGTATGCTTAAAAAGCTTTATCTGCTCTAAATAGGGTATACCGAATTGTTTATTTATTTCAAGTCCTATCATCTTTACGCTCCAATTAAGATCGATCCCGTTTGCTTACAAGGGATATTGTAAAGCTATTTTAAGCTATTTGCGAGCATAAATCAATATTGCTCATTAAGGCGGGTTATGATAAAATATTATTGCACATAAAAAATATAGCGGAGGTACGGACTGTGAGAGATTATCTGGTTTCGTTCTTTCAGGATTTTTGTTATGAAACTCAGGATGCTCAAAAGCTTATAAAGGCATACGACCTGATCTGTAAAAACGATGAGGCTAAGGCAAAATGGGACAGCCTTATAGATACTTACAATAACAATATCTCCTGCGATTATGCCGCTTTAAGAGAGGGCGCAAGGCAGGTTGGCGGGATGATAAAGCTGCATCCGTACACAATGGAGCTCCTGCTTTATATCTGCTTTTCCAAGCATACGAAGGAAGAGTACATCAAGCGCGGAATAGATCTTAAAATCTATCACGATTCCATGCTTGATTTGAGATATAAGCTTGAAGAATGCAAGGAAGTGCTGGGCATATGCGGCTCATTTGTTGCAAGCTGGTTTTCGCGTTTCTTTGATCTTACAAGGTTCGCGCTTGGCAGGCTCCAGTTTGAACTGATAGAATATGATTCCTATCACGCAAGGGACGGCAAGGTTTTGATCAAGGGCGACAAGGTCATAAACATCCATATCCCAAGGACGGGTACCCCGATGGATGAAAAGAGCTGCGATGATTCCATAAATCAGGCGTATCTTTTTTTCAAGGATGAGTTTACTCAGGATAAGGATATCGCTTTTGTCTGCCATTCGTGGCTTCTCTATCCCGCGCACGAACAGATGCTGAGCGAAAGTTCCAATATCAGAAAGTTCATGAAGCGCTTTGATATCGTTGATTCCAAGGATCATGAGGATAAGCATCCCGATCTGTGGAGGCTTTTCGACAGGAATTATACCGGCAACCCAGATGATCTTCCCTATGATTCTTCCCTCAGGCGCGCATATGTAGATCGTTTGAAAGCGGGCGGCAAAACAGGCTGGGGCTACGGTGTTTTCTTCTATATGTAAATACAAGTGGGAGCATATCCAAAAGGATATGCTCTTTTATTACAATTTGATAATTGACAGATTTTTGATATCAAAGTAATATGTTAAAGTAGATATTTATCTTAATATATTGAAAGGTAGATCGCCTTGAAAAGGGAATTTTATATAGGAAACAGGCAAAGGCTTTATGAGAAAATGAAGCCGGATTCGCTGCTGGTTATCTTTTCGGGAAATGAGATAAGAAAGACGAACGACGAGTTTTATCCCTTCTTTGCGCACAGAAATTTTGTATATCTTACAGGTCTTGAGCAAAAAGAGCTTGTGCTCGTTGCTATGAAGGATGGAGAAACGGTTAAGGAACGCATATATATCTTAAAGCCCGATATGATGGCAGAGCGCTGGACGGGTAAAAGGATAAACAAAGCTGAAGCCGAGCTTATCGCGGGCTTTACAGATGTAAGATACACCGATTCTTTCATAAAGGATATCTCAGCGCTTTTTGCAAGCGGAAAATTTGAGCGCGTGTATCTTGACCTTTATAAGGCCGATCTGAGCGATATCGACATGCCCGCGCATGGCTTTGCAGGGCTGATAAAGAAGGAATATCCCTATATGCTTATCGATAACGCGGATGTGCTCATAAGGAAGCTCAGGCTCATCAAGCAGCCCTGCGAGATCGAAGCCTTGCGCATGGCGGAGAAGATAACCGGCGAGGGCATTCTGGCTATGATGATTTCTTCAAAGCCGGGGATGTACGAATATCAGTATAAAGCGGAGTTCGACAGAGCGATAGGGCAGTACGGGCCTTATATGCACGGCTTCCCGCCCATAATCTCAGCAGGACAAAACAATTTCTGCATACATTATTACAGCTACACCGGTCAGGCGCACGATGGCGATATGGTGCTCAACGATGTTGGCGCAAACTATATGGGGCTTATAAACGATGTTTCAAGGGGCTGGCCCGTAAACGGGAGGTTCACCGATAAACAGCGCATACTTTATGAATGTGCGCTCAAAACCTCGGATCACATGTTCTCGATCATCCGCCCGGGCATGAAGATGGTTGATGTGGACAAGACGATAAGAGAATTTAACGCCGGGCTTCTTGTCGATGCGGGCGTATTGGACGATGTAAGGAATATCGGAAAATACATGTGGCACGGCGGCGCGCATCATATCGGCTTTGATGTGCATGACGTAGTGGCGACCCCCGATGTTATCGATGAAAACATGTGCTTCTGCGTGGATATCGGCATATACCACGAAGAATGGGGCATCGGTTTCAGGCTCGAGGACAACTGCCTTGTAAAAAAGGACGGCTGCGAAAACCTTTCTTCTTTCATCCCAAGAACGATAGAAGAGATAGAAGATGTGATGAGGAAATGATATGCAGACTGTGATCATGTGGATAATGGCCGCAGGTGCGCTCATCGGCGGCGTTGACAGGATATTCGGAAACAAACCGAAGCTTGGCGAAAAGTTTGAGGAAGGTTTTCATCTCTTGGGCCCAATTGCTCTTTCTCAGGCTGGTATGCTTTGCATAGAGCCCATACTTTCGGGCAATCTCTCAAAGGTGATAACTCCCGTCTATACCATGCTTGGGCTGGACCCAGGCATGTTCGGCTCCATCCTGCCCCTTGATATGGGCGGCTTTCCCATGGCAAAAAGTATGGCGGCCGATCCTCTTATAGGCGCATATTCGGGCATAGTGGTGGCTGCAATATTCGGCTGCACCATAATCTTTACCGTGCCGGTTGGAATGGGTATGCTGGCGGGTATGAATGAAGAGCGAAACGACTTTGCAAGAGGCATGCTTTTTGGCCTTATAGCAATGCCGATAGCGCTCGTGATCGGCGGCTTGATAAGCGGACTTGGCTTAATAACGACCCTGTGGCAGCTTTTGCCGGTGCTTTTGCTTTCTGTTCTTTTGCTGTTTGGCATATGGAAAAAGACCGATTTTACCATCAAAGCCTTTACCGTGTTCGCTGAGGGTATAAAAATACTTATAACCATAGGACTTATTCTCGGCGCGGTGCATCATCTTACCGGGCTTGAAATATTGCCGGGGCTACTGCCTCTTCAGGACGCTATGGCGGTCGTATC
Organism: Clostridiales bacterium; assembly: GCA_015056005.1. Taxonomy (GTDB): domain Bacteria; phylum Bacillota; class Clostridia; order Christensenellales; family UBA1750; genus SIG373. Next base: position 11,545 of record SVHB01000040.1, read on the forward strand.
TTCAATAGGCATAGTCCTGCTGGGCAGCCTGCCTGTGGCAGAAATAATGCAAAGGCTCCTTAAAACTCCCTTTAAGGTGATAGGCAAAAAGATAGGGCTCAACCCTGTCAGCATGGCGGGGCTCATAATCTCTCCCGTGAGCGTTTTGCCCACCATCGCCATGATGAAGGATATGGATAAGCGCGGGAGAATCGCAAACGCAGCTGCGGCGGTCTGCTCGGCTTCCGCAATAGCTGCGCATCTTGGTTTTACAGCAAGTCAGGAGCCTTCCATGCTTGCTCCGATGCTCATATCAAAGCTTCTGGGCGGCCTGATAGGCGCATCGATAGCTATTTATGTTACAAGAAAAGAAAGAACAGGAGTTGAAATATAATGGATATCAGAAAATGGATCGAAGAAGGCAACGGCATACTCGGTATCGAGCTTGGTTCCACAAGAATCAAGGCCGTTTTGATCGGCGAAGATCACGCCCCCATTGCATCGGGCGATCATACTTGGGAAAACGACCTTGTGGACGGTGTATGGACCTATGCGCTCAAGGACGCTTGGAGCGGCATTCAGGATGCATATAAAAACCTTGCTTTGGATGTAAAGGAAAAATACGGCGCTGAACTGACAAGCCTTAAAGGTTTAGGTGTATCCGCCATGATGCACGGTTATCTGCCCTTTGATAAGGACGGAAACCAGCTTTGTGAGTTCAGAACATGGCGCAACACCATGACAGGGCAGGCTGCGGGCGAGCTTACTCAAAAGTTTTCCTTCAATATTCCTCAGCGCTGGAGCATTGCTCATCTTTATCAGGCGATATTAAACGGCGAAGAGCATGTGAAGGATATCGCGCATCTGACTACCCTTGCCGGTTATATCCATGAAAAGCTCTCAGGCGTGAATGCTCTTGGTGTTGGCGAAGCATCGGGCATGTTCCCGATCGACAGCGAAAAGCTTTGCTATGATGAAAAGATGGCTGCCGTATTTGACGGTATATTAAAGGAAAAAGGTATCGGCTGGACTCTTTCTGATATCCTTCCCAAGGTATTGAACGCAGGCGACGATGCGGGCGTTTTGACCTTAGAAGGCGCTAAGCTGCTTGATATAAGCGGAAAGCTTCAGCCGGGCGTAATTATGGCTCCTCCCGAGGGCGATGCGGGCACCGGCATGGCAGCAACCAACTCCGTTGCGGTGAGAACGGGCAATGTTTCTGCGGGCACTTCCGTGTTCTCGATGGTCGTGCTTGAAAAGCCGCTGAGCAAAGTGTACGAAGAAATAGACATGGTAACCACTCCCTCGGGCAAGCCCGTTGCCATGGTTCACTGCAATAACTGCACCAGCGATATCAACGCATGGGCAAATGTGCTCAAAGGATTTTCAGATGCTGCAGGGCTCACCGTTTCCATGGGAGATATCTATACCTCCATTTTCAAGAGCGCGATGTTGGGCGAAAAGGACTGCGGCGGCGTTGTGAACGTAAACTTCCTCTCGGGCGAGCATGTTGTAGGACTGAACGCAGGCAGACCAATGATAGTGCGCACTCCCGAAGCGGACATGAATTTCAGCAATTTCTCCAGAAGCCTTGTGCTGGGCGCGATTTCTGCGCTCAAGGTCGGCATGCGCATACTTGAAAAGGAAAACGTGCAGATCGATTCGCTTTTGGGTCACGGAGGTTATTTCAAAACACCCGGCACAGCGCAGAACCTGCTTGCCGCAGCCGTAAAGAGCCCTGTTTCCGTTATGGAGACCGCGGGTGAGGGCGGCCCGTGGGGGATGGCGCTGCTCGCGGCCTACAGGGTCAATAAAAAGGAAGGTCAGACCCTTGAAAGCTACCTTTCCGATGTGGTTTTTGCAAATGCAAAGAGCGTTACGGTATACCCGGATGCTCAAGATGAGATCGGCATGGATAAATATACCGACCGCTTTATCTGCGCCCTTGATGCTCAAAAAGCAGCCGTAGAGAAGATCAACTAAAGTATTGACCCCGCATAAATTGCGGGGTTGATTTTTTTATTCAATAATGGTATAACAAACGAAAACGATAAGCTTAGGAGAATAAATATGAACTGCGATTATTCCAAACGTAACGGTTATTTTTATTATCGTGGCGTAGTGGAAGACCCAAGGTATATACCGCTGCGTTTTACATATGACGGAAATGAGTATTTCGGTCTTGACCCCAAGTGTTTTAAGCTAAGGCATATCAAGGTCACAAAGGGCGAGGATAAGGAAAGCAGCCTTATGACGTTTTCCATGAAGGGTGCTTTGCTCATAAGAGTATTGATCACGCATTATTTCACCCATGGAGTTACCGAATTTACCTTCTTCTTTGAAAATCGGCGCAAAGAAATGAGCGCAATTCTGGAAAACGTGTGCTTTGATATCCTTTTTGAAGCGGATGCGCCCAAGCTTAAAGGCATACTGGGAGATCATGTGAATTTTTATGAGCCCTACGAATACGATCTTAAAAACGAGCCGGTCAGATTCGTTTCGGATACGGGAAGAGCCACTCATATAAACTTCCCATACTTTGATCTGGAAGATCAAAAGCGCGGGCATGTGCTTGCGATAGGCTGGGCAGGTACATGGACCGCAGAATTTTCCTATGAAAACGGTAAAGTCAGATATACCGCAAAGAGCGTAAACGATCTGCGCCTGAGGCTCAAACCGGGCGAAAAGATAAGGACCGCGCTGTTCGTTTTGGGCGAATACAAAAAAGAAAACGTGTTCAGCCGCATAAATTACTGGCGCGACTGGTTTGTAAAGCATAATCTTCCTAAAGCAAACGCAAAAGGAGAAGATGTGAAGCCGTTCACCGCTTCTTGCTTTGCGCTGGATACTGGCCTACCCAATTCCGACGGCAGCATTTCCGAGAGGCATACCACGTGGAAGCCTACCATGGATAAGATCCTTTCGGAAAACATCAGGATCGATTATCGCTGGTTCGACGCGGGCTGGTACTGCGCTCCCGACGGGCATTCCCCCGATACGGATTGGTGGGGAACTATCGGCACATGGCAGCTCGATCCCGTAAAATGGCCGGGCAGGTCGTTCAGAGAGTCCACCGACTACGCAAGGGCACACGGCATGAAGACGCTTATGTGGTTTGAACCCGAGCGCGTAACGGACCCGGAAAACCTTGAAAAGAATTACGGCTATAACAGGGATTGGGCGATAGTGGTCGAAGGGCACAGAGGCATTGCCAATAATATCGGCAACCCCGACTGCCTTAAATGGACCACAGCAAGAATAAAGAAGACACTGAAGGAAAACAGGGTCGAGATGTACCGTGAGGACAATAATTTTGATTCGGCTGCGCTTTGGAAGCATCTGGATGCACTCGAGGGCGAAGAAAGACAGGGTATTACCGAGTGCCGCTTCATTATGGGTCATTACAAGATGTGGGATGAGATAATCGAGTGCACCAAATCCTACGGCGGATGCGCTTTTGTCGATTCCTGTGCATCGGGCGGCGGAAGAAATGATCTTGAATCGCTAAGGCGCGGCATCCCGCTTTTAAGGTCGGACCTTGACAGAAGGACCACTGCGATCAGGCTTTCCATGTCGACCTCATTCAACCAGTGGATACCCTTTTGCGGTGCAAATACCAGAGAAAAAGAAAACGAGGTCGGGCTTTTCGGCAAAAGCGATAAATATATCTGGCGCGCGTCCTATCTGCCTTGCCTGAATGTCGATGCGCAGTATGTTTACGATCCCGATCAGAACTTTGATATCATGCGCTTTGGCATAGGCGAATGGGAAAAGGTTGCTCCATATCTTACAAAGCAGTTCTATCCCCTTACCCCGTGGCATCACAGGGAGGACAGGAGCGGATTTACCGCCCACATGTATTTTGATCCCGAAAAGAAAACGGGCGTGCTGCTCGCTTTCAGGCAGGAGGATTGCGAGGAAGCGGCTCTGACCATAAAGCTGCCCATAGAAGGCGATCTTGTTTTGACAGACGAGGATACAAAACAAACGCTTGCTAAAAATGCAGATGGAACTGTAACGCTTTTCTTCCCAAATAAGCGCTGTGACAGGCTCATATGGGTGAATACCGATTGTGCCGGGCAGCTTTAAGTGATATAATATACCTGCCTATCGGAAATACGAATATTTTATCCTGATTATAAGGAGTGTGCTTTATGAAAACTCTGTTCATGGGCGATATGTCGCCAACTGTCGCTACAGATCCTCTGTTTGAAAAGATGGATGTAAAGGCTCTCTTCCATGATGTTCCCACTCTTTTTGATAAATCGGATCTTAGCTTTGTAAACCTTGAATGCGCCCTGACCGACAGTAAAAACGCTATCAAGAAGTTCGGACCCAACCTGAAGGCGCATAAGAATACTGCCGAAGTATTGAAAATGATCGGTACCGATATCTGCGGTCTTTCCAATAACCATATTTTCGATTTCGGTATCGAGGGCGCTGTGGATACCATAAAAGCGCTTGATGAAGCCGATATACTGTATACCGGCTTTGGAGAAAATTATGACGATTCCAGAAAGGATCTCATAATCGAGCTTGACGGCGAAAAGATCGCCATAGTTGCGGTCTGCGAGCATGAGTATTCCTACGCCCTTGAGGACAGGATGGGTTCAAGACCCTTTGATGAGTTTGATACTATGCTTGATATAAGGGATGTGCGTGAAAAGGCTGACCGCGTTGTGGTCATCTATCATGGCGGCAAGGAGCACTGCCGTTATCCTTCTCCGAGGCTCAGGAAACTTTCAAGGGCTATGATCAAACACGGCGCTGATCTCGTGATCTGCCAGCACAGCCATTGCATAGGCTGCTATGAGGAGTTCATGGGCGGTCATATCCTCTACGGTCAGGGCAATTTCCATTTTGTCAAGGCGGATTTCCTTACCCCTGCGCTCGTTCCCACCTGGAACAACTGCCTTGCGGTTGAATACGACACCAAAAAGAACGAGGTCAATTTTGTTCCCATCGTGGTCAAGGATTATGGCATCGAGATTGCCAAGGGCGAAGAAAGAAAAGCCATCATGAAGGCGTTCTATGAAAGAAACGAGGAACTCAAGGACGGCAGATGGAAGGACGGCTGGCATGCCTTCTGTGAAAGCGTTAAAGAAGGCTATATAAACAATATCGGCAATGCGGGCAGAGCGGATTCCACCGAGCAGCAGAACGCTGTTTTCGGTCATTACCTCGACTGCGAGGCGCATACCGATGTATGGCGCGAGCTTTTCCCCACCTACAACCTGACAAACGAGAAAGAGGAAAAATAAAATGAAATTCTATAATGCTCATGATTTTATAAATCATTACGCTAAATCCGTAAAGGAAAAGATGGCATATGATACCGCAAGTGATCTTGAAAGCTGGCAGAAGGAAGCCAGGGAAAAGCTGATAGATCTTCTGGGTCTTCCCTTTGAGATGTGCGAAAACGATTTCTCCATTACCGAAAAGACTGAGACGGAAGACTATATCAGGATCGATTTTGAGTATCAGAGCGAGGAAGGCTTCTATGTTCCCTGCAACCTGCTCATACCCAAGGGTGAAATAAAGCCCCGCCCCGTGGCGATCTGCCTGCAGGGTCATTCGACCGGAAAGCATATCTCCATCGGCGTAGCCAAATACCCCAACGACAATAATTCCATTGCCGGCGGCAGGGATTTTGCCGTACGCGCGGTAAAAGAAGGCCTTTGCGCCATCGCGATGGACCAGCGCTATATGGGTGAGACCGGGCACGGTGAAAACGGCACTCCCTCCTGCATAACCGATCATGAAAACATGCCCTCCGTGATCCTTGGAAGGACAGCTATCGGCGAGCGCGTTTGGGATATCATGCGCCTGATAGACGTTATTTATGAAAACCTTACCGAATACATCGATAAGGATAAGATCATCTGCATGGGCAATTCCGGCGGCGGCACCGCGACCTTCTACGCATCCTGCGTGGATGAAAGAATAAACTATTCCATGCCCTCCTGTGCCGTTTGCACATATGAAGCTTCCATCATGGCGATGAACCACTGCTCCTGCAACTTCATTCCCGGCATCAGGAAGTATTTCAACATGGGCGATCTGGGCTGTCTCATCGCTCCCAGACCCTTTGTTCTGGTATGCGGTAAGGATGATCCCATATTCCCGCTGGCGGGCGTAAAGGAGAGCTTTGATATCATAAAGAAAAGCTATAAGGACGCAGGAAAAGAAGAACTTTGCCATATGGTTATAGGGCAGGGCGGTCATCAGTTCTATCCCGATGACGCATGGCCTGTAATGCATAAGCTCCTTGAAAAATAAACATTTAAATGAGCCGGGGAGTTTCCCCGGCTTTTGCTTTGCAAAAAGCGATCTGATACAGAGAAAATCAGCAATATAAGAGATTACAAAAATTTCGTTAGGTGCTATCCTTTTCTTTGCGGCAAAGCCGCATCGGAGGATTCTATGGCAAGATCAAAGACCGTTAATATGACTGAGGGCAATCCTTTGCCCCTGCTTTTGACGTTTGCTCTGCCCATGCTGGTGGGCAATATTTTTCAGCAGGCGTACAGCCTTGCAGACTCGGTGATCGTCGGCAGGCTGCTGGGTGCGGATGCGCTCGCAGCTGTGGGCGCTACAGGTTCGGTATCGTTTTTGTTCTTTTCCATCTGCAACGGCATAGGCTCGGGCAGCGGCATAGTGACCTCGCAGTATTTCGGGGCTGGCGATCCGTATCAGGTCAAAAAATCTATAGCCAACTCGGCATACATCATGTTTACTGCGTCGTTCATAATGGCAGTGATCGCCTATATTGCATCCCAAAGCGTTCTGCGCCTTATGGGCACCCTTTGGAAATAATGGAGGACGCGCTCATCTATATGCGCATGACCTGTATTGGCATGCCGCTGGTTGCTGTATACAACTATTCCTCATCGATGCTAAGAGCTCTGGGCGATTCCAGAACACCGCTGTATTTCCTTATCTTCTCATGCATCTTGAATGTTGCGCTTGATTATCCGTGTGTAAAAACCTTTGACATGGGCGTTTTTGGCGCGGCGTTTGCAACGGTCGTAGCTCAGGTCATAGCAGGTGTGGGCTGTCTTTTGTATGCCTTAAAGACAAATCCGTATTTTAAGCTCACCAAGAAAGACATGACTTTTGACAAAGTCATAGTTTATAAATCCGTGAGGCTCGGCATCCCCCTTGCAATGCAGTGGTCGATGATAGCGATATCCTCCACAGCGCTTCAGACCTTTGTCAATTCCTTCGGTACCGTGGCTGTGGCGGCATTTACGGCGACCAACAGGATAGAACAGCTTGTTCATCAGCCCTATGGCTCCCTCAGCGCCGCGCTTGCCACATATTCAGGGCATAATTTCGGCGCAAAGAGGATGGATAGGGTTAAGCTTGGTCTTAAAAAGGGCATGATGCTCTCTGCGATATTCTCGGTGTTTATGTTCTTAGTGTTCCAGATATTTTCTGATCATATCATGATGATCTTTGTTGAAGATATGGAGGTCATTTCCCTTGGAGCAGCTGCCATGAGGATCACCAGCTGGCTTTATATCTTCCTTGGCATGATCTATATGACAAGAGGCATACTGAACGGCGTAGGTGATGCGCTGTTCGCGTTCATCAACGGCTTTGTGGAAATGCTCTGCCGCATCTTCATCCCCATGCTGCTTGCAATGATACCCTTTATCGGTATCTGGGGTATATGGTGGACTGCAGGCATCACTTGGATCATCAGCGCGCTTTTCTGCTGGATCAGATATTTTTACTGGCGCAGAAAGAATTACCCAAAGAAAGCGTAAACGAAACATAAGAGAAGCTCATCCGAGTTTGGTTCGGATGAGCTTTTGGTTTACAGATCGATCATTTTGGCTTTCAGCGGCTCAAGCAGATGGCTTTCGCCTTTGAAGATGAACTCCTGCGGCTCGTTTGTATGGTTAATAAATATCTGGGCGCGGCGGTTTCCAAGCGTCCACGCGGTTGAAACAACGCAGAGGCAGGTTATCTCGCGTATGTTATCATCGGCGTGGAAGACCATCTGCCTTGAAACATACTTTTCGGGTTTGATCATCCTGCCGCTGTAAAGATATGCGCCCGCATATTTGCGATAGAAATCAGACATATTGCCTGCAAACTCAAGGGCAAGTTCCTTATCGGGGAGGTGAGTAAAGTCCTTTACGCTCCACGAAGGAATGGGATCACCTTTGGGCGATATCACAATGGTCATGCTGTCGCCCGCTGCAAAGGAATAGGCAAGGCGGTAGCGCAGCGAATCCTCAAGGTTGGTAAGTCCGTTCGAGCACTGATTTCCCATAAAGTTCCTGAGATATTCGTGATAAATGTAAGAATAAAGCGGTACGGGCACACCGATGCGCCAGTTAAGCTCAAAACGGTTATCTGAGAAGCGTAGGTTTTTGATGAACGCTTCCGCCGCTGCGGATTCGCAGCCCAGAAGCCTTTCGCCTGCGATATCGTTCCAGCCGTCGAGCAGCTTTTTCATCTCATCCGTCATCCACTGACCTGGCGCGGGCGGATGACCGTGATCGCGGCTGTAGCAGAAGTATTGGCTGCCGCCGTGGTTCTGGTCAAGTATCTGTGCGTAATCAACGCAGCTTTCAAGCAGGGGACGGTATGCCCTGTCAAGCACCTGCTTTGCCTTGTCTGAGCCTACGCACATATCATAGCCGCTGCGCTGAGCGGTGCATATGCGCGAAATTGCAACCTTGTTATCGGGACCCGCGCACATTGCATCCATCAGCCCGTTTTCTTCTATCTCTGAGCTCTTATCGTAATCAACAAGGTTACTCTTTATCGTATAGCCAAAGCCCGAGCAGTATACGCCAAGCAGATTGCCGTCGTCGTGCAGAGCCTTTGCAAAGCTTTCAAAGCTTTCGATGCCGCCGTAAGGAGGCCATACATAGGGCGGAGCCCAGGGCGCGGTGCCCTCCCAGTGCATGAGCAGCGCCATCACGCGGCTTCTTGTCTTTTCGGCAAACTCACGGATGATGGGCAGAGCGTTTTCGTAAGGGAAAAGCGCATTTGGAGTCATATCGTCAACATCGTGCCGGCCGCGAACGGGATAACCCACAATAAGGGGAGAATCGCTGTACCATTCGGGAAGAATATCTGCGGATTCGCTGATCTTTTTAAGCCCTTGGGGCAGGTGAGTCTCGAACCAGTCTCGGTAAATATCCGCCGCATCGTGCCAATCACCTGTAAAGTCTTTGAAAACGATCGGGTAGGGGAGCTTAAAGCTTTCAGAGAAATCTGTACCGCAGAAAGCGCGTATCTTCATACCCACGCCGTTTTTTTCGGGATAAAAATCGATCCCTTTTGGACCGCGGCCTTCGTCGTGAGCTCCGATATAAAGCCCCGAACCTTCTTTCAGATATGCGATAAACTGGCTTTGCACCATGTAGGGGAACATAGGATAGCTGCCCTTTGATGGGTAAACAGGCTCGTCATGCGGAAACCAGCTTTTTTCGCGCACATCCATGTCGTCTATCAGCGCGCCTTCGTTGTAGGGGAAGAGTACCTCGCCCACGCCGCCGTTCTTTTTTAGCTTGGGAAGGTTTATGCGCGGGTAATCGATCCATTCAATGAGCAGGTCAGTATTGTTTTTTACTGAAAGCCCCCAAACGATATCCTCTTCGCCGCTTATATTCAGCTCAATTTCTATTTTGCCAAGAAAACAGGAATATACTGCTCCGTTTTGACTTTTTTTGACAAAATTGGCATTATTTGCATCAATTACGGTCTGTTCTCCGTTTTTATCTCTGAAAGATATTTTGAACACGGGGGTTTTGTCGCAAATGATCTCGCTTCCCGCGATAATTAGCGATTCTATCTGCCCCTTTGCGCTATCAAATATCAGCTCTTTTTTTCCAAAGGATCTTTTTATCATATGAGCCTCCGTTTAGGATAAATGTTCAGCAACAATTATATGATAGTATAAATGACCCTGTGTTTCAAGAAGCATTTTTACATTTATTGATTTGTAAGGAAAATGTTGGTATAATAGAATAAATCATATATACAACAAGAAAGGATCATCCGATGAATACAAGATCTGTGATCTCACGCCTTGTGACCGCTCCCGGCGCTACCGGACATGAGGAGAAGGTCGGCGACGTCGTATTGGAGCTGTTTTCCGGCATCTGCGACGACGTCTGGTGTGATAAATACGGCGATATTTACGCAAAGATCGGCAGCGGCGAGCCAACGGTGCTGATTTGCGCGCATCTGGACGAGGTGTCCATGATAGTGACCGATATACTGGAAAACGGTATGCTTAAAATTTGCTCCCTTGCCGGCGTTGACCCCAGAGTCCTTCCCGGCAGCGAGGTCGTGGTGGACGGCAAGGTACAGCTTAAAGGCATTATCGGCGCGGTTCCTCCACATCTTCTTACGGGCAAGGAAAACGCCGCATACAAGATCGACGATCTGACCGTGGATCTCGGTCTGCCCTTTGAAAAGGTAAGAGAGCTGGTTGTTATCGGCGATATAGTCCGTTTTGATCCCATAGAGCCCCTTGAGCTTAAAAACGGCAGGATCGCGGGAAAAACTCTGGACGACAGAGCTCATGTCGCGGTCATGATAAAGGCTATCGAGATACTCAAAAAGCGCCTTATAAACTGCACCGCTGTTTTCTGCGCAAGCGTTCAGGAGGAAAAGACAGGACTTGGCGCAACTCTTTCAACCTATAACGTGCGACCCGATATCGGCATTGCCATCGATGTTACCCACGGTCCCACCCCCGGCGCGGGTGAATACGATTGCTTCCCGCTTGACAAGCTTGTGTTGACCAGAGGCAGCAACATTCATCCCAAGGTTTATAAGATGCTCAAAAAAGCGGGCGACGATATCGGTATTCCCACTGTTACCGAAGCTGCGATGGGGCATACAGGCACCGATGCGTGGTCCATGCAGGTGACCGCGGGCGGCTGCGCTACCGGGCTTATCTCCACTCCGCTCAAATACATGCACACTAATGTTGAACTGCTCGATGTAAATACACTTGAAAACTGCGCAAAGCTGCTTGCTCAGTTTATCGCAAATATCGATGAGGATTGGGAGGCTCAGCTATGCTTGGACGATTAAGCGAAATTTACGGCGTAAGCGGCGACGAAGGCCGCGTCCGCGCTTTTATAAAAAAAGAGCTCGCCCCTTACGCAGACGAAATGCACACCGACAGGATGGGCAACCTCATCGTTCATAAAAAGGGCGAAGGCAAGAAAATAATGCTTGACGCGCATATGGACGAAGTTGGTCTTCTGGTGCTCGGTATCCGCGAAGACGGTCTTCTTGCCATAACCGGCAATTCCATGGATCCAAGGGTCCTGGTCTCAAAGCGCGTTGTGGTAGGTCCGAATCTGGTTCCCGGCGTTATCGGCGCAAAGGCGATACACCTTCAGAGCGCCGCCGACAGGGAAAGCGCACTTAAAGTCAGCCAGCTCTATGTGGATATCGGCGCAAAGGACAAAGAGGACGCGATGAGCTGTGTATCTGTCGGCGATCACATCTGCTTTACCACAAAATTTTCGGATTTCGGTGAAGGCCTCTTTAAGGGCAAGGCTCTGGATGACCGCATCGGCTGTGCGCTTGTGATGAAGCTGATGATGAATAATTACGACTGTGACCTTTACGGCGTATTCACCGTTCAGGAAGAGGTAGGCATCCGCGGTGCTCAGGCTGCTGCGTTTTCCGTACAGCCCGATATCGCTATTGCCTTTGAAGGCACCACCGCAAACGATATCGACCCCAAATGCGATATCGGTCATGTGACCAAGGTGGGTCATGGACCGGCCATCTCCTTTATGGACGGCGGCAATATCACAAGACCCCAGATGTTCAAGGCACTGGTATCTTCCGCAAAGGAAGCCGGTATAAAGTATCAGCTCCGTCAGGGCACAAGGGGCAGGACCGACGCGGGCATGGCTGCGCTTGCCGCATCGGGCTGCTTTGCAGGCGGTATATCCGTACCCACCCGTTACATCCATTCTCCCGTATCGATCGCTTCATGGGATGATTTCAACGCAGCTTATGCGCTGGCCGATCATTTCCTTGCAAACAAAAAATTTCTTGAGGTGAACGCAAATGTTTAAGGATATGATAAAGGATATCGTCACTTCCTATGGCCCTGCGGGCAGGGAGACCACCGTATCCAAAACCATCAGAAAGTATATCGAGCCCTTGGTAGATGAGGTATATTACGACGCTCTTGGAAACCTTATCGCGCATAAGAAGGGCACTTCCGGCAAAAAGATAATGCTTTCCGCTCATATGGATCAGATCGGCTTTATAGTGACCGATATCGACGAAAACGGTTTCCTCAGAGTGGCAACCGTCGGCGGCGTAAATCCCCATATGGTGCTTTCTCAGGGCGTTGTTTTTGAAAACGGCGTAAAGGGTCTTGTCTATATGGAGACTAAGGATCTTTCCTACGCAAGCCTTGATATTTCCAAGCTGTTTATCGATATCGGCGCTGCAAGCAAGGAAGAGGCAGAAAAGCTGGTCGAGATTGGCGATATGGCAGTATACCGCCCCGATTTTGTCGATATGGGCAAAAGGATATCCTGCGCCGCGATGGACGACCGTATCGGCTGCGCCGTTATGATAGAAGCCTTCAAAAAGGCAAACACCGAGCATGATGTTTACCTTGTGTTTACAGTGCAGGAAGAAGTTGGTTGCAGGGGCGCAGGCGTTGCAGCGTATGCCATCGAGCCTGATTTCAACATCAATTTCGACGTGACCTCCTTTGGAGATACTCCCAATGCCACCTTTGTAAACATTTCTCTTGGCAAGGGCGCGGCGATAAAGGTCATGGATTCCTCTGTTATCGTTCCCAAAGCGGCAAGAGAGTTCCTTGAAAGTTGTGCAAACGAGATCGGCGCCAAGTTCCAGAGAGAAATACTCAGAGCCGGCGGCACCGATACCAGCGCCGTGCAGAAGAGCCGCTGCGGCGTTATGGCTTCCTGCATCTCCATCCCCTGCAGGTATGTCCATTCTCAGGTGGAAATGGTCGATATGGATGACGTGAACGCCTGTGTCGATATCACCGCCTGCGCTCTTTCAAGGAAAGAGCTCCCCGGGTTTTAATAAATGAGTTCCAGTAAGCACGAAAAAGATAAACCAAAGGGCTATGGCTTTACCTTGGTCATAGCCCTGATAGTTGCCCTTGTGTATTTTATAAGCGGCGGCGAGGTAGACCTGAGCCACCTGTTTTACGAATACAGGACAACAGGCGGATATGTACAGACTATATATGAAGACGCGCCCTATGCATCTGCGTTTGGCGAGGATGCGCTGGTCGTACAGTTTCTCAAGGTCGGCAAGGCAGACAGCATTCTGATCACCTTGGGTGAAGAGAGCCTGCTGCTTGATGCGGGCGAAAAGGACACATCTGACTATGTATCGGAGTATATCCGCTCTCAGGGGATAGACAGGCTTGATGCGGTTATAGCCACCCATCCCCACAGCGATCATATCGGCGCAATGGCGGATGTTATAGATGAGTTCAGACCGGAAATCTGCTATATTTCGCCAAAAGAGCATAATACATCCGTCTACGAAAGGCTTCTTGATTCCCTTGAGGAAAACGATGTGGGTACCATCATCCCAAAGCTTTACAAGGATTACAGCTTTGGAGAAGCTGAGATCACCTTTATCGCTCCAATGGAAGAATACGATGAGATGAACGACATGTCGCTTGTTTTTGTTTTGAAATACGATGGAAAGCGTCTTCTGTTCATGGGCGATGCTGAAACGCCAAGCGAAGGCGATATGCTCAGGTCCGGTTATGAGCTTTCCTGCGATTTGATTAAGATAGGTCATCACGGCAGCAAAACCTCGTCGGGCGAAAAGTTTATAAAAGCTGTGGATGCGGATTTTGCTGTTATCACCTGTGAGGATATAAAGGAAGTTCCCGCAGATACCAAGAATAAGCTTTCGGAAACGGAAATTTTTGATACCTCAAAAGGCGAGATTATTGCCGTTATCCAAAACGGCAGCCTTAAAGTATTTTCCGATTAAGCGATCAAAGTTGATTTTGAATATGCGATATGGTAGAATAATATAGTTCGTGGAGGAGGTCTTTATGCTTTACGATGTATGTATTTTGGGCGGCGGCCCGGCGGGTCTCAGCTGCGGGCTATATCTTGCAAGAGCGGGTTACAAGACTGTTCTTTTTGAAAAAATGTTTGCGGGCGGTCAGACCGCCAAAACTGACATTATTGAAAATTACCCGGGAATGCCCAGCATCTCGGGTCCCGAGTTTGCCGTAATGCTGTCCGATCAGGCCTGCGCATACGGGCTTGAGATCAAATACTGCACAGTGCAGTCATTGGAGCTTTTGGGAGAGCAGAAAATCGTAAAAACGAATGCGGGCGATCATACCTGCAAAGCAGTGGTGCTGGCAATGGGCAGCTCTCCAAGGGATCTCGGCGTCCCCGGGGGCGAAAGGCTTTTCGGCAGGGGCGTTTCCTTTAACGCTATGCTCGACGGTGCTCAGTTCAGGAACAAGCGCGTTGCGGTCATCGGCGGCGGCGATACCGCTGTTGATGATGCCGTGTATCTTTCAAGGTATGCAAAGAGCGTGAGCGTTATACATAGGCGCGATAAGCTAAGAGCCGGCGGCGCGGCAGTAGACCTTCTGTCGGGGCTTGATAATGTCGAGTTCATCTATTCAAGCGAGGTCACCGAGATACTCGGCGCAGAAGAAGTGAGCGGAATAAAGGTCAGAAACAATACTACCGGACAGGTGAATAAGATCGACCTTGACGGCGTATTTATTGCAATAGGTTCAGATCCCAACACCAATATGGTAAAAGACATTTTAACGCTCAGCAGCGACGGCTATATTGTGGCCGGTGAGGATTGCAGAGCCAGTATTTTCGGTGTTTATGCCGTGGGAGATATCCGCACAAAGCCGCTCAGGCAGGTCGTTACCGCTGCAAGCGACGGCGCGGTTGCAGCGCAGAGCGTGGCGCAGGATATCCCGAAGCGATAATTAAACTTTTCGGAGGCTGTTAATGGGTAAATTATTCGGCACTGACGGTGTGCGCGGACGCGCAAACGAGAAACTGACCGTGGAGCTTGCATATAAGCTCGGCATGGCGGGTGCTTATGTGCTGACTACCATAGATCACAAACCCACCATTCTTGTGGGCAGAGATACGAGGCGTTCGGGCGATATGCTCGAATCCGCGCTCGTCGCCGGCATGTGCGCAGTGGGCGCAAATGTTGCGGTCGCGGGTGTTATACCAACCCCTGCCATAGCTTATCTTGTAAGGGAATATAAAATGGACGCGGGCGTTATGATATCCGCTTCTCATAATCCCTTTGAGGATAACGGCATCAAGTTCTTTAATTCCAAGGGCTATAAGCTTTCCGACGATATCGAAGCTAAGATAGAAGAGCTGATACTCAATGAAAGGCCCTTGACGCTGATGCACGGCGCGGATGTGGGCTATAAGGTTCAGGCAGATGACGCTTGCGAAAGATATATTTCTTTTTTGCAGAGCAAGGCAAATAAGCCTTTTGATGGGATAAAGATTGCTCTTGACTGTGCAAACGGCGCTTCCAGCTTCATAGCTCCCAAGGTCTTTGGAGGGCTTGGCGCTGATGTTATCTCCATCTTTGATAAACCGGACGGCATAAACATTAACGCTGGCTGCGGTTCCACCCATGTGGAGGAGATTTCTCGGCTTTGCAGGGAAAACGCCTGCATAGGCTTTGCTTTTGACGGCGACGCTGACAGGCTTATAGCCATCGGCGAGGACGGCCGGGTGGTCGACGGCGACTGCGTTATGGGCATATGCGCAAGGTTTATGAAGGCAAACGGTCTGCTTAAAAAGGACACGGTCGTTTCCACCGTAATGAGCAACCTCGGTCTTGAGGAGTTTTTGAAGGATAACGGCATTGATATGCCAAGGACCGGCGTGGGCGACAGGTATGTGCTTGAAAGAATGCTGGAAGAGGGCTATAATTTCGGCGGCGAAAATTCCGGCCATATCATATTCCTTGATCACAATACAACCGGTGACGGTATGCTCACTGCCATCATGCTCTTAAACGTCGTGCTCGATTCGGGCAGGAAGCTGTGCGAACTGAAAGACGATATCCGAAAATATCCGCAGATACTCTTAAACGTCAGGATAGCATCCGGCAGGCGCGATTTCGAGAACGAAAAAGATGTGCTTGATGCCATAAAGCAGGCAGAGACTGAGCTGGGCGAAAACGGCAGGGTAAACGTAAGAGCCTCGGGTACTGAGCCTGTGCTGCGTATCATGATAGAGGCAAAAGACGAGGAAAAGACGATC
>SVHB01000104.1 GCA_015056005.1 Clostridiales bacterium
CGGATATGAAACAAGCCAGCCGTCGTGCTTATCAAGGGTAAGCAGGGAAAGGAATCTGCGCATGGAATCGGCATCAAGCAGATCAAAATCTTCTTCCTTGATGCTTTGGGGAATATTTATGCGCCTGACGCTTTTTGTATCGCAGCGGCTGATGAAGATGTCGTTTTTTGTTTTGGTAAGAAGATAATAAGCCTTCATAATAATCCTTCCTTGACTGACAGGATGTTTAACCGAATAAATATATACCGTCAAATAAGCAGCACGATCACAAGAAAAATTACCATTGCAAGTAAAGCAGAGATGTATATGAGCTTCATGATCTTTTTGCCGCTCTCGCCCTTTTTATCGCAGAAGTACTGCATAGCGCCGAGAAAGAAAAACAATGCTGCGGCTAAGAAATTATAAATGATCACGGTCAGGGGGCGATGGTCAAACCAATTTACCGTTCCTGCAAGAACCCATATTCCGCCAAGCACGAGCCACATGTACCATTTTTTCATAATATCGCTCCTATTCTTTGGAGAACTTTTCAAGCTCTTTTTCGATCCAGATCTGCTCCTGCTTGTTTTCTTCAAGGCGGGTAAGGAGGAATTGCCTGTAAAGTGCGTTGCTCTTGCCGTTGCCTGTAAAGCTTGGGTTGAGCCCCACGCCTATCGCCCGTGGCTTTTCTGCAGGTACTTCAAAGACAGGCGCCGTCGGGGTGGGGAGTATAACCGGCAGGGAATTTTTTGTGATAAGGTTCAAGGCGTTCATAAGCTTTGGGGTGCGAAGATCCTCGTTTGCGCTTAAAAAATCGTTGACGGCCTCGGGAGTGAACATAAGCTTGGTGCTCAATCTGCGGTCGTTTTCGTCTGTCTCAGGCATGAGCTTTTTTCCGCCCCTGCCTTCACTGCGCCAGAAACGAATGGTCTCGGGCTTTTTCTCGCAAAGCTGTGCAAGCTCTTCTGCAAGGAATTTACCCCTTTGTGCCCATGGCTGATCGTCCGGCTCGTCTTCTTCTTTTATCAGATTGCTGAAAAGGCCGGGATCGGACGGGTCAATGGTCACACGCTCGGTGTAGCAGCGGGCGGCAACATCGGGATACATGGTACGGGGGATGCCGGCGATGCGCCCCGAGGCGACTTCAAAATAGAAAGCAATGGCTTCGATAGTGAGCTCATCGGAGGCGAGAGTTTCCGTTTTGCAGATGCGCAGCATCTTATCTATTGCCTGTGAAACATCGATATCGCCGCAGGGCAGATAAGCGGGAAAGCTCTTTTTTGCGTCCTGCCTTGCGCCCGTGAGCAGTTGGACGAGGGTAAGCTCGCCGTAGGGCTGCGCGCAAAGCTCCATCGCTGCCCTTTTGAAGCGCGCAACGCGCCTGCTGATCGCAGCGTTATCCTTTTTGCTGAAAAGAAAACTTCCCATGATATCTCCTCCGTACTGGTTTACAGCTATATTCTAACATACGGATTAACAAAGGTCAACAGTATCAAACAGAAAATAATGCGAGTATATTGACAAATAGCGTGAATTGCATTAAACTAAAGCAAACAGAATCTAACAGCAAACTGCCGAAAGGAGAACAAGATGGACAGCAAGCTTTATGAAAGCGGAATAGTTATGAGCGCGGACGGAAAGAGCATTGAGTTTATGGGAAGGTCGTACGCCCCCAATGTTGAAGAGATAGAAATAAGCGGCGGCCCGATGGAATACCGCGATGTGAAGATCCCAGCGCCTGCGTTTTACAGGCAGGGAAGGTCGTATGATTTTGAGTTTACTGTAAGAGAGCTTACGGCAAACCTTGACAGCTCGGGCGATTATCTTGAAGTGATCGCGGTAAAGGACGGAGAAACAATAATCTGGACAAAATACTGCGTAAAATAAAAAAGGCAGAGTTTTCACTCTGCCTGATTTTTTTTGCCAAGCTTTGACCAGAATTTGAAGGTCAGCGGCCAGATGGTGCCCATCATCAGTACCGTCAGGAAATACCTTATTCCGTCGCCGATGAAATGCCCGTCAAACAATGCGCTTATTGGCGCTTTGAGACCGCTTTTTACGCCGACCGTAAGGGCAAGGCCGATTGCGACCTTGATGATCTGCGCCCACCAGACAGCTTTTACCTCGTATTTGATATATTTCCTGTCAAGTACCCATGATATCACGAGCGCGATTATTGCGCCGCCCATGGTATAGGCGTTTTCAACTGCGTGCAGGTCGAATTCTTCGATGCTGCCTGCGGTCTTGGGAAGGAAGAAAGCGGTGTACATCTGAAGCAGCGTACAGACGCCGACCAATATCCACATTATGGTGAGCATCTTCTTTTCACTGCCGGAATCGCTCTTTTTGCTCATCACGGCAAAAGTGAGAACGGAGGCTAAGCCGATAAGTGCGGCAACTCCAACGTCAAGGGGGGTGTGGACCCCAAGGTAAAGCCTTGAAAAGCCCACAAGCAGCAAAAGGACTATGCAAAGCGCCTTTGTCCATTTGCATTTGATCCACACGGCAATGCAGCCGAACAGGGTCACCGCAGTCTGGGTATGGCCGCTTGGGAAGGAATAGCCCGTTGCGGCTTCCCTTGCGCTTTCAACGATATTGAAGGAAGGATCGAGCAGCCACGGGCGGGGGATCTTGAAGACGGCTTTGAGCGACTGATTGATGCCCATAGAGCAAAGCCCGGCAAAAATTATCCTGTAGGCCCATTTTTTATCAACGCACCAGAGGATGACCACGGCTATCACCAGAAAAACGGTGAGCTCGCCAAGCTGAGTCACGAGCGAGAAAAAACTGTCTAAAAAAGGTGTGCGAATGCTTTCAAGCAGGTGAAGAAATTTCATGTTATGTCACCTTTTGTCAATTATTGTACAAGTATTATATTATATCGCAAAGGAATTTGCAATGAGGCTTTGTTTGATGGTATAATATATGGATAAAAAACGAAAGGAAAACATAAATTGGACTATTCTTTCAGAAAAGCATGCGCCGGGGACGAAGGGCGCATAGCCGATATATTTGACGAAGCAAGAAAAAGGATCGCTCCTCTTGGCATAGACCAGTGGCAGGGCGGTTATCCAAATATCGAAAACGCCATAGCAGATATAGAAAACGGCACAGGCTTTGTGCTTACAAACGATGAAGGCGTGATCGTGGCATATGCATCGCTTGGTCTTTCGGGCGATAAAAATTACGACACCATTGAAGGTAAGTGGATATCTTCCGGAAGATACGGAGTTATCCACAGGGTCGCCGTCTCCGATACAGCGCTCAGGAAAAAGGCGGCAAGCACCATTATGCTTGAAATGGAAAAGGAATGCGTGCGCTTGGGCTTTGAGTGGGCAAGGATAGACACCCACAAGGGCAATATCCCAATGCGGGCAATGGTTGAAAGCCTTGGCTATATCCACTGCGGAGTGATAACCCTTTTAGACGGCGAAGGTGGCTTCAGGGAAGCGTACGAAAAGAAGCTCGTCTGAGTTTTTAATAAATTTTTAAGAAATTTTTACGAAAAATGCAACTTTTGGGACTTCCCATACGTTTACAATATTGTAAGGGTTTGCTATAATATATCTTAGGGAATCACTATTTGATTGGAGGATACTATAAAT
>SVHB01000041.1 GCA_015056005.1 Clostridiales bacterium
GGCTTTGGGTTCAGGTGATTTTATACTTTTGCTTACGATGAACCCGTAAAGTATGGGTTCATCGTGATCGTCTTTGAGAACGATCAAACTATTTACGTGCGCGTAAACAAAAGTTAGTGAAAGTATAGGCGCTGTTTGCTCGGTTGCTGTGATATGGCTTAACAGCACATCCGCGCACATATCGCGCGCCGCAAGGCGCATATCGCTTCCCGCAGGGAAATATCGCACGCGAAGCGTATATCGCTTCACCGAAGGTGAAATATTTTGGAAGAAGGCTTCGCCTTCTCCCAAGCCCTCATCCACCAAGGGATTTCATCCCTTGGATCCCTGAGGCTTTGGGTTCAGGTGATTTTATACTTTTGCTTACGATGAACCCGTAAAGTATGGGTTCATCGTGATCGTCTTTGAGAACGATCAAACTATTTACGTGCGCGTAAACAAAAGTTAGTGAAAGTATAAGCGCTGTTTGCTCGGTTACTGTGATATGGCTTAACAGCACATCCGCGCACATATCGCGCGCCGTAAGGCGCATATCGCTTCCGTGACAGCGGAAATATCGCTCACCAAAGGTGAATATCGCTTCACCGAAGGTGAAATATTTTGGAAGAAGGCTTCGCCTTCTCCCAAGCCCTCATCCACCAGAGGATTGCATCCTCTGGACTCCGCGGCTTTGGGATAGTAAAAATATATACTTTGGCATCGACGTGTCCGTAAAGTATGGACACGTCGAGGATGACGATATTTGCGGGGCAAACTGAGAGTTTTTTGGACGGTTCAGAGTCCGTTTCTGTTTTGCGTTTTAGGAATTAATAGGAGTATTTTGCGTGCGCGGATATTTACGAAGGTGAACAGACAGTCGTTTGAGCTTTTTGGGCTTGTGATAAGGTGCAAACTCCTGTCCGCGCACATATCGCGCGCCGTAAGGCGCATATCGTTTACGCGACAGCGGAAATATCGCTCACCAAAGGTGAATATCGCTTCACCGAAGGTGAAACAAAAACTTTTCCAAAATTTCCCTGAATACAATTTTACACCAAAGTTTCAAAAATGTGAATAGTTTTGGTTTAAATACTCTTCAATATATGTTACTATTATTTATGAAACAGGCGCGTTGGTCTGGTTGGAGGTAAAACATGAAAAAAAGATTTTTGCACATCTCTCTTGCGGCGATACTTCTGATCACCGCACTCATGCCGTGCTCTGCTTTTGCGCAGGGGTTTGCCGAATTTATGATCAAAGGCGAGACATCTTCTGCGCGTCCGGGAGATCAGATAAAGATCATCGTATCCCTTGAGGGCGAACCGGTCAGGAGCGTTGACGCGAGCATCGTTTATGACGCTGACTTTTTTGAGTATGTTGAAGGCAGCGCCTCTTACAACAAAACCGTTGCCGCCAATTCCTCTCATGCCAAGATAAACGCCCCTTCTCAGGGTAAGCTGACGTTGTTTATTCAGGCGGAGGATTCCATCCCCACTGACGGCACTCCCCTTCTGACCTTTGAGCTTCTGGTCAAGGGCAAGAGCGGGCAAAGCGGCGAGATAACAGGACAGAGCGTCCTTTGCGTGGGTGCAAACGGCAGCGCAACTGCGCGCATACACCCCGTTTCCATCACCGCGTCGTCCTCTGCGGCTAAGCGCACCGAAACTCCAGTCAGGACTCCCACTCCTTTTGATTCCTTTGCGCCCCCGCCCTACACTCCCGGCGTTACGCCCACCGCGACTGCCAAGGTGACCGCAAAGCCCACCAAGGCTCCGGAAAAGACCGCACAGCCCACTGAGGCTCCGACTCAAAAGCCTACTGAGGCTCCCACGGTTGCTCCCACTGTCCGGCCTACGGTTTCTCCCACGGTTGCTCCGACCGTCTCCCCCACAGCTGCGCCCACTCAAAAGCATACCGCAGAGCCTACTCAAGTGCCTGCGACCGCTCCCACTGAGGAGCCCAAGGTCACCCTGCAGCCTGTTTCCACCCCCGAAAACGAGCCCGAAAAATCGGATGAGCCCGCATTTATCGTGCCCGATGACGGCTCAAACGGTCTGACCGGCGCGCAGGAGATCATGATAATCGTGATCGCGGCCATCTGCGGCATCGCGTTCATCGTTATGCTCCTCCTCTTCCTCAGGGTCAGGAAAATGAGATAAGCACAAAAATCGATTCAGAACATATTCTGTAAATGAGCCTTGCCATGCGCAAACCGGAAAAAGGCCGGCGTCGTTTACAGGCTCCGCCGCGTTTCGGCCCCAGTTTGCGCGGCCGTACATACAGCTGAAAATATAGCAAAAGCCTGAACGGATTTCCGTTCAGGCTTGTTTTTTATTTGCTACATCTGCAGTTTCTTTGCGGCTTCCTCGCGCTCCTTGCATATTGCAAGCCAGCTGGGGGTGGTCTTGAGCTTTTCGGTGAGCTCGTTTAAGCGTTCGGGGATGTCGATCTTCTGGGGGCAGGCCGCTGCGCACTGACCGCAGGCGATGCAGGCGGAGGGCAGCTTATCCTCGGGCATGATCTCAAATACCATGGAGGAATTGAACGATGCGGTGACCCTGAGCTCGTTGAGCCTCTGGAGCATCATGGGGATATCAAGCTCCATCGGGCAGCCTTCCATGCAGTAGCCGCAGCCGGTGCAGGGAACGGAATCCTTGAAGCCCTCTGCAATATTATAAAGCAGAGCCTTTTCCTCGTCGGAAAGATGCCACCTTGTTTCAAAGGTAGCGATATTGTCCGTCAGCTGTTCCATATTGGACATGCCGGAAAGGATCATCTGAACGCCCTTGATATCCTGCAGATATCTGAGCGCCCATGAAGCCATGGAAGCCTTGGGCTCGATTTTACGGAGCGCTTCTTCGTCCTTTTCGGGCAGGGCTGCAAGCTTGCCGCCGCGCACGGGCTCCATGATCCAGATCGGTATATCGTATTTGTTGAGCAGCTCGCATTTTTCCTTGCCCTTCTGCAAAGTCCAGTCGAGGTAATTGAGCTGGATCTGGCAGAATTCCATTATATCGCCGTATTTTTCAAGGAAAACATTCATGTTTTCAAGACCGGCGTGGGTAGAAAAGCCAAGGTGCTTGATCCTGCCCTGCTTCTTTTGCTCCACAAAGTAATCGATAATGCCCCACTTGGGATCCTCGTAGGTATCAAGGGAAATTTCGCATACATTGTGCAGGAGGTAGAAATCAAAATATTCCACCTGACATTTTTTGAGCTGCAGCTCAAAAACGCCCTTGGGATCGTAGCTGCTGGCTACCTGATGACCGGGGTATTTGCTTGCAAGATAGAAGCTGTCCCTTTCATATTCCTTGAGCACATTGCCCATAACGATCTCGCTCTGGCCGCCGTGATATGGGAACGCGGTGTCAAAATAGTTCACGCCGTTTTCCATAGCGGTTTTTACCATTTTAGCGGTCTCTTTTTCGTCTATCTGAGAGGTACCCTCGATCAGAGGCAGACGCATGCAGCCAAAGCCGAGAAGGGGAAGCTTTTTGCCCTGAAAATCGGTAAAGATCATAAATAAAACTCCTTATGCCAAAATACGGCTTTATATAGAATTAAGGTACACCAAAATGCGCGTTTTGTAAATACCGGGTTTTGCGCTTCGGTAGCAAAAACGCGATTTTCGCCATAATATGATATTGCGGGGCGATATCCCGCAATTATAAACTATGGGGGAATTATTATGGCGACCTTTACCAATCAGGCAAGGTTATCATATAACAATAAAGTCATGAACTCCAACATCGTGACCGGAAGGTTCATGAGGGAGCTGACTGCCACCAAGACCGCGCTGTGCAGCGATTATGATTCCGAAAGCTCCATCACATTTGTTATCAGCATCACCAACTGCGGCAAAAGGGATTTTTACGGTCTTAGGGTAGACGACGATCTTGGTGAATACAACTGGCGCGATCTGAGCTGCTGCCCTCTTGATTATGTTAAGGACAGCGCAAGATATTATATAAACGGCGATCTGAAGTCCTGCGCACATACAAGGTATTCAAGAGGCCTTTGCTTTGACGATATCTGCGTTCCCGCAGGCGGCAACGCCATCATCGTGTATGAAGCAAAGGTAAACGGCTATGCTCCTCTTGGGATTGGCGACTCTATCGAGAACTGCGCTGTTATCACGGGCGAATGTCTGTCGGAACCCGTAAGAGCAAGCTGCTGCGTCGAAGCCGCGGCATGCCCAAAGCTTATGATAAGCAAGAGCATTTCGCCCTCCGTTGTGACCTCGGACTGCCCCGTGACCTATACCTTCATCATCCAGAACTATGGCAATACCGCCGCAGATCAGCTTGACAGCGTTGTTGTAAGCGACGTGTTCGATCCCTGCCTTTCCAATATCAAGGTCTGCTGCGACGGTGAGGACTGGGATTCGCCCAGAAATTACAACTATAACAGATCAAACGGCTGCTTTGATACCTGCGCAGGCGAGATCACCGTTCCCGCCGCCAACTATTGCAGAAACGACTGCGGTCAGTGGGAAGTAAGCCCCGGCTGCGTAGTGCTGACCGTGACCGGCACTATCTGAAAGAAGTGAATATATGCTTACGCCCGAACAAATCGTTCGGGCGTTTTTATCATAATCGAAAGCCTTCCTTCATAAGCTTTTCCAAAAGACGAAAGGCGGACAAAATCATGCCATGGAGAAAAGCTCTTGCGCGGGAGATGTGCCCGCCGATGAATACGCTTTTAAGCTCTGTGCCTGACGATATCGCATCCACAGCAACGGAAATACGCCTGTTTGAAGGAAGACAGCCCATCATCTGCCGCCCGGGCGGAGAATATGCTTTATCCGATGCTTGTGTAGACAGGCAAATGCTTTCAAGGCTTGCCGCGCATATCTGCGGATATTCGCTCTATTCAAGGGAAGAGGAACTGAAAAACGGATATCTGAGCATAAACGGCGGCTTCAGAGCCGGGCTTTTCGGCTGCGGGTATTCGGGCTCAATCAGGGATATATACGGTATGTGCATAAGGATCCCAAGGCAGATCAAGGGCTGCGCCGGCGGGATATACGCAAAACATTTTGTAAGCGGAATAAAGAACACCATTATTATCTCAAAGCCGGGGATGGGCAAGACGACCTTCCTTAGGGACCTTGTAAGGCTCATATCCGATTCGGGCGCGTATGTCGGGCTTTTGGATGAACGCGGAGAAATATCGGGAAACGCAGATGTGGGAAAGCGTACAATGGTAATGCGCGGCTATGAAAAACCTCAAGCGCTTACGATGCTTATAAGGTCCTGTTCACCAAATGTGATCGCCTGCGACGAAATAGGCGGCAAAGGCGATGCGCTTGCCATTTTGGACGGCGCAAAAAGCGGCGTTCGCGTTATCGCCACTGCGCATGGGGACAGCCTTTCGGATGTAAAGAACAGATACGGCGTAAAGGAGCTTTTCGATGCCGGAGTGTTTGATCTTTATGTGCATCTGGGCAAAAGACCGGGATATGTGGAGGATGTAGGATGCGTGTGATCGCGGCTTTCATTATAGGGATAGCGGGGATATGGCTGGGCTTTGCTCTGTCCGAGTCAATGAGCAAAAGAGCAAGAACGCTCATGAGCATAAAGAGCGCCTTTGAGGAGATCAAACGGAGGGTGGTAAATCTGGGTCAGCCGCTGGCGGAGGCATTTGCCGCCGCATCGCCTCTTATGCTCGATGTGGCAGAGGCAATAATGCTTGGCAGCGATACGCCCTTTACCGGCTGCGGCGCTTCCGCCTATCTTTACAGAGCGGATATTGCCTGCCTGAATGAGCAGATCAGGCAGATGTACCTTATGGATAAGCACAACTGTAAAAACGTGTGCGAGGGCGCGGTGGAGAGGATCGGTCAGCTGTCCCTTTGCGCGCAGGTTGATGCAAGCAAAAACGGCAGGCTCATGCGCACACTTTGTACCTGCATGGGCATCACCGCTGCGGTGCTCATCGTTTAAGCGGAGGAATTATGAACGTTGATATGATATTCAAGCTTGCCGCCATAGGCGTTTTGACCGCTGTGGCGTCAAGAGTGCTTGAAAGCGCGGGAAGAGACGATATAGCGGGCGTGATCGCAATGGTTGGACTTTCGGTTGCGCTTATAATGGCGCTTGGGATAATAGGCGATCTGTTCACGGGACTTAAAAAGGTGTTCTCAATATGAACGACGCCTTCAGGCTTTGCGCAATCGCGATGACAGGCGCGCTCTGCAGCCTGCTGCTCAAAAAGACGAACCCGAACATCTCCATTGTGTGCGCCGTGGTTTCGGCAGCGCTTTTGATCATATCGGTTCTGGGGAGCATCGGGGATATTTTATCGGGGATAAAAAGCATTTCCGCTGATCTTAACATAAACGGGGCATACATTTTGCTTGCCATGAAAATTATGGGGATAAGCCTTGTTTTTGATATAACGGGCGGGATCCTTGAAAGGATGGGCGAAGGCGCTTTGAGCAAAAACCTTATGACCGCAGGCAGGGTCGTGCTTATGTCCATGACACTTCCGACGCTCTTTTCCCTGATCGAGCTGGTGGGCGGTCTTTTGGAGGTCGTCAGATGAACATAGACAGCCTTGAAAACGCGCTTGAAAATATCGATCTGAGCAATTGGGATATGTATATGAGCGATATCGGCGCACCCTCGCCGACGGATTTTGCCCAAACGCTCATATCCGGCAAAACGGATATAACGGGCATTTTTGATATCGCGCAAAACCTGCTTTATGAAAGCGCGGGGGAGCATGTGCCCGTATTTGTGACGCTTTTATCTGTAAGTGCACTATGTGCATTTACAAAAGCGGTAAAAAGCACAAATCTTGCCGGTGCTTCAAAGGCGGCGCAGCTTTCGTTCTTGCTGATAGCAGCGCTGCCGGTGTGCTCTCTTGCAAAAGAGCAGCTTTTTGTGATAAGCGATGCATTGGGCAGAGCCTGCTCGCTTTGCATATCACTTCTGCCCACTCTGGGAGCCATCTTTACCGCAATGGGGGCAAATGTATCGTCGGGAGTTTCGTCTCCTCTGGTGCTTTTGTGCACTCAGGCAGCGGGTTATTTTTCGGTGAATATACTGCCCGCGCTTGTAAGCGTTATGTGCGCCATGGCGATAGTTTCTTCCATGAGCTATGACAAAAGAGCGGACGGGCTGTTCGGGTTTATAAACTCTTTTGCCATATTCTTTTTAACAGGTACGCTTTCGCTGTTTTCGGCCTCAGCCTGTGTAGCGATAGGGGGTGCGTCATCGGCAGATTCGGTGAGCATGCGGGCGGCAAAATATGCGGTTGATAATTATGTACCCATAGTCGGCGGGCTTTTTGCAGACAGCTTTGAGATACTCAGGGCTTGCCTTGGCGGTCTGAAAAATACGATCGGGATAACCGCGAGCTTTTATATCGCGCTCATCTGCCTGCCCTCGCTTTTAAGCTGCGCTTTAAGCTCGCTTACGCTCAAAGCGGTATCTGCGCTGTCATCTCTTATGGGCTCGGATGTCATCGGAAAGCTTTGCGAGAGGATGAGCAAAGCTTTCACGCTTTTGCTTGCGGGGCAGCTGACCTGCCTTTTGGCGCTGCTGGTGTGCGTATGCGCGCTTTTGAGCGTGGGAGCAGGTATATGAAAGAGCTGATAATGTCGCTTTGCGCGCTTGCGTTCATAAAGACTTTAGCCGGTCTGCTGTTTGAAAACAGCGGTTTTTTAGATATTACAGATATGTGCATAGGGTTTATCGCCTGCGCGCAGGTGATGAGTTTTGTATATAAAATTCTTTTGTGAGGTAAATAAAGTGCAGGAAAAGCTTAAAGGCGTAAAAAATCTGCCGCTGATACTTGCGCTTGTGTTTGTATCGCTGCTTTTGTATTTTGTATCATCGCCTGTAAATGTGGGAGAAACCGCGGACGAACAGCGGCTTGCCAAAACACTTTCTATGATAGAGGGCGCGGGAGAAGTGAGCGTTTATATCCCTGAAAGCGATGCGGCTCAAAGCGCGTTTTCGTATTCTGATACCAAAGAAGATGATGCTGCTCACCCAAAGGGCGTAATAATCATAGCATCGGGTGCGGATGATCCGATGGTCCGCATAAAGCTGATCTCCGCAGCAGCCGCAGCCCTTGGGATAAACGAAAACAATGTTAAAGTGTATCGGGGAGAGGATTGAGTTGAAAAGATATGCGGGATTTGTTCTTCTGCCGCTGATCCTGATTCTTTGCGCGCTTTGCCTTAGCAGCCTTTTTGCAAAGAGAGAGACGGATAAAAAGGATGAAGCTTTGCTTTTGGAAAATACGTCCGTCCCGGGAAATCTGTCCGGCATAAGGCAAAGGCGGGACGATGCGCGAAGGGAGGAGCTTCGGGTACTGGACGAGGCGATCAAAGCCGATGATGAATATTCCCCGATCTGCGCATCTTATAGATCAATGCTTATCAAAAACATCGAAGACGAAATGGTGATAGAGGATGTCGCCCTGACCAAGGGCTATTTTGATGTGTGCGCGATCGTTTCGGGCGAAAAAGTATATGTTGTGATACTGTCCGACTCTTTAAGCGAGGAAGGAGCTCTGCTTATAAAGGACACGGCTGTCAGGCAATGCGGCATAAATGCGAACGATGTTTGTATTATCCTTGACAGCGGCGGAGAATAAGGTATAATTATTGGGATAGAGCAATAAAATGTGTTTGTAAAACACTTGATGTTCTGGTATAATGGAATAAAGTGAACAGGAGGTTCGTTTACTATGACCGATAATCATCACCTGCCCGTTTCCCTGCCCGAGCAGAAGGCAGGCTCCGTTACTTTTGCCGATGATGTAATTGCTATAATCGCAGGTATTGCAGCTACCGATGTTGAAGGCGTTGCCGGTATGAGCGGCGGCATCAGCAGCGGTATTTCCGATATGCTTGGAAGAAAGAACCTGACCAAGGGCGTCAAGGTCGAAGTCGGTTCCGAGCAGGTCGCCGTTGACCTTTACCTCGTCATCAATTACGGCGTAAGGATCATTGAGGTCTCCAAGAACGTTCAGGAGAACGTCAAGAAGGCTATCGAAGACATGACCGGCCTTTCCGTTGTGGAAGTAAACGTGCATGTTCTGGGCGTAAAGATCGAAAAGGAACCCGCTGTGGTCCCCTCTGAGCCCGCCGAGCCCGCGCCTCAGCCCAGGGTAAAATAATTTTTTTAAGGAAGCCTGCCCATCGGTTTGGGCGGGCTTGTTTAAGCTTTGTAAAAATACATAGTAAAGTTAAGGAGAGTGCTTATGCGTAATCGTTGGTACGATAAGGTGCTGAATTTTGTTGTTGCCCTGATCCTGCTCTTTGGCGCGCTTATCTTTATTGCAATGCCTCTTTCCGCAGTGCGTTCCTTTATTGCCTTTGTGATGACCAATCTCAACGGCTTCGGTATGCTCGTTTTCTGCGGTATCGGCGTTATAATGCTGGTGCTCTTTGCCTATGTGCTGGCGGGGCTTTTCTCCAAAAAAAGCAGCCCCATGCCCACTTCCGTAAATGTTAAGGTGTCGGAGATTGGCAGCGTTGATATAACCATCGGCGCGCTCGATTCCATTGTGCTCAAATCCGCAAGGGCGATCCCTGCTGTGAAGGACTGCAAGGCGTTCATAGTTCCCGCAGACGACGGCGCTGTAAACATCAGCCTTACCGTTTCCCTTATGCCCGAGGCCAACATTCCAGAAGTTACCGCAAAGCTTCAGGAAGAGGTCAAGAAGTTCGTTGAGAGCCATACCGGCGTAAACGTAAGGGAGATACAGGTCGTTGTTGAATCCACGGGCGTGAATCCTCAGGCGAGAGTCCAGTAAGATCCGGGGGTCTGTGCCTTGAACGAGATCAAAAACTTCTGTCTTGGGTTTATAAAAGAGCATACCATGAGCGTGCTTCTGGGTCTGCTCGGGCTTGTTGTCGGCATACTTTGGCTGACTATCGGCTTTTTCAGAACGCTCCTGCTCGCGCTTTTGTGCACGGGCGGGGCTTTTGTGGGAGCTTATTGGGACAAGCGTAAAAAGAGAGAAAAAAATAACGAAGCGTCGGACGAGCTTTACAGGTTCGACGATTATAGGGGATAGCTTTCATGTCAAGAAAAACTGCCAGAGAAGCGGCTATGAAGCTGCTCTTTGAGAGCGAATTCAATCTCGATACCACCTCGGAAGAGACCCTTTGCCTGATAGGCGAAGAGGGTCTTGATAAGGACGACTACAAATACATTCAAAGGGTAAAGCAAGGCGTTTTAAGCAACCTTTCTTCCATCGATGAAGCAATAGCCCAAAGCGCCATAGGCTGGGATATCGAGCGCATGAGCAAGGTGGACAAGTCCATACTGCGCCTTGCGGTATACGAAATGCTCCACGAGGAAAAAATACCCGTATCCGTATCGGTCAGCGAGGCTGTGAATATGTCAAGGATATATTCCACCGACGAGTCGGGCGCTTTCATAAACGGCATATTGGGTGCCGTGTCCAGAAAGCTGGACGAAAAATAAACTTTTGTATCTAAGGGGAACCATAATGGCAACTACTCTTTCAGGCAAGGACATAGCAAAAAAGGTCAATGACGAGCTTTTGGTCGAGATCGACAAGCTTTGTGACCTTGGTGTAACTCCCGGTCTTACCGTTGTTCTGGTGGGCGACGACGAAGCCTCACAGATATATGTGCGCAATAAGGCAAAGGCATGCGAAGCGCTCGGCATTGAAAGCAATGTCGTGCGCCTTAGCCGCTATATCAGCCAGAGCGAGCTTATCGAGGTGATAAAGGAACTCAACGCGGATAATGCGGTCGACGGTATTTTAGTGCAGCTGCCCCTGCCCAACCATATCGATCCCGATGCGGTGCTTGAAGCCATCGATCCTAAAAAGGATGTTGACGGATTTCATGCTCTCAATGCAGGCAGGCTTATGCAGGGCGTGGATACCTTTGAAGCCTGCACACCCAAGGGCATCATGCGCATGCTCAAGGAAAGCGGCGTGAAGCTCAGGGGCGCCAATGCCGTTGTAGTGGGCAGGAGCAATATCGTGGGCAAGCCCATTGCAATGATGCTGCTCAAGGCCGACTGCACAGTGACAGTTTGTCACAGCAAGACCAGGGACCTTTCTTCCTACACCAAAAACGCAGACGTTCTGGTGGTTGCAACCGGTATCCCCAATTTCATCAAGGGCGATATGATAAAGCCCGGCGCGGTTGTTATCGATGTCGGCATGGATCATGACGAAAATGGCAAGCTCTGCGGCGACGTTGAGTTTGAATCGGCCGAAAAGGTTGCCGGCTTCATCACTCCCGTTCCCGGCGGCGTTGGTCCCATGACCATCGCAATGCTTATGAGCAACACCGTTCAGGCGGCAAAGCAGCATGCAAACATCAAGTAGGACCCGCAGGGTATATTCGGTATATCAGGTCAACGAATATGCCAAAAGCATCCTGCAGGGTGATCCGCTCCTTCGCGATATTTCGGTGCGCGGAGAGGTTTCCAACCTGAAAAGACATTCTTCGGGTCACGTTTATTTCAGCATTAAGGACAGCGAGGCTTTGCTTCGCTGTGCTTTTTTTCGGCAGGATGCAATGCGCTCAAACGTGGCGCTCAAAGACGGGCTTGAGATAGTCGCAAGGGGATACATCACCATATACGGGCGCGACGGCTCGTATCAGATGGTAGTAAACAGCGTTTCGGCATCGGGCTCGGGCGCGCTTTTCGAGCTTTTTGAAAAGCTTAAAAACAAGCTTGCCATGGAAGGTCTCTTTGACCCTGCACATAAAAAGCCGATACCGGGATTTGTAAAAAGGATAGCCGTGGTCACCTCGCCCACAGGCGCAGTTATAAGAGATATCGAGCGCGTTGCCAAGGCAAGATACAGGGGGATAGAGCTGATACTTCTGCCCGTGTCGGTCCAGGGCGAAGGCGCGGCAAACGAGATAGCCAAAGCGATAAAAAAAGCGGGTAAAATGGATGTTGATGTCGTTATCGCAGGGCGCGGCGGCGGCTCGATGGAAGACCTCTGGGCGTTCAACGAGGAGGTCGTTGCAAGGGCGATATACGAGTGCGAAAAGCCGGTGATCAGCGCGGTGGGGCACGAGACAGACTTTACCATTGCCGATTTTGTTGCCGACAGGCGCGCTTCCACCCCGTCAAACGCGGCGGAAATATGCGTTGCGGATGTGAATTCGCTTTTAATGCAGATCGGCGAAATGAAATACAGATCAGAGCGTGCGCTCAAATACAGTATCGATACAAGGCGCGAGCGGATAGCGAGGCTTTTGGACAGGCCGGTCATGAGCGACCCAAAAGCGTTTTTGCGCGTGCTGAGGGAAAAGCTCGGCCAGATTCAGGGCAGGAACGAAGCGGCGTTTAAGCTTAACTGCGATAAAAAGAGACAATCGCTTTTGGTTTTACTTGAAAAAGCAAAGGCGCTCTCGCCAAGCGGTGTGCTTGAACGAGGATACGCAATAATCACCAAAAACGGCGCTCAAGCAGGCGACGCTTCCAAGCTCAATGCCGGTGATGAAATAGAAATAACCCTCAAAAACGGACAGAAAAACGCAGTCATAAAGGAATAGGGCAAAATGGCAAAGAAAACAAACAAAGAACTCAGCTTTGAGGAAAAACTTTCAAGGATCGAAGAGATTGTAAAGCAGCTCGAAAGCGGCAGCCTGTCGCTAAGTGAGGCGCTTGATGCCTATAAAGAAGCGGCAAAGCTGGGAAAAGAGCTGGAAGCAGAGCTTGATAAGGCTGAATCCGAACTGAAGGTGGCAGAAGAATGATCGATTTTGCTTCATATAAAAAAATAGTGAACGAAAGCCTTGAAGATTACCTCCCCAAAAAGGTCGGCGAGGCAAAAAGGCTTTATGAATCGATGGGTTATTCCCTGCTTTCGGGCGGAAAGCGGCTCAGAGGCAGCATGCTGCTCTTTTCCGCGGGCTATTGCGGCTTGGAAATAAAAGACGCACTGCCCTTTGCCTGCGCGCTTGAAATGATACATGCGTATTCACTCATCCATGATGATCTGCCTGTGATGGATAACGACGACCTAAGGCGCGGAAAGCCCACAAACCATAAGGTTTACGGCGACGCGATGGCGCTGCTTGCGGGCGATGCGCTTTTGAATCAGGCGTTTGAGGTGATGGCGCAGGAAGGCGCCAAGCTTTCGGGCGACAGAGCAGCTTGCGCGCTTCGTGCAATAGCTTATATCTCAAAATGCTCCGGCGCATCGGGCATGATCGCGGGGCAGGTCGCCGATATGAAAGATTTTGAACCAAACGAACAAAGGCTTTTATATATCGAGGAGAACAAGACCGCAAAGCTGTTCATGGCTGCGCTTGCGGGCGGAGCGTATCTTGCGGGTGCACCCGAAGAGATAACAGCCGCCTTTGAAAAATATGCATATAATTACGGGCTTGCCTTCCAGATCACCGACGATATCCTTGACGAAACGGGAGATGAAGCGCTGATCGGAAAGCCGATCAAGTCCGACGAAAAAAACAACAAGCTCACCGCTGTCAAGCTGTTTGGATTGGACGGAGCAAGGCAGCATGCTGTAAAAGCCGTAAATGAAGCGGTTTTCGCACTTGAGGGTATGAAGGGCACGAAAGCGCTTTGCGATCTTGCGCTTTCCATGGCGGACAGGAAGTTCTGATATGAGTATAATAAACGAAATAATTTCAAATAAAGTGCTGCTCGCTGCCGTTTCAAGCTGGTGCGCGGCGCAGGTGATCAAGTTCATATTGATCCTTATCCGCGATAAAAAGGTGGATCTGAGCATACTCGTGGCGCCGGGCGGCATGCCCTCAGGGCACAGCGCCACGGTAATGGCTCTGTCCGTGGGCGTTGGCAGGATGCAGGGCTTTGATTCCGCGCTTTTTGCTATCGCGCTTTCCATGGCGTTCATAATCATGTATGACGCAGCGGGTATACGGCGCGCAGCCGGCATGCAGGCCGCAGCCATAAACAAGATAGTTGAAAGAATGAAACAGGGCAACATCATAAAGGAAAACCGTCAGATAACGGTGAACGAGCTCAGAGAGATACTGGGTCATACCCCGATGCAGGTCGTCGTGGGCGCCATACTCGGCATCGTTCTGGCGATACTGATCTGCCGATGAGCGATAAAGTAAAACTTTTGAAAAAACAGAACATTCACGAGCTTGAGCGTACGGCTGAGGAAATAAGGCTTGAGATAATCACCGCAACCCAAAAAAACGGCGGGCATCTGGCTTCCAGCCTTGGCGCTGTGGAGCTCATTACCGCAATAAACAGGCTCATCCGCCCGGGGGTGGACAGGCTGGTTTTTGATGTGGGCCATCAGGCGTATGCTCATAAGCTTTTTACCGGCAGGAGCCTTAATGAGCTCAGGCGCGAGGGCGGCGTAAGCGGCTTTACGACCATGAGCGAGGGCGACGATTTCGGCGCCGGGCATGCAGGCACGGCGATCTCCGCCGCGCTGGGCTTTGCCAGAGCAAAAAAGCTTAAAGGAGAAACCGGCTGGAGCATTTGCGTGGTCGGCGACAGCTCGCTCACCAACGGTGAGAGCTACGAGGCGCTCAATGACTGCGGCGCAAGCGGGCTTCCCGTGATGATAATATTGAACGACAACGAGATGTCGATATCGCAGAACGTGGGCGCAATGGCGAAATACCTTTCAAGGGTTTGCAGGCGCGAGCCGTACCTCAGGTTCAAGCGCGGGGTAAAGCAGGTGCTTGGCGTGTCGGAAAAGCTGTACAGCGCAGCGCATAAGCTCAAAACTTCCGTCAAGCACATCATCTCGGGCGGCAGCGGCGTTTTTGAGTCGATGGGCTTTAATTACGTTGGCCCGATAGACGGGCACGATATGCGCGCGCTTGTTGAGACCCTCCGCTTTTGCATGACGCTTGACAGACCCGTGCTTTTGCACGTTGCCACAAAAAAGGGCATGGGCTATGCCCCTGCCGAAAAAGACCCGACCTATTATCACGGCGTGAGCGCACCCGATGATATGATGCCTTCGGGTCATGCCGCCTGCGCAAAAGCGGTCGGCGATATTCTTGTAAGCCTTGCAGCAGCTGATGCTTCCGTCTGCGCCATCACAGCCGCGATGCCCAAAAACACCGGGCTTGAAGAGTTTTCCAGGCTTTTTGGCGACAGGCTGTTTGACGTGGGCATAGCCGAGGAGCACGCTCTCACCATGGCCTGCGCCATGGCTGCGGGCGGCTTAAAACCCTTTGCGGCCATATATTCCACCTTCCTTCAAAGGTCATACGATCAGATGATAGTCGATATGGCGCTGCAGAAGCTTCCCGTAAAGCTGCTGATAGATAAAGCCGGCTTTTCCGGAGCCGATGGGGCGACCCATAATGGGCTTTTCGATATAGCCTATATGAACCAGATGCCGGGCGTAACATTGCTTTCCCCAAGGGATATCGAGCAGCTGCGCCTGTGCGTGCTCTTTGCCTATAGTTTTGATGCTCCCATTGCGATAAGGTATGCAAGGACGCTGCCCGAAAAGATCGGTGAAAACTTGGGCGGCGTGCTCTCATGGCAGAAAATGAGGGAGGGCCGCGACGGAGTCATCCTCGCCGTAGGTTCAATGGTTGAAACCGCGCTTGAAGCGGCAGAGCTTTTGAGCCAAAACGGAAGAGAAGTCAGCGTATACGACTGCAGATGCGTAAAACCCCTTGATGCGAAGGTGCTGCTTTCCATAAAGGATATGCCGATACTCACCATGGAAGAGGGCATGGAGCCGGGCGGTTTCGGGCAAAGCGTATCTTCATTCCTTGCCCAAAATTCGGATAATCGCATCCGGATAAAGGTACTGAACGCCGGGGATGGATTTTATTCCCATTCTTCAAGGGCGCGCCAGCTTGAATGCGCCCATTTAACGGCAAAAGACGCATTCGATGCATTTATACAAATGTGAATAATACAGCATACAAATGCGAAGAGTAAACAACAGAAGGGTTATAATTATGCATGATATCAGAGCCATAATCGATGATGTGTATACGGTCGTAGAAAACCACCGTATAAGCGAGGGCAAATATCGCCGATGGATCCGGCAGAACGATGAAGGCACAAGAAACCTTGGCGTAAATGAATACGGCTGCGCCGACGCATCAAATATACTTTATATGATAGGCCGCTTCCCAAGCACTTTGGAGAGCAGGCTTGCTCATTATACCGCAATGCAGGAGCTGCAAAGCAGCGAAAGCGGAATGTTTGTTGAGGCGACCCATCACACCATCCATACCACTGCTCATGTGATCGCTGCCCTTGAGCTCTACGACCAGAAGGCTTTGTATCCCATAAAAGACCTCGAGTATCTGAAGGATAAGGAGGCGCTTTATAAATTCTTAGATGAGCTTCCCTGGGACGATGAACCGTGGAGCGCCAGCCACAGGGGCGCGGGTCTCTATGCCGCAATGGTCCTGAACGGGCAGGCCGATACCGATTGGCAGAAGCTTTACTTTGATTGGTTATACGAAAACGCCGATCCTGAAACCGGGTTCTGGAGAAAAGGCTGCGTGCTTTCGGGCGGAAAACCCGTTTTTCATCACCTTGCGGGTACCTTCCACTACCTTTTTAATCACGAATATGCGCACATGCCCCTGCGCTACCCCGAAAAGGTCATCGATACCTGCATAGCGCTGCTTGAAAGATATGTGACCCATGCAAACGACGCGTCGATGAAGATAGACCCAAACGATAATTGGCGCTTCGGAGATAAAATATCCTTTGCAGAAATTGATTGGGTGTATTGCCTGACAAGAGCGATGCGCCAGTCTCCCCACAGGTTCGAGGAAGGCAAAAATGCTCTTTATGCCTTTGCGGATGATTATATCGGTTGGCTGAGCCAAATTGACAGGCTGAGTCTTGATGATTTCAACGATCTGCATGCCCTTTTTGGCTGCGTATGTTGTTTGGCTGAGCTCCAGAGCGCGCTGCCCGGTTATATAAAGACCGAAAAGCCGCTGAAGCTCGTTCTCGACAGGCGCCCTTTCATTTAATGAAACAAACATAAATTTTTGGACCTGCATGCATAATAAAGATGTATGCGGGTCTTTTTATGCTTAAATATGAAAAAAGGGATTGCATAAAATGTTATATTGTTGTATACTGTATATAGTACAACAAGTTCAAGAATAATGTATAAGACAGCGCGGAGGGCAAAAGCTTGGTAGTCGGCGTTCGACTTAACATACTCAAAAGAATCGACAAAGATGTGCTCATTCGCTTTTTGGACGAGCTGAAGGCGGGCGGTGCGCGCCTTATTTCCGATGCACATAACTGTGAGGAGTTCGGCTGCGAGGGCGCATACGGCGGCGCTATGTACCGCGATGCGGATATTATAATCGCCTTTGGCGGAGATGGGACCATCCTTTCTGCTGCAAGATCTGCGGCTCCGTATGAAAAACCCGTGCTCGGCGTGAATTTCGGTCATCTGGGTTTTCTTACCCAGCTCGACCCCAACGACGTATGCACTTCGGCCCAAAAGCTTCTGACCGGCGATTATTCCATCGAAAAACGCATGATGATAGAGGCGCTGCTCCCCGACGGCAGGACCTGCCTTGCGCTCAACGATATTGTTGTCAACAGAGGCTATGCGATGACTATGCTGCACTGCGATCTCAAGATAGACGGCGAGCTTTGCGACAGCTTCGGAGGCGATGGCGTAATAGTATCCACCGCCACCGGCTCAACGGCCTATTGCTTAAGCTGCGGCGGTCCGGTCATCAGCCCCAAGCTTTCCTGCATGGTGGTAGCGCCCATCTGCTCCCACTCGCTCAGATCAAGACCCATAGTTATCAGCCCCGAAGAGAGCGTCACGATCACCGTATCGGACAGGGGCAAGAGCGCAAGGATAGACGCCGACGGCGTTTTTTCCGCTGTGCTCAAGGTCGGGCAGTCGGTGACGATGTACCGATCTGAGAAGGAAGCCCGCTTCATTAAATTTGAAGATAGAAATTTTTACGCGCTTTTGCGCAGTAAATTAAGCGAATAAAAAAATATGTCCTAGGAAGTGAACTGACATGAAGGCCATTCGCCACGCAGCAATTATCGAGATAGTAGAAAATAACGTGATCGAAACTCAGGAGGAGCTTGTAGCCTGCCTGCAGACCCGCGGGATCGATGTAACTCAGGCAACCGTTTCAAGGGATATCAAGGAGCTTCATCTGGTAAAGGTGATGTCCTCCAAGGGCGTTTATAAATACGCCACAGTTGACAAAGCCGAAAAGGGCATGGCGGACAGGTTCGTGAGGATATTCTCCGAAAGCGCGCTTTCAATTGAGAACGCCGGCAATCTTGTGGTCATCAAAACCATCAGCGGTACCGCAAACGCCGCCTGCGAAGCGCTGGACGCCATGAAATGGCCGGGCATTATCGGCACCATCGCAGGTGATAATACCATTCTGGTCATCGCCAAGGATGAATTTGCTGTTGAAGAAATAATCAAGAGATATAAAAACGTCATCAGATAGACCGTATTTTTTGTGAAGGTAGAAATATGCTCATTTCGCTGGAGCTTACAAACATCGCGCTTATCGAAAGCCTGAGCGTTGAGTTCTCCAAAGGGCTCAATATCCTCTCGGGTGAAACGGGCGCGGGCAAATCGATTGTCATAGATGCTGTCAGCCTTGCTCTTGGTGAGCGAGCGGATAAGGATCTTATCCGCTCGGGGTGCGACAAAGCCCGCGTTCAGGCGCTGTTTGATGTGTCAAATAACGCAGCTGCGTTAAAATTTTTGGAAGAGGCCGCCTTGCCGATCGAGGACGGCCTTGTTCCCGTTCTCAGAGAAATTTCCCTCACGGGAAGATCCGTGGTCAGGATATGCGGGCAGATCATGCCCCTTGCAAGCCTCAAGGCCCTGTCTTCGCTTATGGTCGATGTTCACGGTCAGCATGAGCATCAGTCGCTTTTGTCCGACGATGCTCATTTAAGGGCGATAGACGAATTTGCGGCAGATGAGATCGCGCCGCTCAAGGAAAAGACCGCTTTGGCGTATCAGGAGCTAAGGCTGGCAAGAAGGGAGCTCAAAAAGCTTGCCGGTTCTCCTCAGGAACTTGCTCAGAAGCTGGATATGCTCTCTTTCCAGATCAAGGAGATCGAGGGAGCGAAGATCAAGCCCGGTCAGGAAGCGGAGCTTATTAAAAAACGCGAGCTTTTCAGGAACGCGCAGAAGATCGCTCAGGCTGTTGACGAAGCAAGAAACGTGCTCACAGGCTCTGTCATGGAAGACCTTCGCTCTGCTGCAAGGGCGCTCGAGCGCATAGGCGTTCACGGCGAGGAATACAAAAAAGCGGCAGAAAAACTAACGAACTGTTTTTATGAGCTTGAGGATGCAAGCTATGATATTGCAGCGCTCTCAGAGGGGCTCGATTTTGATGAGCGCGAGGTGGACGCTGTCGAGGATAGGCTGAACGCGCTTTCAAACCTCAAACGCAAATACGGCAGGACAGAGGAAGAGATACTTGAATACTTAAAGCGCTGTAAAAAGGAGCACGAGGATCTCGCAAGCTCGGAAGAACTCATACAAAAGCTCACCAAAAAGCGCAGGAAATGCGAAGCTGCGCTGATAGAAGCCTGCGAAGAATTGAGCGAAGCAAGAAAGGATGCCGCAGAGCGCTTCTGCAAACAGGTGCTTTCGCATCTTATGGATCTCAACATGGGTAAAACAAGGCTCACTGCGCAGTTTTCAAGGAGCGAGGCGGGCGCAAACGGCTATGATTCCGTTTGCCTTATGATATCTCCCAACCCGGGCGAGCCGCTCAAGCCCCTTTCCAAAACCGCATCGGGCGGCGAACTTTCAAGGGTGATGCTGGCGCTCAAATGCATCACGGCGCAGAACGACAACATCGGCACCATGATCTTTGACGAGATCGACACCGGCATATCCGGCAGGGTTGCAGATGCAGTGGGCAAAAAGATGGCGATGATAGCCAAAAACAGGCAGGTCATCTGTATAACCCATCTGTCCAGCATAGCGGTCATGGGCGATACCCATTTCCTTATCGAAAAGCACACCGACGGTGAGCGCACGCATACAACCGTAGAGCCCCTTGATAAAGACACAAGGGTTGCTGAAATAGCTCGTCTTTCCGGCGGCAATATGACCGAATCGGCAATAGCCCACGCAAGGGATATGCTGAGCGAGGCGGAAAAATACAAATCCGGTTTATGATAAAAAGCACATATGAGTAAAATGAAATATCCCCCGTTTACGCTTTGTAAATCAGGGGGATTTTTTATGCGATAGATCAGAATGAAGCAAGCAATAAAAAAAGACATGATACAAATAAGTATCATGTCTTTTAAGCTGTATTTTAGAACCTGATCTTCTCTTCGATATAGGCCTTGAGGTTTGCGATATCAACGAGCTCCTGAGTCATGGAGTCGCGGTCGCGGACGGTGACCTTGCCGGTGGGCTCGCTGTCAAAGTCTACGCAGATGCACATGGGAGTGCCGATCTCGTCCTGACGGCGATAGCGCTTGCCGATGGAGCCGGTCTCGTCGAAATCAACGGGGAAGTACTTCCTGAGCTCATCGTAAATGGTCTGAGCATAGGGAGAAAGCTTCTTCTGCAGGGGCAGAACGGCGCATTTGTAGGGAGCAAGAGCGGGATGGAAGCGCATGACAACGCGGGAATCGCCGGGCTTGACTTCTTCTTCGTCGTAAGCGTTGCACAGGAAAGCGAGAGCTACGCGGTCAGCGCCCAAAGAGGGCTCGATGCAGTAGGGGATATAACGCTCGTTGGTAACGGGATCGATATATTCCATAGACTCGCCGCT
Organism: Clostridiales bacterium; assembly: GCA_015056005.1. Classification (GTDB taxonomy): domain Bacteria; phylum Bacillota; class Clostridia; order Christensenellales; family UBA1750; genus SIG373. Next base: position 20,696 of record SVHB01000041.1, read on the forward strand.
GTGGATCTGATGCTGCTTGAGGTCGAAATCAGTTCTGTCAGCTACGCCCCAGAGCTCGCCCCAGCCGAAGGGGAACAGGAACTCAAAGTCGGTGGTAGCCTTGGAATAGTGGGACAGCTCTTCCTTTGCATGGTCTCTGAGCCTGAGGCTTTCTTCCTTCATGCCAAGGCTGAGCAGCCAGTCGCGGCAGAAACCGCGCCAGTATTCGAACCACTCGAGGTCTTCGCCGGGCTTGCAGAAGAATTCAAGTTCCATCTGCTCAAATTCGCGGGTACGGAAGGTGAAGTTGCCGGGAGTGATCTCGTTGCGGAAGCTCTTGCCGATCTGAGCGATGCCGAAGGGCACGCGCTTACGGGAGGAACGCTGCACGTTCTTGAAGTTTACGAAAATGCCCTGAGCGGTCTCGGGTCTGAGATATACCTCAGCCTGAGAATCTTCGGTTACGCCCTGATGGGTCTTGAACATCATGTTGAACTTTCTGATGCCCGTGAAATCGCTCTTGCCGCAGCCGGGGCAGGGAACCTGATTGTCGATCAGGTACTGAGTCATGGCTTCGTTGCTCATGCCGTCAACGACCATCTCAATGCCGTGTTCCTTGTTGTATGCCTCGATCAGCTGGTCAGCACGGAAACGCATTTTGCATGCCTTGCAGTCGATCAGAGGATCGTTGAAGTTGACAACGTGACCGCTGGCAACCCATACGTCGCGGTTCATAAGGATAGCGCAGTCAACGCCTACGTTGTACTTGCTCTCCTGTACGAATTTCTTCCACCAGGCCTTTTTTACGTTGTTTTTGAACTCAACGCCTAAAGGACCGTAGTCCCAGGTGTTTGCCAGACCGCCGTATATTTCAGAACCCGCAAATATAAAACCACGAGTTTTGCAAAGACCAACGATTTTTTCCATGGTTGCCTTATCAGACATAAAAAACTCCTCGATTCAGTCGATATTCATCTAAATATAGCATTTTGCGCGTGCTTTGTCAAGTGTTGGGGATGGAGGGTTACGTTCGAGATGGCTGCGCCCTCTCGAGCTCTGGGCTTTTCTTGGAAGAAGGCTTTGCCTTCTCCCAAACCCTCATCCACCAAGGGATTTCATCCCTTGGATTCCTGATACTTTTGGATCAGTAATTTTATACGTTAGCTTACGAGTGGCCCGGCAGGTATGGGCCACTCGTGATTGCTTTTTTGTGGGAGTAAGCTTATGATTAGTAACCACCCTAAAGCCTAACCTTCCTGAAAACAAGTCACGCGTTGCCCAAACTTTATGGGCAACGCGTAAGCTAATGTATTCAATTCCTCAATCAAAAAGCCGCGGGATCCAAGGGTTGCAAACCCTTGGTCAGAGAGCTCGAGAGGTGAAACCTCTCGAACGTACCCCCTTACTCAAACAACCCGGCGTTCTGTGCGTGGGCTTCGCCCATTACGCGCATCTGGAGGCGGATCTGCTCGAGTTTGACCTCGAAATCTGCGCCGTTGACGAGGGTCTCATAAAGCGCGCGGTAGTAATTCTGGGACTTCACCTCGCCGTCGTTGACGGGGTTCTCCCAGAACTCTTCGTGGGTAACGAGCTGTTCGCGGCAGTAGATCGGAACGCCGTTTTCGTCGCGAAGGGGAACCGTGGTGAGCTCCTTGGGCGGATTTTCAGCATCGGTGTAGTATTTCCAGTCAAGCCTCTTGGTATCGCCGTAAATGGTGCCGCGGGTACCCTGTACCAAGAAGGTCTTGGGCGCGTAAGCGTTGCAGCTGGAGACCTGAATATCGGCAACGGGCTTTCCGGGAGCGGAAAGGATCATTTTTACGTAGTCCTCGCCGTCGCCGAAGGTGCGGGCGGTGTCCATAAAGCAGTTGACCTTAACATCCTCGGGATAGCCCATGAGGGTCAGGCAGTGATCGGTGGGATGGGGCGCGGTGTTGAGCAGGCTGCCCGCGGTCCAATCATGCACAGTCTGCCAGTCCCATCTGCGGGAGAACCCGTCGTAGTTCATGCTGATCTGAACGGTGCGGCCTAAGATCCCGCTTTCAACGATCTCGCGAAGCTTCATGAACGCGGGGGAGAACCTGTACTGCTGGAAAACAAAATACTTTTTGCCGGTCTTTTTCATCACTTCAAGGATGGAATCGAACTCCTCGGCGTTCTTTGCGGCGGGCTTTTCGGAAAGCACGTTGAACCCGGCTTCCATCAGCTTTTTGCTGATATCGGCATGATGATGGCTGAAGGACGAGTTCACGACAAGGTCGATGTCGTCTCTGCCGATAAATCCGGTCCAGTCGGTGTAAGCATCAATGCCCATTTCATCCTTGATCATCTGCCTGCGCTGAGCGTCAGCGTCTGCGTAGGCAACAACGGTAAACAGGTCGGTCAGGTTCTTGAGTGCTTTGGTGTGAATGTTGCGTCCGCTGCGTCCGTAGCCGACGATAGCGATCCTTATCTTTTTCATGTCCGTTCCTCCTGTCTTATAATTGGTTTGGGTCTAAGCCTTTTTCATCAGTTCAAGATAATCGACGAACGCTGCCTCGGGCTCTGCAAGCTCGGGATGCCAGAGCTTTTCCCATTCAAGGGAGAACCAGCCGTCGTAACCGTCGTCTATGAGCATTCTTACGATGGGCAGGATCGGGATATCGCCCTCGCCAAGCCTGCAAAGATCAAAACCGCCGTCAACATGCTTGTGATCCTTGATGTGGATGTGACGGATGTAGGGCTTGATGCCGTCGTAGAATACCTTGTAATCATCGCCATAGGTCTTGTCGGAATGTGCAACGTCCCAAACCAGACCGAAATTGTCCATAGCAACGCCTTCGCATACGGCAAGCACGCGCTCAAGCACGTTGAACTGACCGTGTACTTCCAGAAGGACTTCAACTCCGGTGCCCTTTGCATATTCGCAAAGCTCCTTTGAGCCGGAAATTACCTGATCGATGATCGTCTTTTCGTCAGCATCGCCGATCTGGTCGCCGAAAATGCGGATATAGGGGATGCCCATGGCCGCGCAAACATCAATAGCCTTCTTGCCCTGTTCGATGTTCTCTTCGCGCTTGTCGGCTTCGTGGAATTTTACGCTGGTGCCGAATACATGCATCTTGAGCCCGGCATCGGCGATCAGCTTTTTGGTCTCCTGCTGACGACCAAGCTGGAAACGTGCGATCTTGTCGGGGAACATCTCGCCGTCAACGCCTCTGATCTCAAGACCCTGATATCCGTGCTTTACGGCAAAATCAATGACCTCTTCAAAGCTCCACTTGGGGCAGCCAAGAGTTGAGAAGCAAAGTTTCATTTGGTTTTCCTCCTTAAATAATAATATCCTTCACGGGCAGAGCCCTTAATTTTTGGTTTTTGGTTTTTGGTTTTTGAGAGAAGGCGCTGCCTTCTCTCAAACTCTCATCCGCCAAGGGATTTCATCCCTTGGATTCCTGAGACTTTGGGATCAGGTAATTTCATACTGCAGCTTACGCGTTGCCCGTAAAGGGTGGGCAACGCGTGATTGCTTTTTAGGGTGGTTATTCTTTAGGGTGGTTACTAATTAACATATGCGCCAAGCGCATATATCATTGCAGTCATCACCTGTTTGAATAAGCACTCAGCCATTCTCGACGTGGCCATACCTGCCGGCCACGTCGATGCAAACGCCTAAATTCCCTGATCTCGAAGCCGCGGAGTCCAGAGGATGCAATCTTGGATTCCTGAGACTTTGGGATCAGGTAATTTCATACTGCAGCTTACGCGTTGCCCGTAAAGGGTGGGCAACGCGTGATTGCTTTTTAGGGTGGTTATTCTTTAGGGTGGTTACTAATTAACATATGCGCCAAGCGCATATATCATTGCAGTCATCACCTGTTTGAATAAGCACTCAGCCATTCTCGACGTGGCCATACCTGCCGGCCACGTCGATGCAAACGCCTAAATTCCCTGATCAAAAAGGTGCGGGTTCCAAGGGTTGCAAACCCTTGGGCCCAGAGCTCGAGAGGGCGCAGCCATCTCGAACGTAACCCACCCCTTAAAAATACAGCTTGTAGGTCTTGATCTCGAAGGGGCGGAAGGCGGCTTCGATGGTATCGGACTTGACGAGCTCACCGATATCGTTTTCGATGATATTGCAGGGCTTGTAAGCCTTGAAAGAAAAATCGGAGGTGATGGTGGCTTTCCTTGCGCCGCCGCGCAGCTCATGCACGCGCAGGATAACGCAGTTTTCGCTGTAGCCTGCCTTAATTGCGTCGATTCCGATATCATCGGAATCTATCACGATCACGCGCCTGCCGGAAAGTACGTCTTCACCTTTGCGTACTGAAATGGGCAGGTTGAGCGCGGTGGCTTCCTCGATAACGCCGCCGTCTGCAGCGCTGCCCTCATGGGGCAGGAAGGAATAGGTAAAGTCGTGCTCGCCCATGTCGGCTTCATAGTCGGGCGCCTTGGGAGAGCGCAGAAGCGAAATCTTCATTTCGCTTTCATGGATGTTGAAGCCGTACTTGCTTTCGCTGAGAATCGCGGCGCCGTAGTTCTGCTCGGAAATATCGGCCCATTTGTGCGCACAAACCTCGAACTTTGCCCAATCCCAGGAAGTGTTCTTGTGGGTGGGACGATCGGCGTAGCCGTACTGAATATCGTAGTTGGCACGGGTGGCCCTGATATCTGCGCTGAAGGAAGCCTTGAGCAGGCGATGAGACTCATGCCAGTTAGCGTGAGTGACAAAATCTATCCTGCCCGAATGCGCGTATATCACCATGTCCTGAGAAATGGTGGAAAGGTTGTAAGCATACTGAGTGCGGATACGGGTTATGAGCTCGCCGCATTCGATCACGCGGGGTACACCTACCATCTTAAAACGCTCTTTTTTCTGAGTGTAATAAATATCGATGTCCCAAGCGTCGTATTTCATCGACTTGTCTTCGTATACTTCCAAAGCGTTTCCGACACCGCCCGCCTTTATGACCTCACGTTCGGCGGTTTTGTCATACAGTCGGGAAATTGCGCCGTCATCGTCAAAGGCAATGATGTAAAGATCATCTTCGTATTCGTCAACTTCCTCGTCGATGGGCTCGTAGCTTTCCCCGGAGCCTTCGGTGAAATATATGGTCGCCATTGAAAGCGCGGGAACCTGACAAAGCACGTAATAACCTTTTTCGGTGCGCTGGCTGACAAGGGGCATGCCCTCCCTGTCGGTAAAGGTACCCAAAGCGTCGGTTTCAATATATACCGGCTCGAACCTGTCAAAGGATGAGAAGTTGGTAAGGGTGTACGCGCCGTCCTTTTGAACGGTCAAGGTATTGTAAGCATCGTCGTTGAATTTGTCGAGCATATCGCAAACGCCCTGATATTCTGCGCGGGAATCCTCGTATACCTCGTGGATGGAGGAACCGGGGATTATGTCGTGGAACTGGTTGCGAAGCACGGTCTCCCAGCCTTCCTTGAGCGCGTCGGTGTCTACGTTTCCGCCAAGAAGGTTTACAAGAGTGCCGATCCATTCGGCCTGAGCGAGCCCAAACTCGCATTTACGGTTCATCTTCTTGTTGTGCGCCTGAGTGGTGTAGGTGCCCCTGTGATATTCAAGGTAAAGCTCGCCGTCCCAAACAGGCAGCTGCTGACCGGATGCGGATACATCTAAATGTACCTTGTCAAAGAAATCGCCCGCCTTGGAGGGGTTCGCCTTGGGGATGGAAGGCATCTTTTCAAGCGCACGCCTGAGCTTTAACATGCCTCTGGTAACACCGCCGCCGCCGTCGCCGTGACC
>SVHB01000042.1 GCA_015056005.1 Clostridiales bacterium
TGCAAGATAGAGACCGCCGCAGATAAGGAGATAACCCTCATCGCCGATCGCTTCGCGGATGACCTTGAAGCCCTCGCGGTAGGCGGTGGCTCTTGTTGCGCGCTTGTCATAGAATACGGCGTCCGGGTCCTGCGCCACAGCTCTGGTAAAATCGAATTTATGATAGAGATAGCCGCATTCCTTGGCAAGGTAGGTGTACATTTCCCTTAGCCACTGCTGCACACCCGGGTGAGTGGGGTCGAGGACGAGGTTATCCATGTCGTTCATATGGAAGCGAACAGGCGTGCCATCCTTTTTTCGAAGGAGCCAGTCTGTATGATAAAAGCGGATGCCGCATCTGGGATCGATTATGAACGGTGCGGTCCAAAGACCCGGATCAAAGCCGTGGGCGCGGATATTGTCGGCAACCTTTTTCATGCCGGAGGGGAAGCGAAGGTTTGCGATCCAGTCGCCCGTCTTCCATTCCCAGCCTTCGTCGATCTGGAAAACGTCGACCTCGGGCATGCGCTTTTCAAGCCATTCAAGGTTTTCGTTTACATCGTCCTCGCTTACGGAATCGCCGTAATAATACCATGTGGAATAAAGGGTGGGCTTGTGATATTTGCACTTGGGTACGGGTGTGCCGATCTCCTTTATCCTTTCGGTGTATTCCTTTATCTGCCTGAAGGGGCAATCCGATACGGATATATAGATCTCGTCGGTGGTGACGCTTTCACCGGGAGCGATAAGCATATGATCGCCGGAAAGAGAAATTTCGAGATTTTTTACGCCGCAAAGATCGTCGGTCAGGTATGCTCTTACAAAGCCGAGCATTTTTTCCTGGCTGGTAAAGCCCAAAAGCGCGGTCTCGTTTTCCCCCGTTATCTGCAAAAAGGGATCGGATATCATAAGGTCGCGGTCTGCAAAAGCGCGATTGCTGGTGCCGTCCTCCTTTAAGCCGCCGAAGCAGTCCTCAAAAGCGCTGTCGATCACGCCAAGGGTACAAACGGAAGGCAGGTCGTTCTTATGTCTGCCCTGACGGAAAAATTTATAGCCGCAAAAAGCCTTTTCGCCAAAGCCTTTGCCCATGAGCTCTGTTAATTGGAGCTTTATCTCGTTCAAAAATGCATCGGAATCCGTGTTGTTTACAAGCGTTATGCGATATGACGCAAAGCTGCCCGAGCGCTGCTCGGTTACAGAATGATCGAGCTTTCCTTCGCTGTTTATATTGATATTAAAAGAAAAAGGATTGCCTGACATACATTTTCCACCTTTTCAAATTGTCGTTTGGATATTATAATTATATCGAAATAAATCAATTGCGTCAACGCGCATCTTGCGTTTCTAAGGAGTCAGCATGCAGGGTGTAATATTCGATATAAAGCAGTTTGCGGTATACGACGGTCCCGGTATCAGGCAGACCGTGTTCTTGAAGGGATGTCCGCTGAAATGCAGATGGTGCCACAATCCGGAAGGCCTTTCGGTTCAAAAACAGCTCATGGTGAGCAAAAGCGCATGTACGGACTGCGGAAAATGCCGCCTTGTTTGCCATGGCGGGAAATGCGATGCCTGCGGAAAATGCGTTGAAATGTGCCCGATGGGGCTTAGGCAGATTGCGGGAAGGGAAATGAGCGCAAGGGAGCTTGCCGATATCCTTTTAAGGGATATGGATTTTTATCTCTCGTCGGGCGGCGGAGTTACCTTCTCGGGCGGTGAACCCACCCTGCAGGCGGATTTTCTGCTTGAAACGATATCTTACCTGCGCGGCGCGCATACGGCGATAGAGACCTGCGGCTACGCAAAAAAGGATGTTTTTGAAAAGGTTATTGCAGCGGTCGATTTTGTGATGATGGACATAAAGCACACCGACAGGGATATCCATAAAGAGTATACAGGCGTTTATAACGATATCATTCTTGAAAATCTTGAGCTGCTCAAAGCGTCGGGCAAGCCCTTTGTGATAAGAGTGCCGCTCATCCCCGGGGTGAATGATACGGATGAAAATCTTGAAAGCACGGCGAAGCTGATCGCGGGCGCAAAATCGCTTGAAAGAGTGGAGCTTCTGCCGTATCAGATGACTGCAGGAGCAAAATACGAAAACGCCGATATGGCGTATGATCCCGGTTTTGATGAAAGCGTCCCCGTCAGGGCGCGTACCGATATATTCTCAAAATACGGCATAAGGAGCGTTGTATTATGAACGAAAGGATCGAAAAACTGCGCGAGCTGTTTATTGTAAAAAAGATACAGAAAGGCGAAAGAAGAGGGCTTGGCGATAAATATTTCTTAGCCAAAGCTTTTGAAGCAAACGAAATAAGCCCCGATGAGCGCTATACTCTGGCTTTGGAATATTCGCTTGGAGCAACAAAGCCGATAGTATACAAGGACGAATACATCGCCTCCACAAGAACTCTTGAAACACTGCCCGAGCTTTATACCGTAAGCGAGATGGAAGATATAAAGAGCAGGTTTTTCCTCCACGAAGCGGGCGAGGTATGCAATATATGCGTGGATTACACCATGCTTATGAACAAAGGCCTTGACAGGGCGATAGAAGATCTGAAAGCGGCAAAGGGCGATGAAAGGTATATTGCGCTTTGCATCCGTACGCTCAGAGCGATACAGGGCTACGCCGATAGGCTGAGGAACGAAGCAGAAAGAGTGGGAAATACCGTTGTATTCAAGACCCTTTCAAATGTTCCCGCAAAGGCTCCTGGGACCTTCCTTGAAGCGCTGCAGTTTTTCAGGCTCATACATTTTGCCATGTGGATGAGCAGGAATTACCACAACACCGTGGGCAGGTTCGATCAGTATATGCTGCCTTATCTTGAAGCCGACCTTGAAGCGGGAAGGCTTGATAAGGACAGCGCTTTTGAGCTGGTAGAGGAGTTCTTCCTCACCTTCAACCGCGACAGCGAGCTTTATACCGGCATCCAGCAGGGCGATAACGGTCAGAGCATGATGCTTGGCGGCATAAACGAGGACGGAAGCGACAGCTATAATATCCTTAGCGAAATGTGCCTTAAAGCAAGCCTTGAATTGAACGTGATCGACCCCAAGATAAACCTTAGGGTGTCCAAAAGTACTCCCGTCGAGCGCTATGTTGAGGGTACAAGGCTCACAAGGCGCGGTCTGGGCTTCCCCCAGTATTCAAACGACGATGTTGTCATCCCCGCTCTTATAAAGCTCGGCTACGAGCCAAAGGATGCTTATAACTATACCGTTGCCGCTTGCTGGGAATTCATCATTCCCGGAAGAGCCATGGATATACCCAATATCGAAGCGGTTTCAATGGCAAAGGCGGTAAGATATGCATCCGAATGGCTTGAAAACTGCGATAGCTTTGATGCTTTCCTCATGCTTGTTAAGGCGCATATCGTGTCCCAATGCCATGAGATCGAACATAAGGTCAAAAACCTTTATATTTTCCCGTCTCCTCTGCTTTCTACCATGATGGAAGGCTGCGCCGATGCGGGCAAGGATATATCTCTGGGCTGTATTTATAACAATTACGGCGTGCACGGTACCGGCTTTGCAACTGCTGCGGATTCGCTTGCCGCGGTCAAAAAATATGTGTTTGAGGATAAGAGCATAAGCAAAGCCTGCCTTGCAAACGCGGTAAAGAATGATTTTAAGGGTGAAGAAAAACTTCTGCACACTTTAAGGGTGGACGCTCCCAAGCTGGGCAAGGGCGATAAGAGCGCAGACGAGTTCCTTGAATGCCTTATCGATATGTTTGCAGACGCCCTTTCGGGCAAAGTGAACGAGCGCGGCGGAATTTTCAGAGCGGGTACGGGCAGCGCCATGTATTATCTGTGGCATGCGGACAATATGGGCGCTACTCCCGATGGAAGAAGAGCGGGCGAATCGCTGGGCGCGAACTTCTCTCCCTCCATCTTTGCTCCCGTTTCCGGTCCCGTATCGGTCATCAAATCCTTCAGCCCCAAGAATATCCAAAGGGCGATCAACGGCGGTCCGCTCACCATGGAGCTGCACGACAGCGTGTTCAGAAACGAGGAAGCGCTCATAAAGACCGCAATGCTGGTCAAGGGCTTTATCGATATGGGCGGTCATCAGCTGCAGCTCAACGCGGTGAACCGCGACCGTCTCCTTGATGCGCAGGCGCATCCGGAAAACTATCAGAACCTGATAGTCAGGGTCTGGGGCTGGAGCGGCTATTTCGTAAGGCTTGACAGATCCTATCAGGATCATATCATCCGCAGAGCGGAAATGGTTGTGTAAAAAGCTTATAACGGCATAAAATATACCCATGGAAAGAAAATTTCCATGGGTATTGGTAAATTCGGAGGATGTTTTGGAGAGCTTATCGGTATATTTGTTTTTTTTGATAGGTCTTGCGTTCATAATAAAAGGCGGCGATATCTTTGTCGATGCGTCCTCGTGGATAGCAAAGGCGCTGGGGCTGCCGGAATTTCTGGTTGGAGCGACGGTCGTAAGCATTGCGACCACTCTGCCGGAGCTTTTCGTCTCCGCCATAGCCGCGTCTCAGGGCAGGGTGGAGATGGCGGTTTCAAACGCGGTGGGCTCATCTACGGCAAATCTTGGTCTGATACTTGCGATATCGGTGATCTTCGCTCCTCAGACCGCAGAAAGAAAGCTGTACGGCATAAAGGCGCTGCTTCTGACCGCAGCGCTGTTAATCATCCTTCTGTTTTCCTTGAGCGGCAGCATATCTATAATTGCAAGCATCATGCTGATCGCGGTATTCCTCCTGTTTGTCTTTGAAAATATCGCTTCCCTTCGCACAAGTGATGCAAAAAAAGCGGAGAGAGTTCCCGCAGGCAAAAGGGAGATTGCAGTAAATTCGCTCAAATTCGTGTTTGGAGCTGCGGGAATAGTTATAGGCGCGGATCTGCTTGTGGATAACGGAACGATCATTGCCCATATGCTTTCCATACCCGACAGCGTTATAGGAGCAACGGTTATCGCGGTCGGAACTTCGATCCCCGAGCTGGTAACGGCGATCGCAGCCCTGAAAAAGGGCAGCGCGTCGCTCAGCGTGGGGAATATCCTTGGCGCAAACATCATAGATGTGACCTTGATACTGCCCTTGTGCTCCCTTGTATCCGGTTCGGCGCTTCCCGTTGCGGGTCAGAACCTTATGTTTGATATTCCCGCCTGCCTTGTCCTTTGCCTTATTGCGCTGATCCCGATGATAATAAAGCAGCGCTTTTCCCGTTTGCAGGGAACAGCGCTGCTTGGAGCTTATATCGGCTATATTTTGCTCATCCTTTTATAAAGCGGGGTTTTCCACCGTGCCCATGAAAATGATCACGCCTTCGGAGAATATGGCGTAGATAAAGGGTCTGTCAAAGGTCAAAGTCTGCTCGCCGGAGAGCATTGCGGTTGCCACAGCCATCATCATAGTGTAAGCGCTTGCCTCAACGCCTTCCTCGTCAAGGGCTATGTATGTGCCCTGTTTGATCTGGGATATTCTGGCGGGGTCATCGCTCATATTGGAAAAATCAGCCATGCCCGAGAACATATTGGTAACCCCCATTTGTTCGAGGGCTTCTTTTATGTCGATATCGGTCTTGAAGGTGAATTTGGGCAATGTCAGATGCAGCTTGCCCACGCTCTGACCAGGCTCGTCGATCATTGCGGCAAGCCTTTCGGTATCCTTCATAAGGTCACCGACGCTGCTTCCATCGGTAGGCATTATGAACATAATCCTTGAACCGCCGGTAAAGCCGAGGGTCACCTTCTGGTACTCGTCGTTTTTCACAACGCCGGCGCCCGTGCCGCTCTTTTTCATGAAATCGACCTGAATATCGCCCGATGCGGCGTGGAAGGTGCCCTTTTCGGTCATCTGCGCGTCAAAGGGAGATGACCACTTATCGTTGAAATACACGGTGTTCACTATTGTCATGATAGTGCTGTCGGGTAATTCAACCTTGGGCTCAAGCGTGCCGTTTGTATGCTCGCTGATCCATTTGCCGATAGCTTCGCCGGTTTCCTTTTTGGGAAGATCGGCGGTGTAGATCTGCGCGTAATGCTCGTCCTGAGCAGCTCTTATGAAATCTTCCTTGAAGGTAAAGGAATCGTCCAGCCAGACGGAATTGGCGATATTGAGCTTGAAGGCTTCGTTGTCCTTGTAAAGCAGACGATAAAGGGTGGTGACCTCGCTCAAGTCCTCCTTTGAGGAAAGGTTCATGAGGTCCAGAATTTCTTTTTGGGTATCGCCGTTTGCGCCGTTTGCAGCTATTGCCATGGCAAAATAAAGGCTGGCGGGAGAATAGTTGAAGTTCTCGCCGTCTTTTATGACCGATGCGGCTGTCTTGATAGCAAAATCGTTGACCTGAAGCTTGAAGGCATCCTGAACCTTGTTTTCTTCCATCAGCTCATATCTTCGCTCGTGGTCGTCGGCCGCCGCGCTTTCGGGGTAGGTGACCGAGGTCAAAAGCACGGGAGATGCGGGCTTTGACTCGTTTACGGGTTCCTGCAAAGTTTCGTTATCTATCAATTCATTATCCTCCGCAACATTTGCTGTGCATCCGGCAAGCATGGTCATAATGATCACCAGCACAAGGCAAAGCAGTCTTTTCAAATTATATCACCGTCCTTACTGTTTAGACTTATTATGCAAGGAAATTGTTCCGAATATTTGCGGTAAAAAATGAGGCACGCCTTATTAAGCGTGCCTCTTATTGTTTATCTTAGTACATGGGGGGCTGAGCGGGCGCTGCGGGCGCGGGAGGCTCGGGAATATCGGCGACCAGGGATTCGGTGGTCAGAAGGATGGATGCGATGGAAGCCGCATTCTGCAGAGCGCTTCTGGTGACCTTGGTGGGATCGAGGATACCGGTCTCGATCATGTCGCAGAACTCGCCCTTCTTTGCGTCATAGCCGTAGGAGCCGTCGTGAGCCTTGATATCGGCTACGATAACGCTGCCTTCGATGCCGCAGTTGGTGCAGATCTGCCTGACGGGCTCTTCAAGAGCGCGCAGAACGGTCTTAACGCCGGTGCGCTCGTCGCCGTCGGTGGTCTCAAGCAGAGCGGTAACAGCGGGGATGGCGCGGATGAGTGCTACGCCGCCGCCGGGAACGATGCCTTCTTCAACGGCTGCTCTGGTTGCAGCAAGAGCGTCTTCGATCCTGAGCTTGCGCTCTTTCATCTCGACCTCGGTAGCTGCGCCGACTTCGATGACCGCTACGCCGCCTGCGAGCTTTGCAAGGCGCTCGTGGAGCTTCTCTTTGTCGTACTCGGAAGTGGTCTCTTCGATCTGAGCCTTGATGGAGGAAACGCGTGCGCGGATCTGAGAAGGATCGCCTGCGCCTTCAACGATAACGGTGTTGTCCTTGTCGACTTTGACCTGATGAGCGCGGCCGAGCTGACCCAGCTGAGTTTCCTTAAGGTCGAGGCCGAGCTCGTCGGAGATGACCTGACCGCCGGTGAGGATAGCGATATCCTGCAGCATTGCCTTTCTCCTGTCGCCGAAGCCGGGAGCCTTGACTGCAACGCAGGTGAAGGTGCCGCGCAGCTTGTTGACTACGAGAGTTGCAAGAGCTTCGCCTTCAACGTCTTCTGCGATGATGAGCAGGGGCTTGCCGGTCTGAACGATCTGCTCGAGCACGGGCAGGATCTCCTGAATATTGCTGATCTTCTTCTCGGTGATGAGAATGAAGGGATCGGTGAGGACTGCTTCCATCTTGTCGGTATCGGTGACCATGTAGGAAGAAGCGTAACCGCGGTCGAACTGCATGCCTTCAACGGTCTTGAGCTCGGTCTTCATGGTCTTGCTCTCTTCAACGGTGATAACGCCTTCGTTGGAAACGCGCTCCATAGCGTCTGCGATCAGGTTGCCGATCTCTTCGTCGCCTGCGGAAACCGCGCCGACCTGAGCGATGGCGGTCTTGCTGTCGATGGGCTTGGAGAGGACTTTGAGAGCCTCAACTGCGGTCTCGGTGGCCTTCTGGATGCCGCGCTTGAGAACCATGGGGTTTGCGCCTGCGGCAACGTTCTTCATGCCTTCGCGGATGATGGCCTGAGCAAGAAGGGTAGCGGTGGTGGTGCCGTCGCCTGCTACGTCGTTGGTCTTGGTGGCGACTTCCTTTACGAGCTGAGCGCCCATGTTTTCAAATGCGTCTTCAAGCTCGATCTCTTTTGCGATGGTAACGCCGTCGTTGGTGATGAGGGGAGCGCCGTATTTCTTATCGAGAACTACGTTGCGGCCTTTGGGGCCAAGGGTGATCTTAACGGTATCTGCAAGAGCGTTGACGCCTCTTTCAAGAGAGCGGCGTGCCTCTTCGCCGTACTGAAGCTGCTTTGCCATAATATTACGATTCCTTTCTGAATTTATAAAGTAAAGAGTTGATTATTCGACGATCGCGAGGATGTCGCCCTGACGTACGATGATGTACTCCTGGTTGTCGAGCTTGACTTCGGTGCCGGCATACTTGGAGTAAATGACCTTCTGGCCGACGGAAACGTACATCTTGATCTCTTTGCCGTCAACAACGCCGCCGGGGCCGACAGCGATGATCTCAGCGGTCTGGGGCTTTTCTTTTGCGGTACCCGCAAGAACGATGCCGCTCTTGGTGGTTTCTTCCATCTCGGTGTTCTTAAGAACTACTCTGTCCATCAGAGGAGAAAGCTTCATAATATGTAACCTCCATATAATTATCAGTTATCGGGTTTGTTAGCACTCTCCTGCGTTGAGTGCTAACAACTGTTTATAATATACAACGGATGTTCTTTGATGGCAAGACAAGTATTTTCCGTTTTTGAACGAAAATAGCTTGATTCAGTTGGTATTATCTGTAAATCGGCCGATTTTATGCACCTTTATCGCGAAAGCTCGCGTTTACGAAAAAATTGACAGATGGATAATATCGGTATATAATTATTAGAAAGATTTAATTTTAATTCCCCTTTTCTTTTGGAGAAAGGAGCGCAAATATGGCTTTTGATAAATGGGATCACAGGTTTATGCAGATGTGCGAGCTGGTCGGTACATGGGCCAGCTGCTACCAGCAGAACAGAAAAATGGGCAGCGTTATAGTCAGAAACAAGCGCATACTTACCACCGGCTACAACGGTGCGCCCGCGGGGATAAAGACCTGCGTTGAGCGCGGCGAATGCATGAGGAAAAAGATGGGTATTCCCTCGGGGCAGCAGGCGCAGCTTTGCTATGCGGTTCATGCAGAGCAGAACGCCATCGTTCAGGCGGCAAAGCTGGGGCTTTCGCTGGAAGGCGCTACCTTATATGTTACCCATCAGCCCTGCTGCATATGCGCAAAGCTGATAATAAACGCAGGCATCACAAGGGTAGTATACAAATACGATTATCCCGACGAATTCTCCATTGCGCTTTTCAAGGAAGCGGGCATTCTGGTCGAGCGCTACGAAGAAGAATCCTTGGAAAATTAAAGTATCATAAATATTTGTAGAAACGGCTTTATTGATGCTTGACATAAAGCCGTTTTGCTATCATAATCTAAATTGCACGGCTATGTAAAAGCCGTAGTATTTCAGGTTTGAGGCAATGCGCAATGAATTGTGATTTCAAGCGTTTTTCTATATTTGTGCTGTCTTTTGTGATGGTGTTCGTTTTTGCGGGCTGCGAAAAGCAGCCGGCAGAGGAGCTGATCACCATACCGGATGTGGCATTGGCTCCCACTCTTGCTCCCACGGCGGAACCTACTCCGGAACCGACTTTAGAGCCTACGCCCGAACCCACACCGGAACCTACCCCGGAGCCCACACCCGAGCCGTTAGATGTGGAATCCCTGCCGGAGGCTTCAAGCGGGTATTACGATGCGTATTTTGACGACGCGGTGTTCGTGGGCGATTCGATCACCCAGGGGCTTCAGAATGTTGTGGTATACAGGCGCAATCACGACGAATCAGTTTTGGGTCAGGCGCGCTTCCTTGCCGCAGCCAAATATTCAATATCTACCGCCTACCGCGATTTTGATCCTTCAAGGACGAATCTGACCTATCAGGGTCAGGCGATGGACGTTGCCGATGCGCTTTTTATGATGCAGGCAAAAAAAGTGTTCATAATGCTTGGACTGAACGACTGGGCGGGCTCGAATGTTGAAACAAACAGCGAGAGATATCGTCTTATTATAGAGAAGATACAGGCAAAGAACCCCGATGCCAAGATCGTCATCCAGTACTGCACCCCCATAACCAAAGCGGGCGAGAAAACGAACTTTACAAACGAGGGCACCGATAATTTCAACATTGCTCTTTTGCAGCTCTCCAAGGATATGGGGCTTGACTGCCTTGATATCTCCACCCCCATGAAGGGCGAGGATAATTGCCTGAGAAAAGAGCTTTCTTCCGACAATTATGTTCACATGAACAAACAGGGCGCGGCGGTCTGGATCGATACTTTGAGGCAGTTTGCCAAGGATAAGCTTATTGCGGAAGAATGGGTAAACCCCGTGAGTGTGGAGGATTTCCTTGCGGCAAATCCCACAGAGGCGCCCGAGAGCACTCCGGATGTTTCCGAAGCTCCCGATGCTGCTGATGAGTCTGAGAACAAGGACGATCAGAATAAAGAGCCCGCGCTTACTCAGGCGCCCGATGTGACCGAGCCCGATGATGCATCCAAGTCCACCGGCGAAGAAGCACCGGACGGCAGCGAAGAGCCCGAAGAAGAAATAAACGAGGGCGAAGACGGCGGCGAATAATAAACAGCGCCGAAAAACCAAAAAGGAGCGTATTTGTAAATGAAAAAGATATTATTGGCGATATTTGCTTTTGCAATGATCTTTGCCTTGACCGCATGCTCTGAAGGCGGCGATACCACCGTTTCTGCATCCACCACATCTACGCCGGCTCCGGTGACTTCCAATGAAGATGTTGTGATCATTGACGGTGAAGACGAAGCAAATGAGCCTTCGATCGAGTACAAGAAGCCTTCCGATATTTTTGCACAGGTTGAAAAGCTGCAGAAAAATCCCGTGGAACTTATGGAAGTTCCTTCCGATATGCTGCTTGATTACTACGGCATCGATACTGCGGATGTCAGCGAGGGAATCTATTACATATCCCTTGATAATATGCTGGCAGACGAGTTCGTTATCCTTGTAGCCGCAAATGAAGATGCAGCCGACCGCCTTGAAGAGAAGCTTCAGGCAAGGCTTGAAAGAAAGCTTGACGAGGCGGAGGGTTATTCCCCCGAGCAGGCTGCCATCATTGAAAAATGCTCTGTGCTTCGCGATAAAAACTATGTCAGCCTTATCGTATCGCCCGATTTTGACGCGATCGCTCAGGCTTATAAAGACTATATCAAATAATAAAAAAGCTTTGAAGGGAGGGCTTTGCCCTCCCCGATTTTTGTGTATGCAGGGGAGATAAAATGGTCTTTTCATCGGCTGTGTTCATGTTTGCGTATCTGCCGCTTGTATTGATCGGCTATTACGCACTGCCAAAAAAATATCAGCTGTATTATCTTTTTGTGCTCAACCTTGTCTTTTACGGCTGGGGTGAGCCTGTTTTTGTGCTGCTCATGGTTTTGTCCATAGCGCTCAACTATTTGGGCGCGCTTTTGATGGACAAGTTCCCGGGAAAGAAAAAGCTTTGGCTGATCATGACCGTTTTTGTAAACCTTGGGCTTTTGGGATATTTTAAGTACACGGGCTTCTTTATGGAAACGGCCGCTTCCCTTGTACCCGCCCTTCAAAACATCAGCATACCCAATATCGTGCTGCCCATCGGCATATCGTTTTACACCTTCCAGTCCATGTCCTATGTTATCGATGTTTACCGCGGTGATGTTGCCTGTCAGAAAAATCCTGTGGTCTTCGGTACCTATGTTGCGCTTTTCCCCCAGCTGATCGCGGGTCCCATCGTAAGATACAGGGATGTTGAGCTTCAGATGCTGGGCGACAGGGAAATCAGCGCGCAAAAGCTTTATGAGGGCTGTAAGCGCTTTATAATCGGTCTTTCCAAAAAGCTTCTGCTTGCAAACGCGATGGGTCTTATGTGGACGAACCTTTCACAAAATCCCGGAGCAAACGGCGTTATCGGCTCATGGGCGGGCATAATTGCTTATACCTTCCAGATATATTTTGATTTTTCCGGTTATTCCGATATGGCTATCGGTCTTGGAAAGGTCATGGGCTTTGAGTTTTTGGAAAATTTCAACTATCCTTACATCGCAGACAGCATAACCGATTTCTGGCGCAGATGGCACATTTCCCTTTCAACATGGTTCAGGGAATATGTTTATATCCCCCTTGGCGGCAACAGGCGCGGAATCAAAAGACAGCTCATAAACCTTTGTGTGGTTTGGGCGCTGACGGGTCTGTGGCACGGCGCAAGTTGGAATTTTGTGCTCTGGGGCGTTTATTTTGCTGTCCTTCTTATAATCGAAAAGGTGTTTTTGCTCAAGGCGCTTAAAAAACTGCCCAAATTCGCTTCTCATCTTTACGCGCTTTTGTTCATAGTGCTTGGCTGGGTGCTGTTCTATTTTACCGATTTTGCGCAGCTCATCGGCTTTGCAAAGACCCTTATAGGCGTAGGCACCGCAGGGCTTATCGGTGCGGATGCTGTAAGGATGGTGCTGGGATACCTTCCCATGATGCTGATCTGCGCGGCAGCTTCAACGCCCGTGGTTTCGTCTGTTTGGGGAAAAATCAGGATATCAAACAGGCTGCGCATAACAGCAGAGACGATAGCCCTTTTGGTTCTGTTCGTTCTCTGCGCCGGCGCTGTGATCGGCCAATCCTATAACCCCTTCATCTATTTCCGCTTCTGATTTTTATGAGGGAATGTATGGAAAAGAAAAAATACGATAAAATATTATATGTGCTGCCCGCTTTTCTGGCGCTGGTGATAGTATTTGTGGGGCTTTATTATGTCTTTGCAGAGCCGCCCGCGTTCAAGGAGCACGAAAAGGAATACCGCAAGGAGTTCCCGGCGTTTACGTCCGAAAGCTTCTTTTCGGGCAAATGGGGTCAGGATTTTGAGGAATTTCTTGCGGATAAAATGCCGGGAAGGAATTTCCTTGTAGGCGTGAACGCATATTTTGATCTTCTGACCGGCAGGCAGAATACCGGCGATATCTGGAGAGATGAAAAAGGCAATCTCATTGAAGCCCCCGTAAAGGTCGATATCGAGCCGCTGAAAAAGAACCTTGGCAAAATGGTCGACTTTGCGGAAAATACCGGTCTAGATACCGCGCTCATCATACCCACCACCGCGGGTTATGTGGACAGGGAGCTTCTGAAAAAAGCTGAGTGGGAGTGCTATACCGATAATGAGATAATAAAAACAATACATGAAACGTTTTTAGGAAAAGCGTCGTTTATTGATATATCAGAGGAATTTATTTCCTGCGAAGAACAGCTTTTCTACAGAACGGATCATCACTGGAATGAATACGGCGCATATATCGCCTATGAAAATATCTGCGGGTACTTTGGAATTGAAACAAAGCCTTTTGAAGAGTTTGATATATCCTATATGGAAGGCTTCTACGGTTCCACATATTCAAGAAGCGGTCTTTGGCTCACAAAGAGCGATACTATCGCCCTGCTCGATCCGGGCGTTTGCGTAAAAGTCAGGTTCTCGGATGCCGAAGGTGAATGGGACAGCCTGTTTTTCACCGAAAAATATGCTGATATGATGGACAAGTACCCAGTATTTTTAGATGGAAATCATCCCGTGACCTATGTTGAAAACCTTGAAGCTGAAGAAGAGCGCACGCTCATCATGATCAAGGATTCCTATGCGATGAGCCTTGTTCCCATGCTGATAGGGCATTACAGCGATATCGTGCTTGTAGATCTCAGATACTATAAACAGCCGGTGAGCGAGCTTGCATCTGAGGTTGGGGCAAGCCAGGCGCTCATCGTGTATTCGCCCGATCATTTGGTCAACGATACCAATATAATCTGGCTCAGATGATACTATAAACGTGCTGTTTTTGACAAAACGTGCGTTTTTGGCTATAATAATGAACGTTGGATGTAACCGACGTATCATGGAGGCTAAGTTTTATGATATATAAACGTTTGTTGTCACTCATTCTTTGCGCGTGTATGCTGATGGGCATGTTTGCGTTTGTATCGCCTAAAACCGCTTATGCAGCAAGCGCGGATGCGTTCTTCAATGATTCCGTTTTCCTCGGCGATTCCATAACCGTCGGTCTTGAGGAATATGTTGAGCGCAAGCGCGAGAGCGATTCCGATTTTATGGGCGATGCGCAGTTCCTTGCAAAGGGCAGCTATTCCATCCGCGGCGCTCTCAACGAGGACGGCTATGATCTGCATCCCATTTTGAGCGGCAAGCGCCTGCAGCCGCAGAAATCCATCGCCAAGCTCGGTGTTTCCAGAGTGTTCATAATGATGGGCATAAACGATGTCAAAGAGGATATGGATAATACCATCGATTATTATGAGCAGCTGATCGACCGTATCCGCGATGCAAACCCCGGCATCGAGATCTTTATCGAGTCCGTGCTGCCCATGACCGCACGCAAAGAGGACAGATCCATTTCCAACGACAGGATCGATTCTTTGAACTCAAAGATCAAGAAGATGTGCTCTTCCCTTGATCTTACCTATGTAAACGTAGCCGACGCCATGAAGGATTCAAACGGCAGGCTCAGGTCAGAATATTCTTCGGACGACTATGTTCATATCAGCAACGACGGCTATGCGGTGCTTGTAGAGGCTCTCAGAGATTTTGCTTCCGGCAAAGCCATGACGGGCGAAGTCGTTGACTGCAGCTATCTCAATGTCAGGGAAAAGCCCTCCACCTCCTCCAAGCGCCTTGGCAAGATCAGGCGCGGAAATACCGTGGTCATAAACGAAATGTTTGTTGACGGTATCTGGCATGAGATCAGGTACGAGGGTCAAAAGGCGTATGTCAGCGTCGATTATGTCGATATCGGCCTTGACGACGACGATTTTGAGAAGGGCAAGGTAATAAAGGTATCGAGCTTTGTAAACGCAAGAAGCGGCCCCGGCACCGATAACGATATTGTGACCACCATCAAGAAGGGCAGGAGCGTATACGTTGTAAAGAAATACTCAACCGATAACTGGTATCTTGTCAAATACAACGATCAGTTTATGTATCTGCGCAAGGATTTTGTGGACCTTGATTAAACCAGAAATTGCATGGGAGCGGAATGAACAGTTCCGCTCCTTTTTTCGTTTATTTTGTGTCTTGCGCCTGCGATTCTTTACTAAAGCCAAGCGCTGTGATATAATATAAATTGGATGCTTGTGTATCCGATCAGTTCTCGGAGGATGATCATGAGAAACCGCCTGATGGCAATTATATATATGCTTGTTCTGGCAGCTGCGGTATTCGTTATCGTGGCTATCGATAATGCGAACAATCAAAGCTCCGTCACCGCTTCTGCCGGCGGCGTTGTTTCCTATACCACAAATGCCGATATAAGGATCACGGAGATCATGTTTTCCAACAAGGCTGCGGTAAACGACGGAAACGGTAATTTCTATGATTATGTGGAGATCTATAACGCTTCCGATTCTTCCGTTTCCCTTGACCATTACTCCCTGACCGACGATTCCACAGATGTTCAGAAAAGCCCGCTCACGGGTATTTCGATCCCGGCCAAGGGCTATGCTGTTGTGTGGTGCTCCGGGCTTACCCAGCAGGGGCATGCGAGCTTTAAGATATCTCAGGGCGAGACCGTGGGCATATATGATGCCAACGGCAAAGCTGTTGACGCTGTTATGGCGTCGGGCGCGCAGTCCAATCAGGCGCTTATGTATGTTGGCGGCGTCTGGGAAGTATCCACCCTTTACAGCCCGGGTTTTGAGAACACCGAGTATGGGCACAGCGAGTATTCAAAAGCCTATAAGGCAGTCGGTTCCACTCCCGTGCGCATAAACGAAGCGATGACCAAGAATGTTACTACCTATATTCTGGATAACGGCACCGCACCCGACTGGGTGGAGCTTTATAATGCATCGGCTTCTGCGGTTGATATTTCCGGCTGGTCTTTAAGCGATGATGTGACAGACCCTCAGGCGCTTGTTTTCCCAAACGGCACGATTATCGAAGCGGGTGGATATCTTATGATCGCCTGCGATAAATACCTTGATACTGCGTCCGATCCGATGCATGCGCCCTTCGGGCTCTCAAGCGGCGGGGATAATATATACCTTTACGATGATTCACTGAGGCTCGTTGATGAGCTGAGCGTTCCGATGCTTGAAAACGATTTTTCCTTTGGAAGGTCCAGCGACGGATCAAACGATACTCAGGTGTTTTCTCAGGGCACGCCCCTTCTTCCCAATGGGGCTGAGGGCGCAGCTCAGATGGCAAGAGCGCTTATCGCCAATAACGAAACAGGGCTTATCATAACCGAGGTCATGAGCGCGAACTATTCAAGCCATGAAGCGGTGCCGGGCAGCGGTATATTCCCCGAT
Source organism: Clostridiales bacterium (assembly GCA_015056005.1). GTDB lineage: Bacteria > Bacillota > Clostridia > Christensenellales > UBA1750 > SIG373. The sequence continues at coordinate 16,366 of SVHB01000042.1, forward strand.
TGGGTGGAGATCACCAACACTTCCGACACTGCTCAGAGCCTTTCGGGGCTGTATCTTGGAACATCGGTAAACAGGCTGACGCTGAACGAATTGCCCGACCTTACCGTAGCCTCGGGTTCAAGCGTTGTAATATATGCCGACAGCGAGCTTGATGAGCTCGATATCGCAGGCAAAGCGCTGATGCCTTTTGATATAAGCCAAAACGGCGAGACCGTCTATCTTGCAGCGGCTGAGGGCAGACTGCTTGATAAGATCGCAGTGCCCAAGCTCAGCGGCGATCTCTCATATGGTAGGAGCGCTGCCGACGGCGGCGTTTTTTATTATTATGATTCTCCTACCCCCGGCGCAGATAATTCCGGCGCAGGCTACGGCGGCGTTGCCCCAAGCCTTGAGCCCAGCGTAAAAGCGGGCGTTTATAACGAATCTGCGGGCTTCGATGTGGAGTTTTCGGTGCCTGACGATGTTTCGCTTTATTATACCCTTGACGGATCTGTGCCCAATATGCTTTCTCAAAAGTACGCAGGCGCGATCCATGTGAACAAAACGACCGTTATCCGTACCTGCGCGTATAAAAACGGCTGGCTTTCCTCCGATGTGAACACCTTTTCATATATCGTGAACGAAAACCATACCGTTCCCGTGGTATCCCTTTCCGCGGAGCACGACGATCTTTTCAGCGATGAAAAGGGCATATATGCCAAGGGTCCCAACTATGAATATGAGAGCGGCGGTTATCATACCAAGGCAAACTACTGGCAGGACTGGGAGAGGCCGGTGCATATGGAATACTATGATACCGACGGAAACCGCCTTTTGAGCCAGGATGCGGGTATAAAGATCTCGGGCGCAACGAGCGTAGAACAGGCGCAGAAATCGCTGCTCATAATCGCGAGGAAGGAATACGGCGGCAAGAACCGACTCGAATTTAACCCCTTCCCAAACAGAGAGTTTGAGGAGTACAAAGCTATAGTGCTCAGGTCCACAAGTCAGGACTATTACAGGGCGAGGATGAGGGATGCGATGCTCTCCTCCCTGCTTGATATAAACGACAACCTCTATTATCAGGATCATCAGTGCGTCGTGGTGTATATCAACGGCGAATACTGGGGTCAGTATTATATAAGAGAGAGGATAAACAAGTATTCCGTTGCTCAGCACGAGGGCATAACCGATCAAAGCGTGATCGACAATATCGATATCCTTTCCGGCTCGGGCAGAACGAGCAGCCAGACCGATAACGGAGATACCAAAGACTATCAGGCGCTTGTCAAATTCTGCAAGGAAAACGATCTCAGAGACCCCGATAACCTTAAAGTTGTGACCGATTGGGTCGATGTTGAAAATCTCTTTGATTATTTCTCTTTTGAGATCATGATAGGCAATTCCGATCCTTCCAACATAAGGTTTTACAGACCCAAGGTAGAGGGCGCCAAGTGGAAATGGATAGTGTACGACCTTGACTGGTCGTATAATACGGGCGATAACGGAGCTTCCTATAACTCCTTTGACCGAATGCTCAAGGAAAGCGGCATAGGAAGAAATAATACCGACAGCACTGTCATACGCGCTTTGCTTAAAAACCCGGATATGGAAAAACTTTTCCTTGAACGCTTTGCCATTATGTTCAACGAGGTTTTTGACCCCGAAAGGGTGCATGCAAGGATTGATGAGTTCACAGCGATCCTTGAACCCGAGATGGCAAGGCAGATCGCAAGATGGTCCGAGGAAGAAGCGTATTCTTATTCCTATGAGCGCTGGCAGAGGGAAGTCGGCTACCTGCACAGCTATATCGATAACTGCAGGCCGTTCATACTTCAGTATTGTCAGGAATGGTTCAAGCTTACCGATTCCGAAATGGAGGCGCTTTTCGGTGAAAATTTTAACTAAAGAAAAAAGAAAGCTCGAAAAGCCGAAAATGCGCCACGAGCAAAAGTATTTTATTAACGAAGCGGATGCATGGCTGCTTGGCAGAAGGCTCCCGCTTGTGATGAAAAGGGACGAAAACTCGGATGAGAACGGCGAGTATTTCATCCGCAGCCTCTATTTTGACGATAACGAGGACAGTGCCTTTTTCGATAAGCTTGCAGGCGTTCAGAACCGCGATAAGTACAGGATAAGGATATACAACCTTTCCGACAAGGTAATTAAGCTCGAAAGAAAGAGCAAAAGAGGCGATTATATCACCAAATCCTCGCTCACCATCAGCAGAAGCCTGTGCGATCAGCTGATAGCGGGCGATACAAACCATCTCCAGCATGCGGCAGATCCGCTTTTGCAGGATTTTTATGTGCAGATGGTGACCAAAGGGCTGCACCCCGCGGTGATAGTTGACTATGTAAGAGAAGCGTTCGTGTATCCGGTGGAGGATGTGCGCGTGACCCTTGATAAGCATTTGAGAAGCGGACTATACAGCCATGACCTATTCAGTCCGAATGTGGTCACCGTGCCGCCCGTGACAGATCCGACTGTCATACTTGAAATAAAGTACAACCGCAAGATGCCCGATATGATACCCGGGCTTGTGGATGTGGTTGAAAGCCAGCGCTGCGCGATATCGAAATACACCCTTTGCAGGGGCTATGAATAACGATCAAAGAAAATAAATTTGGGGGATAGTGAAGCATGGAAAATCAGACGACGACCTTCTCCGACATTTTTAAGAACTCGTTTCTGGAAGGTTTTGACCTTGCAAGACAGAACCTGACCGTCGCAAACGTCATCCTTGCGCTTTTAATGGCGCTGGGCGTTGGACTGTTCATCTATTTTGTCTATCGCAAGACCTACCGCGGCGTGCTCTATTCGCACACCTATAACCTTTCGCTCATACTCATCACCATGATAACCACTCTGGTCATTATGGTCATCTCGCATTCGCTGGGACTTTCTCTGGGTATGGTCGGTGCTCTGTCCATCGTTCGTTTCAGAACGGCGCTCAAGGATCCTTCAGACTCGGTTTATATGTTCTGGTCCATCGTTGAGGGCATCACCCTGGGCGCAGGCTTCTATCTGCTTGCCATAGTCGGCGCGCTTTGCATCGGCGCTGCTGTTTTCGGGATATCCTTCCTCGGCAAAGCCGGCGGCGATACCTTCCTTCTTGTTATCCACTGCGATCAGCAGGGCGAGCGCGCAGCCGCTCAGGTGCTCAAGCGCATCCAGAAAAAGAGGCTCAAGAGCAAAACCGTCACCAGAGGCGGTACCGAGCTCACCTACGAGATCAGGCTCCCCAACTCCAGAACCGGCTTTGTTGACGAGCTTTTGGGTCAGGACGGCGTTATAGACGCGGCGCTTGTAAGCTATAAGGGCGACCTTGCATAAAGGAGATAATCATGGAAAGACTGAAGAAACTGCTTTCGCTTTACTGGTCTTTTTTCAAGATCGGCGCGATGACCTTCGGCGGCGGCTATGCGATGCTGCCCATGCTCGAGCGCGAGATCGTTGAAAACAAAAAATGGGCAACTCAGGAAGAGATACTCAACTACTTTGCCGTAGGTCAGTGCACCCCCGGCGTTATCGCGGTAAACACCGCCACCTTTGTCGGCTATAACGAAGAAGGCGTTTTGGGCGGCATTTTCGCTACCTTGGGCGTTGTAAGCCCTTCCATAGTCATAATCACCGTAATCGCTATGGTGCTCAGCCAGATCTCGCATATCACTTGGGTTCAGCATGCGTTCGGCGGCATCAGGGTCGCAGTTGCTGCGCTGATCCTCGCATCGGTCATCAAGCTCTTTAAGAGCAGCGTCAAAAACGCAGTCGGGCTCATCCTTTGCATAATAGCCTTTGTTCTTGTGGCTGTCCTTGGCGCATCTCCTCTTTATATCGTCATCGGCGCTGCCATCGTGGGCATCGCAATGGGTTATCTCCCCAAGAAAGCGGGTGAGAGCAAATGATGGATATCCTTCTTATGATGTGGGAATTCTTCAAGACCGGTCTTTTCGCCGTCGGCGGCGGGCTTGCGACTCTCCCCTTCCTTTATGAAATGGCGGCTAAATATCCTCATTGGCTGACCGAGAGCATGCTGGCGGATATGATCGCCGTATCAGAAAGCACCCCCGGCCCCATCGGCGTAAACATGGCAACCTATGTCGGCTTTAGTATTGGCGGTGTTTTGGGCGGTATCTGCGCTACTCTTGCGCTCATCTTCCCCTCTCTTGTTATCATACTCATGATAGCAAGGGTGCTCAAGAAGTATAACGAAAACAAGCTCGTTCAGTCCGCTTTCAAGGGCCTTCGCCCCGCGGTCACGGGTCTTATTTCCGCGGCGGGCTTCTCCGTGCTCAAGATCGCGCTTTTGACCACCACCTCTTTTGCTTCCTTCGGCGATTTCTTTGCGGCAATTAAAATTCCTGCCGTTATCCTCTTTGCGGTGATCGCGGTGCTTACGCAAATAAAAAAGACGGGGAAATTGCACCCCATCGTTTTTATCGCCATCGGCGCTGTATGTGGCATCGTGTTCAAGCTTTAGGAAAAAGACTGTCCTCAAGCTCTTTACATTTTGCTTTGTCCATTGCGGGGATGTGCTCTATCGGGCACGTCCCTTTCCATTTGTTCAGGCCCATCGTGTGATAGGGAAGGAGGCTTGCCTTCTGAACACAGGAGAATCGCTCTTTGAGCTGCGCGAAAGGGCGCAGCTTTTCAATGCTGTCGTTCCTTGTGGGTATGACCACCTGAGTGAGCCATACAGGAACGGCTTTTTCTTCACAGGCAAGCAGCAGCTTTTCTGCGCCGTCCCTGTTCCTGCCGTCTGCCTTTATATCAAGGATGACAAGATCGACAAGATCGATCACATCGCCTATATCGCAGGCGCCCGAGGTCTCCATCGCGGTGTGAAGACCGGCTTTCCTGCAAAGTGAAAGCAGCTGATTTGTAAACTCTTTCTGAAACAGCGGCTCACCCCCGGAGAGGGTGACGCCGCCGTTTTTTTTGATATAGGGGATAGCTCGCTCGATCTTTTGGAAAACTTCCTCAGCGCTCATTTCTATGCCGCCCAAGAGATCTGCGCAATCTGCGTTGTGGCAGAAATCGCATCTGAGCGGGCAGCCCTGAAGGAACACCACGTATCGAAGTCCCGGCCCATCAAGCGCGGACATGGATTCGAGCTTATAGATTTTTCCCATCAGATCGCCTCGTGGAAGGTACGGGAGATGACTTCCTCCTGCTGCTTTCTGGTCAGCCTGTCAAAATGTACGGCATAGCCGGAAACGCGGATGGTGAGGCCGGGATACTTTTCGGGATGATCCATAGCGTCGATGAGCATCTCGCGGTTAAGTACGTTTACGTTGAGATGATGCGCCATCTTGCCGAAATAGCCGTCGAGCAGAGCCACAAGGTTCTCGCTTCTCATATCGTCATCTGCGCCCAGCGCGGAAGGAGTGATGGAGAAGGTGTTGGAGATACCGTCCCTGCAATCCTCGTAGGATATCTTTGCAACGGAGTTGAGAGAAGCGATAGCGCCGCTTTTATCCCTGCCGTGCATGGGATTTGCGCCGGGGGCGAAGGGCTCGCCGGCCTTCCTGCCGTCGGGGGTAGCACCCGTCTTTGCGCCGTATACCACGTTGGAGGTAATGGTGAGCACGGAAAGGGTGTGCTTTGCGTTTCTGTAGGTGGGAGTCTTTCTGAGCTCAGTTATGAAATTGTGGGTGATCATCTTGGCGATATCGTCCACGCGGTCATCGTCGTTGCCGTATTTGGGGAAGTCGCCCTTTACGTCAAAGCCGTTGATGATGCCGTTTTCGTCAAAGGTGGGATAGACATCGGCATATTTGATGGCGCTCAGGGAATCGGTGAGCACGGAAAGACCTGCTACGCCGAAGGCCATAAGGCGCTCAACATTGGTGTCGTGCAGAGCCATCTGCAGCTTTTCGTATGCGTATTTATCGTGCATGCAGTGGATGACGTTCATGGTGTTGACATAAAGCGCGCACATCCACTCCTGATATTTGCTGAAGCGGTCGAGAACCTCATCGTAATAGAGCTTGCCGGGCTTTACGGGCTCGCTCTTGGGCGCGATCTGCTTGCCGGACTTGTCGTCTACGCCGCCGTTGAGCGCAAGCAGGAAGAGCTTGGGCAGGTTGCACCTTGCGCCGAAGAATTGCATCTGCTTGCCGACCTTCATAGCCGATACGCAGCAGGCGATGGCGTAATCGTCACCGTAATCGGGGCGCATAACGTCGTCGTTCTCATACTGGATGGAATCGGTATCGATGGAGACCTTCGCGCAGAACTTTTTGAACTCTTCGGGAAGATCCTGAGACCAAAGCACGGTCAGGTTGGGCTCAGGAGCGCTGCCCATGTTGTAAAGGGTGTTGAGGATGCGGAAGCTGCTCTTGGTTACAAGAGTTCTGCCGTCATTTGCCATGCCGCCCACTGCCTCTGTGACCCAGGTGGGATCGCCGCCGAAGAGCTCGTTGTAATCGGGAGTGCGCAGCTGGCGGGCCATCCTCAGCTTCATAACGAAATCGTCAAGGATCTCCTGAGCCTGAGTTTCGGTAAGGGTGCCCTCTGCGATATCGCGCTCAAAATAGATGTCTAAGAAGGTGGAGACCCTGCCAAGGCTCATCGCAGCGCCGTTTTGCTCCTTGATAGCGCCGAGGTATGCAAAATAAACTGCCTGAGTCGCTTCAAGAGCGTTTTTGGCGGGCTTGGAAATATCCTTGCCGTAGGTCTTTGCCATTTCAGAGAGCTTGGAAAGGAAGTCGATCTGCCTGAAAAGCTCCTCGAGCAGCTGGATGTTTTCCTGCGTCATGGGCATTTGGGAATGCTTTGCCTTATCGAGCTTCTTTTCTTCGATAAGAGCGTCGGTTCCGTAAAGCGCAACACGCCTGTAGTCGCCGATTATGCGGCCTCTGCCGTATGCATCGGGAAGACCGGTAATGAGACCGGCATGACGAACGGCGCGCATTTCGTCGGAATATGCCCTAAAAACACCGTCGTTATGGGTGGTACGGTAAGCGAATTCTCTTTCGATCTTGTCGGAGAGCTTTTTGCCGTATGCGGCGCAGGCCTGCCTTGCCATTCTGATGCCGCCGAAGGGGTTGACGGTACGCTTTAAGGGCGTGTCGGTCTGAAGACCAACGATAAGCTCGTTATCCTTATCGATATAGCCGGGCTCGTAGCTCAAAAGAGAAGCTACGTTTTCCACGTCGATATCGTAAACGCCGCCGCGTTTGAGCTCTTCCCTGAGGTAATCGTTAAAGATCGCAAGCACTTTTTTGGTACGCTCGGTAGGACCCGCAAGGAAGGAAGCGTCTCCTTCATAGGGCTTGTAGTTGGTCATTATGAAATCGCGGACGTCGATTGCGTTTTTCCAGTTCTCGCCGTTAAAGCCGCGCCATGCAAAATTGTCGTTTATGATCATACTTATCCCCTTTCAAAACTAAAGCAGATAAATGCCACTAATAACATAATGCATTTATCTGCTTTTGTCAATATGTTTTTTTATAAAATATACTACATCTTGTGCATTGTTAAAATTTTAACACAATTTATTGAGGTTGACGTTGGTTTGTGCGGGGAAGTTTATGCACTTTTGCATAATAGGATACGCAAAGCAGTACCGCTGCGCCGAACCATGCGGCGGATTCAGCAAAAAATATGCCGTCTGCAAATACCAATGGCAGGAAAAGCGCAACGCCGACCCTCATAAAGAGTTCTGCAATGCCGCTGACCATGGGAATGAAGGTATCTCCCATTCCCTGAAGGGCGGAGCGGTAGATATAAAGAAGGTAAAGGAAAAAAAGAGTTGCGCATTGTATGTATAGGTATTTTACGGCAATATCGAGAGTTTCCAGCCCAAGGGGCGTGGAGATATCGATGAACATTTTCATTATCGGCTTTGCAAATACGGCAAGCAGCGCAGCTATTATAAGTGAAACTATGAAAGCAAGAGCTGCGCCCGTGTTGGTGCCGTGCCTGACTCTGGCGTACTGTTTTGCGCCGATATTCTGCCCGACATATGTAGTGAGCGAAAAGCCAAAGGAGGTCGCGGCGATCTCGAGCAGCCCGTAGAGCTGGTTCATTGCCGCAAAGCCTGCTATGACCGCGAGCCCGTAGCTGTTTATGATTTTCTGCACCACCATGCCGCCCACGCAGATGACTATGTTCTGGAAAGCTACCGGCGTGCCAAGCTTCAAAAGCTGTCCGGACAAGCGCAGATCCGCCTTCTTTTCATCCTTTTCGGCTTTCAATATATCGATCTTTAACAGATGCACAAGGCAGAATGCTGCCGACACGCCCTGCGCGATCACGGTTGCAAACGCAGCGCCTCCGATGCCCCATTTGAATATGAGAACGAAAATTAGGTCGAGCGCGATGTTTGTAAACGATGCGGCTATCATGGCATAAAGCGGGGTTTTGCTGTTGCCCAGAGCTCTTAGCACGCAGGCAAAAAGGTTGTACGCCACCATCAGGGGAAGACCCGCGTAATAAATGCGAATGTAGAGCGCGCACATATCCAGAATGGTCTCCTCGGTGCCAAGGAGCCTGAGCATGGGCATAATGATGATCTGGCTTACAACCATGAGCACTGCGGTTATTGCTATGCTGAGATAAATCGAGTTCATATAGCTTTTGTGCATAAGCTTTTTATCGCCCGCGCCGAATGCCTGAGCGATCATTATACCAAAGCCTTGGGTCAGCCCCTGCGCCACCGACAATACGAGCCATGCGGGCCAGCCGGTCGAGCCTACCGCTGCAAGCGCTTCAACGCCGATGAACTTTCCTACGACCGCCGTATCCACCATAACATACAGCTGCTGGCACACGTTTCCCAGCATCAGCGGCAGAGCGAACATGAGTATAAGCCCGACAGGGCTGCCTTTTGTCATATCGCGGACATTGCTGCTCATAAATATCTCCCGAAAATCAAAATAAAAACACAGGAAAAAGCCTGCGTACAAATAAAATGCTATCATATGAGGTGATATTTGTCAACGACAGCGCAATACTTAGCTTGTTTGTTTGCTTGGTACATGTTATAATGTTTGCATAATATAAGCCAATAATACGGCTCAAAAATGGAGGAAACTATTATGGATTGGGATCTTACCCGTTTATACGCGGATTTTGACGACAAATTCGATGCTGACCTTGACAAGGCGGCCGAGCTTGCAAAGTCCGGTCTTCAGTTCATGCGCGGTCTTAAGGCCGGCGAAAACGACGTGGAGAACATGAAGGAAGCCATCGTGCGCAAGCAGGAGCTTTCCACACTTTTCTCCCGCGCCGCTCAGTTCACTCATCTGACCATTTCCGTAAACGCTACTCATGAGGCAGCTCTCAGAGCGCAGGACAGGATCGCCAAGATCTCCAACACCCTTGCCATGATGAACAGCGCCTTCACCGATTTTGTCGGCAAGATCGCTGATCTTGACAGCGTTATCGAAGCCGATCCCCTCATCAAGGAGCATGAGTTCATTCTGCGCGAGACCAAGGCAGAGGCAAGCCATCTGATCGATCCCGAACTCGAGCCCCTCGTACTTCAGATGCAGACCACCGGCGCAAAGGCTTGGGCAAACCTGAGAGGTACTCTGGATGCCACATTGCTCATCGACGTTGACGAAGAGCACAAGGGCCTTTCTCTGGCAGCTGTCCGCGGCTTTGCTTACAGCGCAGACGCCGATCTTAGAAAACGCGCCTACGAAGCCGAGATCGCAGCATATCCCCGCACCGAGATCTCAATGGCAGCCTGCTTAAACGGCATCAAGGGCGAAGCCATCACTCTGCTG
>SVHB01000043.1 GCA_015056005.1 Clostridiales bacterium
CCTATAACGGAATCGAAATGGATCTTGGCAAGCCCTTTGCAAGGCTCACCATGCTGGACGCTGTAAAGCAGTATTCCGGCGTTGACTTTAACGAGATCCATACCCTTGAGGAAGCAAGAGCGGCAGCGAAGGCTCATCATGTTGAGTATGAAGAGCGCCACTCCAAGGGCGAGATCCTCAACCTCTTCTTTGAGGAATTCGTAGAGGACAAGCTCCTGCAGCCCACCTTCATCATGGATCATCCCATCGAGATATCTCCTCTGACCAAGAAGAAGCCCGAGAACCCCGAATATGTCGAAAGATTCGAGTTCTTCATGAACGGTTGGGAGATGGCAAACGCTTATTCCGAGCTCAACGATCCCATCGATCAGAGGGAGCGCTTCCGCGAGCAGGAAAAGCAGCTGGCACAGGGCAACGAGGAAGCCAACACCACCGATGAAGATTTCCTGTATGCGCTTGAGCTGGGTATGCCCCCGACAGGCGGTATCGGCTTCGGTATCGACAGAATGACCATGCTCATGACCGATTCCCCCGCTATCCGCGATGTTCTGCTCTTCCCCACCATGAAGAGCCTTGACGGCGGCAAGAAGGAAGCCGAGCAGGAAGCTCCTGCACAGGAAGCAGCTCCTGTGGTTGAAGAGAAGATCGATTTCTCCAAGGTCGAGATCGAGCCTCTGTTTGCGGACTGCGTAGACTTTGAGACTTTCTCTAAGTCCGATTTCAGGGCTGTCAAGGTCAAGGACTGCGTTGCCGTAAAGAAGAGTAAGAAGCTCCTGCAGTTCACTCTGGACGACGGCACCGGCACCGATCGCACCATCCTTTCCGGCATCCACGCTTATTATGAGCCCGAAGAGCTGATCGGCAAGACCCTGATCGCCATCACAAACCTGCCCCCAAGGGCAATGATGGGCATCGAGTCCAACGGTATGCTCCTTTCCGCCATCCATTCTGAGGAAGGCGAGGAAAGGCTGAACCTCCTTATGGTCTCTGGCCGCATCCCTGCAGGCGCAAAGCTGTACTAATTTAATGACGAATCCCCTGTATCTGAAAAGGTACAGGGGATTTTTGGTTGACTTATTACAACGATCAAGCTATGATGATATTACTGCAAAAGCAGAATTTTAGGAAAGGAGTGTGATGCATTTATGCGTAAGAATCATAGAAAAACACAGACAGGGAGGGTATCTGACCGATAACCCTGTATGCATATAGGAGAAAAATATGTTTATTGAGACCGGAAGATTGGTCGTCCGTACCTTCCGCGAGGAAGATGTTTTGGCACTGTATCAAATCGCTTACGACCCGGATGTATTGGAATACTGTCCGGATCTTCTGAAACGTGATGTCACTGAGGCGGAAGTTCTTGAGTTTATTCAGGATTTCATCCGCGTGGATGATGAAAATGACATAGACACATGGCGCGCCTACGCGATTGAGAACCGAGAGACCGGCGAAGTTATGGGTTGTGTTACATTCGGCAAAAATTCGATGCTGAACGAATATGAGATCGGCTGGATGATGCTGAAGAGGTACACGAAGAAAGGTTATGCCTCCGAAGCAGCACAGGCATATGCCGAGTATTTCTGTGCGGCATATGGTGTCGAGTACCTCATCGTTGTGATGGATGTGGACAATCCGGCATCGTACAAAGCAGCGGAAAAATGCGGCTTCAAGCTGTTTGAAAAGCGCACGGTTTACGACTATCACTATAACCGATACGGAGATGATTATTTCTATTTCAGACGTTATTCCGCAAACTGCACCAGACGCGAACGTTTTTACGGCGATGCGCCTTACAGCGGCCGAGGTGCGGATGTTTGATCGGCTGTGATGTATATGCAATGTAAAGGAAAGGAATCTATAATATAGAAAAGATCATCCGTAAATATCTAAAGCATGGTGCAGATCAGCTCAAGCCGTTCGAAAATGTGCCGAATAACAGCGTCTATTCGTTTGAGTCCGGCGGTGAAAGTTATATTTTCAAATTGTTCCGCAGCAAGTACTGGCCTGAAGATGACAAGCTGCAGTTTTTAAACGAGACTTTGTGCCGTTACAATATCCCCTGTGCCTAGCTGATCGTCTTTACACGTGACGATCCGGCATATCCGAACGGCTATTTGATCGAAAGAAAGCTGGAAGGTGTCACGGCAGATAAGGTGACCTTTACGCAGGAGGAAGAAGCGGCGTTTTATAGGAAGTTAGTCGGTCTTGTTTCTGAATTTCACAGCATTCCGGTGAAAAAATTCGGTTATCTTGGTGGCGGCGAAGACCGCATGGGCGCTTTTTTTGAGGATGAGTTCGACGAAAGAGTAGAAAGCCTGGAAGAAAAAGGCGTGTATACTGCGGATGAACTGCAAAACATGAAAGATATTCTTACGTAGACTTTGAAACCTTCTCTAAGTCCGATTTCAGGGCAGTCAAGGTCAAGGACTGCGTTGCCGTAAAGAAGAGTAAGAAGCTCCTGCAGTTCACTCTGGACGACGGCACCGGCACCGATCGCACCATCCTTTCCGGCATCCACGCATATTATGAGCCCGAAGAGCTGATCGGCAAGACCCTGATCGCCATCACAAACCTGCCCCCAAGGGCAATGATGGGCATCGAGTCCAACGGTATGCTCCTGTCCGCAATTCACAGTGAGGAAGGCGAGGAAAGGCTGAACCTCCTTATGGTCTCTGGCCGCATCCCCGCAGGTGCAAAGCTTTATTAAGCCTAAAATAAAAAGCAGATACTCAAATGAGTATCTGCTTCTTTTATTCCGTTCTGAATATCTGGGTCTCATAGGTTTTCATGGAAATATCTATTCGGTCGCCGAAAAAGGAGCTGCCGCTTTTGTCAAGCGGGGTTATCTGCGCGGTGCGGGGCAGAATAACGGTCTTTTGTCCTTTAGTCAAAGCGTGTATTGCAAGGTAACCGCTGCCGCTGTAAATAACGTCGCCGCTTTCGATATAGCAATGAACGCCAAGCTTTGTAAGACGAGCGCGCAGCTCGTCCGAGGTAAGATCGATGTCCCGATCGGAGCCTTGAAGTATGGCAATATTGTTTGCTTGGCAAAACTCCTTGAGCCTGATCATGGAAGGTGAATCGTATTTTTCGCTGTAGGGCAGAATAACGGCTTTATAGCCCTTGAGATGTTTGTAATCCTCTAAAAGAAGTATATCATACGGGATCCCGGTGTTTCCCAAGGCATTAAGGAAGACTGTGCGCAAACCAAAGGAAGGATCGGAATAGCCCACGCGATGAGGATAGGTTTCGTCAATGATAAGAGCGGCTTGACAATGGGTTTGAGGGGTATCTCTGTAAGTAATTTCTGCCATGAGCTCTCTTGAGATACGCATTTCATTCATAAGAGGCTCGCAGGCATACCAGCCGCCCCACATGTCGAACCACCAAAGACCGTTTGAATGGGTGATCTGGCGCGCAAAAGCTTTGCGGACAGCCCAAACGGAGCGCTCGATGCTGTCGGGACCTTTCCAAACCGCTGATGTGTATATGCCCTTGGGATCCAAACCGGGTCGGCACTCGTTTGGAAATTTTGTCAGACAAGTACGGATATCGTTTTCAAGGAAATACAGCTTGCCATGAAGCTTTACGCTTTCGCCGGGAAGATATTCCGTCCAATCTCTGCCCAGTGCCCTTTGGAAGGCGTATTGATTGGGCGAACAGAAAAAATCCACACAAGGCGAATTCAGGAGCATACCAAGTCCGCCCGCGCCGTGCAGAGGCTTAAACACATCGGCAACATAGCCGAAGAACGCTCCAACTACCTGGCGGTATCCGGTGAGCTCTTTGATCTTGCGGGCAAAGCATTCAACGGTTTTTGCTATGCTTATGTCGGAAAACTCCAGATAGCGGCGCAAAAGCTCGTCTTCGATATACCCGGTCAGGTTTTCGATATCATCGGGTTTGGGTATTTCCGCTTTTTCCAAACAGATATCGGGATAATTCTCTGAAAGGTATTCGTTAAAGATATTTTGTGCGCAGGGCGAGATGCTGCCGTTCAAGTCAAAATGAAACCATTCCTCCGTCTGTCCGCCTGCGATCTGATAACCTATTATGTTATCTTTATAATCGGAAGCTTGAATATGGGAGATGAATTCTTCAAGCATCAGGCAGCCTTGGTTTTTGAATTCGTCAGAGAACAGCGCTTCCCTCATTTTGCCGTCGGGAGTATGACAGCATTGATCGGGATGCTCATCCACCCACCATTGCGGCATGGAAATGCGCACGCGGGGAAATATTCTGGCATGAGGACATGCGTCTGCGATACTTTTGATGCTTTCATCAAAGCGGCTGAAATCGGGTTTGCCTTTTTGATCGAAAATGCCGTAGAGCGGAGTAATGCCTGTTGATGCGTTAAGCGGCAGCCCCGAAAAGGAAGCGCAGACGGAAAAAAGCGAGTAGCCTTCTTTTATGAAATCAGTATATCGGGAACGCTCGTCCAGATAAGTGATATAAGCGCAGGCCGGTTCTCTCTTGCCGTCTATATATAAAAGCGGACGGCCGCTTTTGCTGTCTATTCTGCTTTCTCTCATTTTGGCGTTCCTTTTTCGATCGCATCCACGATCACCCAGCTGTTTGCTTCAAGCATCAGCTCTGCCTGCTCTTTATCAACGCCCGCTATCTCGCTCACGATTCGTATCATGCGATCTTTGAGCTTTGCGTTCACGGGTTTTATGTGGACCATATAGTTTTCATATACGCGGCCGAGCTTTATCATGACGCCGGTCGAAAGCATGTTGAGCACCATTTTATGCGCTGTCCCCGCCTTCATGCGGGTGGAGCCTGTGACGACCTCTGCGCCGGTATCGGTGATTATGGATATATCGCTTATCTGAGATATCCTGCTGTTTTCGTTGCAGGAAAGAGATACCGTGAGCGCGCCCCGGCTTTTGGCATATTCCAGCGCACCTACAACATAGGACGCGCCGCCTGCAACGGATATCCCAACGACGCTGTCGTTTTTTGTTATGCTGTATGCGGCAAGATCGCTTTTGCCCGAATCATAGTTGTCTTCGATCTTCTCAACTGCGTTTCTGAGCGCTTTATCTCCGCCTGCGATAATTCCGACCACGAGATCGGGAGATACGCCGTAGGTCGGGGGACATTCGGAGGCGTCAAGCACGCCGAGCCTGCCGGATGTTCCGCAGCCGATGTAAAACAGACGGCCTTTGTTTTCCATGCGCTTGGATACTTCGTCGATCGCTTTGGCGATATCGGGCAGGGCGGCTTCGACCGCCAAAGCTGCATTGACATTTTCTTTCTGCATGACTTCAGCCATTTCAAGGGCGGTCATTTTGTCGATATGTGTGGTATTTGAGTTTCTCTGTTCGGTTTTAAGCATGTTCTTCCTCCATCACGCAAGGCGCGCCTGCGAGCAGGACAGCACCTTCGACAGGTTCTTTTTCCAGTATTTCAACAGACAGCAGCCTGCTGTCTGTGATCGCTGCTTTAAGTTTATCAAGGAAAAGCGGCGCGGCGTTTGTAAGTCCTCCCGCAAGAAATACCGGGACTTTTTTATCCGAAGAAATATTCTTCAGTGCGGCGTTTATTTGTGATGCAAGCCCTGTTATATTTTTTTGAAGTATTGCATCTGCTGCGGCATCGTTTTTTTCTGCTGCTTCAAAAACATAATGCGCAAACGATGCCATATAGGTACGCCCCTTTGCATAAAGGTCATTGAGCATATCGGAGCTGCTGCTGCCGATATCCGCTGTGATCATTTGAGTAAGCAGAGTATGATCGCGGCTTCCGTCAAGATCGTAAAATACCGCTTCAAGACAGGCGCGTCCCAATTCCGTTCCCGAAAACACATCGCCGATCAGATAGCCGTAGCCGCCTATCTGCCTGCGGATCCCGTTTACGCACGAATAAACGACCGATCCGGTGCCCAGAATGCATATGATCCCGTCGTTTTTCCCAAGGGCGGCAGATATGATATTATCGGCGTCGGAGCTTACCTTAAAGGAAGAAAAACGCTTGCTTTCAAACGCCGAGGCTATAAGATTTGCGTATTTGCCTATCCCGCAGCCGGCGACGCCCGCATGAACCGATATTTTATAAAACGGGATATCTTTGCAGATGCTGTCTATGCCGCTTTGCAAAACCGAGATCGATTTTTCCACGCCCACGCCGGTCGGGCTGCACGGGCCCAAGGCCAGTGCTTTTAGGATATTTCCTTTATCATCGGTCAGGAGAAATTTTGTTTTTGTGCCCCCTCCGTCTATACCGAGGAAATATGAGGGCGGCTGCTTGAAGTCAAACAGCGCGTTTAGGTCTGTATCCAGCGCGCGGGCAAGCTTTGGCAAAACCTCGGCGGGCGGATACGCATGGCCTGATTCCCATTTGCTGATAGCTTTGCCCGAATAGGAAAGCATCTCGCCAAGTTGAGCCTGGCTGATATTCAGTTCAAGCCTTCTTTTTTTCATATTTGCCGAAAACAGGGCTTTTTCCGGGGTCAATCGTATTCCTCCTTTTTCTTTTTATTATAAGCCACGCCGTTTCTCCTGTACAGCCACATTTAAGACAAAAAAACGATAAAATTCTACGGATCGTAGAATGCGGAGGCTGCGTTAAATCAAATTCTTTTCGGATGAATTTACAAAATAGAAAAAAGTTTTGTATTGTTATTGAACGTATATGTTGGTATAATATATAAGTGATTATATACTTAAACAAATCTTCCCGAATAAACGGAGAGTTATAAATGAAACAGAAAATAAACAAAGCTTTTTTGCAGAACCATTTTACATATCAGAGCTGGATATATATCACGCTGCTTCTGATAGCCACTTTTGGCATCAATCTGCTGTTTACGGTCACCGCATACACTCCGCCGCCGGAAAAAACGCTCATCGTTTACTTTATCGGCGATATGTTCTCTGAGGACGAGGAGCAGATCGCGGCGCAGCAGGCTATGGAAGAGGTTTTTGCAGAGTATGATCAGGAGCTGATAGCCTTCTACGGCATCGATATGAGCTCCATGGAGGGTCAGACCAAGTACCAGATAGTTCTTGGCGCAGGCGAAGGCGATGTGCTCATAATCGACAAATCCTATCTCAGGCTGTTCTCGGGAGGCGGATACGGCGCACCGTTGGGGCAGTTCATTGAAAATGGTATTCTGAATATCCCCGAAGACGAGCTTTTGTATCACGAGGGCACGGATGCATACGGCGAACCTGTAGGCGAGCAGGTATACGGCGTTTCAACCTCCAATATGTTCGGCCTTATGAACGATTATCTTTATGACAACAGGAACGCAATGATGATCGTGACCGGTTATTCCAAGAATCAGGAAAACGCAGCAAGGCTGGTGCAGTGGCTGTACGACAGGTATTATGATCCCACTGTTCCCGAGTATATCGATTTTTACGAGGATTATAAGGAACAGGTCAAGGAATACAACAGCTTCAACAACAATAACCAGAACGTAACTCCCGGATCGCAGAACGGTCCTTCCGGTATGTTTGGTTATTGACCGTATTTGTTATTGTGGTATAATACTTTATAAAGTTACGTTATATAAATATATAACAGGGGGAACATAAGTATGAAACAGTTCAAAGCTGCCATCG
This sequence comes from Clostridiales bacterium, assembly GCA_015056005.1. Classification (GTDB taxonomy): domain Bacteria; phylum Bacillota; class Clostridia; order Christensenellales; family UBA1750; genus SIG373. The sequence continues at coordinate 7,575 of SVHB01000043.1, forward strand.
TTGGCTGCGGACACGTATCACCCATGCACGGTCTTTCCATCTCCATGCTCGATAATGTTGAGCTCGTTGCCGTTTGCGACAAGGTGCCCGAGAAGGCACAGGAGAAGGCCGCTGCTTTCGGCGCAAAGCGCTGGTACTCCGATCTTGACGAGATGCTCGAAAAGGAAGAGCTCGATACTCTGCATATCTGCCTTCCCCATTATCTGCATCCTATCGTTGCAATAAAGGCTCTTAAGAAGGGCATCAATGTTCTGACCGAAAAGCCCATGGCAACCAACTGCGAGGCTGCTCTTGAAATGATCGAGGCCGAAAAGGTTTCCACCGCAAGGCTTGCTGTTGTTTCTCAGAACCGCTATAACGCGGGCGCAGTGCTTATCAAGAACCTCATCGACGACGGCACCTTGGGCAAGCTTCTTGGCATGCGCGCTACCCTTGCATGGATCCGCACTCCCGATTATTACCAGTCTTCCGACTGGAAGGGCACCTGGGATAAGGAAGGCGGCGGCGTTATCATCGACCAGGCCATCCATACCATCGATATGCTCAGGTACCTGGCAAAATCCCCCGTTGATTATATCGACGCTACCATTGCCAACAGATATCATCCCTATATCGACGTTGAAGACGTTTCCGAAGGCGTTATCGCTTTCAAGAGCGGCGTTATGGCTTCCTTCCATTGCATGAACTACTATTCCTACAACGCTCCCGTTGAGATCGAGCTGCAGTTCGACAACGCGATCGCAAGGATGGTTCTGGACGAAGGCGAAGTTAAGTTCACCGACGGCAGAGTGTTCATCGCAAAGCGCGACCCCGCCGAAAAGCACGATTTCGCAGGCAAGAACTACTGGGGCATTAACCACACCAAGCAGATCGCCCAGTTCTATCAGGCTCTTGAGACCGGCGAGCCCTTCATCGTTGACGGTCCCGAGGCATACAAGACCCAGCAGATGGTCAACGCCATATACACCTCCGGCAAGGAGCATCGCAGGGTCTACATCGACTGATGGCACAAAACTTAAAACTTCATGCCGTGGTGCTCAGGAGCATACCGTATCTTGAGCACCACAGGTTATTGACGCTTTTTTCTCCCGAAAAAGGGCGGCTGACCGCCGTGGCGCATGGAGCGCTGGGCGCAAAGTCGCAGCTTAAAGCGGCCGCGGTGCCCTTTGCAAGCGGCGAATACGTGCTTTCGGGAAATAAGGGAAGGCTGTCGGTAACGAGCTTTGCGCCGGATGAAAACTATTTTGGTGCGATGCAGGATTATGATGCTATAGCGCACGGATCGTATCTGTGCGCTTTTGCAGATATTGTGGTGCAGGAGGAGCAGCCAAATCCCGAGCTTTATGTGCTGCTTTTAAGCTCTCTTGCATACCTTGACGCGTTCCCCGAAAACTGCGTGAATATTTTTAATTCGTTCCTTATCAGAATGCTGGACTGCGCGGGCTATGCGCCCCAGCTCGATCAATGCGCCGTCTGCGGTGCAACCAGAGGCAGCCCAAGGTTTGATATGCACGAGGGCGGGCTTTGCTGCCACAGATGCAGGCCCCAGTCCCCTCTTATCACAAGGGAGCAGCTGGCGTTTTTGAGGGATGCAAGGGGCGGTGCTGTGTCCTCTCTTGAGGATAAGAGCGCAGCTTTGCTCAAAAAGCTGCTGATCGATTACACGCACACCTGCCTTGATATGGAACTCAAGGCTGCTTCGCTGATAGTTTAGCGAGCAGTCTGTTAGGAGGATGGTTTATGTCTTTTTTTGATGCAAGCAATTTCGTTGTACATGATAACGCTGCCTTCAGGATAGGCAGCTTTGCCGTGAACTGGTACGGCATCATCATTGCTTGCGCTACCCTGCTTGCGGTAGTGATCTGCATGAAGCGCGCGCATACGGTCGGGTTAAAGGAAGACAATGTGGTCGATCTGGCTCTCGTGCTCATCCCCAGCGCCATCGTCGGCGCAAGGCTTTATTATGTTGCCTTTGAGTGGGATATGTTCAAGGGCGATCTTTTGTCCATCCTGAATATAAGGACGGGCGGCCTTGCCATATACGGCGCAGTTATTGCCGGCTTTATCGCAGCGCTTATCTATGCACGGATAAAAAAGATCAATCCTCTGAACATAATCGACCTTGTTGCGCCCAGTTTGATACTTGCACAGGGCATAGGCAGATGGGCGAATTTCTGCAATCAGGAAGCGTTCGGCATAGAATTTGTAAACGAAGCGATGCACTGGTTCCCTCTTTCGGTGTATATCGAAAGGCTTGACGGGTATTATGCGGCAACGTTTTTCTATGAGTCCATATGGTGCATTGCCATGTTCTTTGTGCTTTTGTGGTACTCAAAAAAGGCAAAGCACCCCGGAAATGTGTTTGCGATGTACCTTGTGGTGTACGGCTTTGAGAGGATGTTCGTAGAAGGTCTCAGAACCGACAGCCTTTATATAGGCGGTATCAGAGTGTCGCAGCTGCTCTCGCTTTTGCTGGTTCTGGCTGCTGGCGCATATCTTCTGTTCAGGCATTTCAAGGTAAATAAGATTTCTAAGCACGAAGCAGAGCTTGATGATTCGCTGAAGATAATCAGCGAGGAAGAAAACTCGCCTGAAGCTCAGGAAGAGGAGCTTGAGAGTAACGATAATAAGCCCTGCAAAGAAAACGAAGAAGAAAAAGAGCCTGAAGATAATAACGAAGACAAAGAATAGAAGGATATAAGCGAAAGGGGGAACTTAAATGCGTAATCTGACAATGATGACCGACTTTTATGAGCTTACAATGATGTACGGCTATTTTAAGGAAAAGGTGGATAACAGGCGGGCTGTTTTTGATCTTTTCTATCGCAAGCCCTGCTGCGGCAGCGTTTATGCCGTGGTCGCAGGTCTTGAGCAGGTCATCGACTATATTGCAAACCTCGGCTTTGACGAGGAGGATATCTCCTACCTCAGGAGCCTTAATTGCTTTGACGAGGACTTTTTGAAATATCTGTCCGAGCTTAAATTCGAAGGCGATGTCTACGCTATGCCCGAGGGTACTCCTGTTTTCCCGAATGAGCCCATCCTCAGGATCGAAGCGCCCATCATGCAGGCTCAGCTGGTCGAGACCGCTCTGCTCAATATCATAAACCATCAGACCCTTATTGCGACCAAGGCTTCCAGAGTTGTGGAAGCGGCACAGGGCGATCTGGTAATGGAGTTTGGCCTCAGGCGCGCTCAGGGTCCCGACGCCGGTATATACGGCGCAAGGGCGGCGATCATCGGCGGCTGCAAGGCGACCTCCAACGTGCTTACGGGTCAGATGTTCAACGTTCCCGTAAAGGGCACCCATGCGCACAGCTGGGTAATGTCCTTCCCCTCTGAGATAGATGCGTTCAGGGCGTATGCAAGGGTCTATCCCGACGACTGCCTGCTGCTTGTCGATACATATGATACCTTAAAATCCGGCGTGCCCAACGCTATTACCGTGTTCAAGGAATTAAGGCAAGCGGGACATGAGCCCAAGGGCATAAGGCTTGATTCCGGTGACCTTGCGTATATGTCCATTGAAACCAGAAAGATGATGGACGAGGCGGGCTTCCCCAACGCTACCATCACCGCGTCTTCCGACCTTGACGAAAACGTCATCTGGTCGCTCAAGATGCAGGGGGCAAAGATCGACGCTTGGGGCGTAGGCACAAGGCTCATCACCAGCGCCGATAATCCTGCGCTGGGCGGTGTTTATAAGCTCTCGGCAGAGGTCATGGAGGACGGCAAATGCGTTCCCAAGATCAAGATAAGTGAAAACCCCGAAAAGGTGACCCTGCCCGGCAGGAAAAAGGTCGTTCGCATATACGATTCCATGGGTATGGCGGTCGCGGACCTTATTTGTCTTGACGATGAAGTGATCGATCCCAAGAAGCCTTTGACCATATTCGATCCTGTAAACACATGGAAATCGATGACTATAACCGATTACACCGTGCGCGAGCTGCTCTGCCCGATTTTTATAAACGGTGAGCTGGTATATAAATCTCCAAGCCTCAGTGAGATCCAGAAAAACTGCGAAAAAGAGCTTTCCACCTTCTGGACTCAGTACAGGCGTATGCTCAACCCCCATCTGTACAAGGTCGACCTTTCCGCAAAGCTTTATCGCCTGCGCGAGCAGATGCTCAGGGGCGACAAGGCAGTCGAGACAAAGGTGCCGGAGCTTCAGGCATGATAGTTAGCAAAATAGAAAAGCGGCAGGGTGCAGCCCGCCGCTTTAATGTATTTACAGAGGGTGACGAATTCGCTTTCTGCGCAGACGGGGATACCCTTAAAAAGCATGGGATAAAGCTCGGTGCGGATATCGATGTAGCGCAGATGCGTTTCGATATTGAGGATGACGAATATCAAGCAGCTATGGAGCGATCGTATGTGTTCCTTGAAAGCAGGATGAGAGCTGAATCGGAAATAGAAAGCAAGCTCAAAACCCTTGGTTTCACAAACAGGATCATCGACCGCGTAAAAACGCGATTGAAAGAGATGGGCTATATCGACGATGAGCTTTTTGCCAAGCTTTGGGCGCAGCAGCGCATAAAGAGCAAGAGCGTAAGGGTGGTTCAGGGCGAGCTCATCAGAAAAGGGATCGATCGGGAAGTGGTATCGGAGGTAAAAGAAAACGCAGATCCCGCCCTTGAGGTCGAAAAATGCGTTAAGATCGCCCAAAAGTATTTTGCCCGCGATATAGATGAAAGAGAAGCAAAGCGGCTTGCATCCGCTGCGCTTGCGCGGCGCGGCTATGATTGGGGGACCATCAGGAAAGCCTTTGATCTTTTGGGGCAGGATACCGATGATTTTGATGAATAGGTAAAGACAAAAACAAAGAGCCGATCGGGAGATCGGCTCTTTTGGTATTGTCCCGTCTGCTAAAAAATGTTTTCAGGATAGGCAATTATCGGTTTGTGAAAATAATGTGTGAGAAGGAATGGTAAATAATTAGCTTGACTGGAACATACCCTCACATATATATTACCATCAATAAAAATAAATTGCAAGAAGTTTTTCGTAATTTATCCGAAAAAAGTGTAAATATTTTATTAAGAGAAATATGATTTTGTCATGAAAACATGTTTTTCAGATCTTCAAGGCGCTCATGGGTGATGAGCGCATCGTTTTTTATGTCTTTAAAGCGGACGATGAAGGTCCACCTGCCGTAGGGAGTAATGGACTCGATATACGAGAGATTGATGATATAGCTCTTATGACTGCGGAAAAATTCATTCGGGTCGAGCTTTTCCTCGAAGCTTGAAAGGGTGTCGGAGCTTTGGAAGGCGCTGTCCTTTGTGTATATCACGCTCTGCCTGTTTTCCCTTTGGATGAGGATTATATCCTGCGTATCGACAAAACTGATGGAATCGGCGTTCTTTATCATCAGCCTACGGGTCTGGGATACGCTTTTTTTGCTTGGCACGGGAACTGTGCGGGTCTCCTTCAGCATCTCTATCCTGTTTAGGGTCTCAAAAACGCGTTCCTGCTTGAAGGGCTTTACGATATAGTCAAAGGCATAGAGCTCAAAGGCTTTGTCCATGAACTGATCGTGCGCGGTCACGAAAACTATGTTGGTGAGGGGCGCGATGTCCATTATGATCTTTGCGGTCTCAAGCCCGTCCTTTTCCGGCATTTCCACATCCAGAAAAACCACCTGCGGGCGAAGGAGGTGAAATTTTTCAATGCAATCGTTTCCGTTTGAGGCTTCTGAGATGACAGAAAAGCCCTCATGGCGCTCTATCGTTTTTCTGAGTATCATACGCAGTGGTTCAAGATCATCGCAGATCATTACGCTGATCGGTTCTGCCATTGTTTTCGCCTCCTGTAAAAAAGGGCATGTAAAACTACATGCCCTCTGTTTATGTCCTTTATTTGCGCCCCGGCTTTTATGTCCGGATCGTTTAGATTATGCCAAGCAGCATGAGCACTATGACTGCGATGCCGCATACGTTGAGCACGCCGAGGATGCCGATGATGAGCGGGCGCACGGGGAATTTGCCGTCGTCCTCATCATCCCAGTCGTCATCGTCCCAATCATCGTCGTCGTCATACTCGTCGTCTTCGTCTTCGTCGACGGGTTCGATCTCGTCGTAATCATCGAGCAGATCGTCGTCTTCGTCGTCATCCTTCTTCTTTTTGCCAAAGCCGAAGGAGAACTTCTTCTTTGCGGGCTTCTCAGCTTCTTCTTCGTAGAGCTCTTTGGTGTGACCGAGTTCAACGGTGCGCTCCATCTCTTCTGCTGCGGGCGCGGCGGGAATGTCGACAGGTTTTTCTACGGTCTGCACATCTTCCTTGACCACGGGCTGTTCCAAGGGCGCAGGTGCAGGTGCGGGTATGACTTTTTCAGCCTTTGCTCTGGGCTTTATGGGCTGCAGGGGCTGTGCATCGCGGTTCTTGGAAGCGCGGATGGGCTTATAAGCTGCGGTATCGCCTGAGACAGTGCTCTGAGAGGGGGCTTCTGCGGGCTGGGGATTCTGGGTGGGGATGGGTTCGACCACTGCGGGTTCGTAGCCCTTTGTGGGTCTTACGTTCTGCGCCTGAGAAATAGCCTGAGCCTGCTGAGCCCTTCTTGCCTGCTCCGCTGCAGCGGCTGCCGCTGCGGCCTGAGCTGCACGCTCCTGAGCGGCGGCGGCTTCAACGCGGTCCTTATAGACCTTTTTAAGAGCGGCGGGGCTGAGGGAGGACATGAGCCAGTTTTTGTTCATGCCGCAGCGCGCGCAGCCGCCAAGCTCGTTTTCGTTGGCTCTGCCGCAGGTGCACAGCCAATGATCCGAGGTCTCTTCGGGAATATACTTGAAAAGATCGTAATTGTCTCTGTAATAGCTCTGATTATAAAGCTCTGCAAAGATATCCAGCAGAGGTGCTTCCATGGAATCGATGGGCTTGTAATCGAGCTCCACAGGGGTGCACTCGCTGTCGCGCCAGTTGTTGCCGTCAAGATAGATGACCTTGGTGACATAGCATTTGACGGAATCGACCCTGCCGGAACGAAGGTTGGCGGTGAGGTCAAGACCGAAGGGAATGCCGCGCTCCATATGCGCATCGCTGTAGATAATGCCAACGGGCGCGCCGTCGAGCAAAGGATTGCCGTCCTTATCGAAGCAGTAAACGTCTACATAAACGCGGATGATGCGTTTGTCGGTAGTATTGACAAGCGAAAGCTGCAGGCAGACGTTGCCGATGAGAGTATCAGATATAAGCGCGCCTTCCGTGATCTCCACAGGACAGGAACGCTGCCAGATGTTATTTTCAAATATTTTAAGCAGCACATAACGCTCGCTCATCATAAACACACCCCTAAATATTCATAGTAATAGTTTACCGCAATCGGGCTTCATAGTCAATCAAAAAAGAAATTTTACATTATTTTTGTTAAATTTGTTTTAGTCAAATGCGGTTATGCGTATGTACAAGATATTGACATTATGCGTTATTGCTGTATAATATGTAGTGTGTATGATTGTACACTCCTATCCTTATGACAGGGAGATCAGCAGGTATGAAATGCGTTTTTTGCGGCGCGATAGACAGCAAGGTCATAGATTCGCGTCCGACCGATGAAGGTCTGGCGATTCGCCGCCGCCGTGAGTGCTTAAACTGCGGCCGCAGGTTCACCACTTATGAGAAAATCGAGACAATTCCGCTCGTCGTTGTAAAAAAGGATGGCAGCAGGGAGCCTTTTGACGGCGAAAAGATCAAGCGAAGCGTCATCAAAGCCATGGCAAAGCGTCAAATCACCATGGACGTTATCGACAGGCTTGTTAGCGATATCGAAACATCGCTTCAGAATTCTCTTGAGCAGGAGGTCACCACTTCCCGCATCGGTGAAATGGTGATGGACAAGCTGCGCTATATCGATGATGTTGTATATATACGTTTTGCTTCGGTATACAGGGAGTTCCAGGATATCGAGACTTTCCACAGCCAGCTCGAAGAACTCTTGGAGCAGCGCGGTGAAAAATAGCATATAGCCTTTGTCTGAAAACGCTGAAACAAGTGCAAATAAAGCTCGTTTATCATATAAACGGGCTTTTATTTTTGGAGGATATATGTTTAAGAAATATCAGAAGGCTATGGGCGTTTTTCAGCTTTCGCTCGGGGCATTTATCATATTATATCTTTTGCTGTGGCTCGTGGGCATTGTTCGCTGGTCGATGGATATTGTGCTGATACCTATTGCGGTTTTCGGGATCAGCTGCTTTGTAAGCGGAATGCTTAGGATAAAGCGCGGAAGGGCACTGTTTTCCTTTAAGAATAAATTCCTTGACATAAGCGCAAAAAGCGTTTTTGCCCTTGGGATAGCGGTGGTTTTGCTGCTGCAGGGAATGATCATATACGGCTGCACCTATGATTACGACGGCGACGCCGAATATGCGGTGGTGCTGGGCGCAAAGATAGTCGGCAGTACGCCCTCGCTCATGTTTCAAAAGCGCATAGAAGCGGCGGCGGAGTATTTGCTCAAACATCCTGAAACCAAGGTCATAGCCTGCGGCGGCACTCCAAGCGGCGGCTCGTATTCCGAAGCTGAGGTATGCAGGATGGGATTGATAAAGCTCGGCGTGGATGAGGAAAGAATTCTGCTTGACGAAAATTCATACGACACCGCTCAAAGCGCCGTAAATGCCGGCAGCATCATGGAAAACACCGGCGGTGCAAAGAGGGTCGCGGTTATCACAAGCGATTATCATGTTTTCCGCTCGGTAAGGCTGTTTAGGAACATGGGCTATGAAGCTTACGGAGTTGGAGCGGATGTCATGCACTATCTGCGCCCCATCGCCCATTTCAGAGAGATGTTGTCGCTTATGAGAGATTTTGTGTTCGGATAAAATTTATACAGAAAAAAGCTCCCGAAATTTTTGTTTCGGGAGCTTTTTGCGGCTTGATCACTTTACATAAGAAGCGCCGGCAGCGATGGCCTTTTCGTTGATGGCGACAAGGTGCTGCTTTTTGGGGCCGAAGTTTTCTTTTAAGCATTCAAGGACGGTCTCGACCTTGACGGAATGGGTGAGCTCAAGATATGCGCCCAGCATTATCATATTGACAACGCGGATATTGCCAAGCTCCAGCGCAACATCGTTTGCGGGGATGGAGATGACCTTGATATCATTGCGCTTTACTTCCTGAGTGCAAAGGGAAGAGTTGACGATCAGAGCGCCGCCGGGGATAACGGAATCTTCAAACTTGATAAGGGAAGGAAGATTCAATACCATAGCGCAGGTAGCCTCGCCTACGATGGGGGAAGCGATGGGATCGTCTGCGATAACGACGTTGCAGTTGGTGGTGCCGCCGCGCATCTCGGGGCCGTAGGAGGGAAGGAAGCTTACGTTTTTGCCTTCCTTCATACCGGACTTAGCCAGCAGCTGACCCATGAGCTGAACGCCCTGTCCGCCAAAACCGGCGATAATGAGTTGTTCATCCATGTTCTACTTTGCCTCCTTGTCCTTAAATACGCCCAGAGGATACTGGGGGATCATGTTCTCCTGCAGCCACTTGAGTGCTTCCTGAGGAGTTTTGCCCCAGTTGGTCGGGCAGGTGGAAAGAACTTCAACAAGGGAGAATCCCTTGCCGTCGATCTGGTTCTGGAAAGCTTTCTTGATGGCACGCTTTGCGTTTACGACGTTCTTTACATCGTGTACGCTGACGCGCTCGACAAGTGCGGGACCTTCAAGCTGAGAGAGCATTTCGGAGATCCTGATGGGATAACCCGCGCTCATGGGATCGCGGCCGTAGGGAGAGGTGGTGGTGACCTGACCTACCAAGGTGGTGGGGGCCATCTGACCGCCGGTCATGCCGTAGATCGCGTTGTTTACAAAGATAACGGTGATGTTCTCGCCCCTGTTGGCGGCGTGAACGATCTCGGCGCAGCCGATGGAAGCGAGGTCGCCGTCGCCCTGATAGGTGAAGACGATATTGTTGGGGTTGACTCTTTTTACGCCGGTGGCGCAGGCGGGAGCTCTTCCGTGGGCAGCTTCGAGCATATCCACGTTGAAATAGTCGTATGCAAATACTGCGCAGCCAACGGGAGCAACGCCGATGGTGCGATCCTGAATGCCGAGCTCATCGATGCATTCGGCAACGAGCCTGTGGATGATACCATGGGTGCAGCCGGGGCAATAGTGGAAGGGCTTATCGGTAAGCGCCTTGGGCTTCTGATATACGATAGCCATTATTCGTTGCCTCCTTTGCCAAGTTTCATGAACTGCTCATAGATCTCACGGGAGGTGGGGACCATGCCGCCGAGCCTGCTGTAGCAGGAAGTGGGTACATTATTGCCGATAGACAGACGCACGTCGTCCAGCATCTGACCTGCGGCGAGCTCTACGGTCATAACATGCTTGACCTTATCGGTCACGCAGTTTTTAAGAGCCTGAGAGGGGAAGGGCCAGAGGGTGATGGGGCGAACCATACCGATCTTCATGCCTTCTGCTCTTGCCATGGAGATCGCCTTGGAAGCGATACGGGCCATGGTGCCGTATGCGACTACGATATATTCGCTGTCTTCGGGGCAGTCGATCTCTACTCTTACTTCATCCTTTTCCATTGCGGCGTACTTAGCCTGGAGCTTTAAGTTGTGCTGCTCAAGAACTGCGGGATCGATGAACAGGGAGTTGAGGATCGCTCTGGGGCGGCTCTTTCCGTCCCAGCCGGTAGCGGCCCAAGTCTTTTCGGGCAGCTCGCGCTTTTCTATGGGCTTCATGGTAACGGGCTCCATCATCTGACCGATCATGCCGTCGCCAAGGAGCATAACGGGGTTGCGGTAGTAGTCTGCGATATCGAAAGCTTCCTGAGTGAGCTCAACAGCTTCCTGAACGGTGCTGGGAGCAAGAACGACCATACGGTAATCGCCGTGACCGCCGCCTCGGGTCGCCTGATAATAATCGCACTGCGCAGGCTGGATGCCGCCAAGACCGGGGCCGCCGCGCACGATGTTTACGATAACCGCGGGAAGCTCTGCACCTACGATGTAGGAGATGCCTTCCTGCTTAAGGGAGATGCCGGGGCTGGAGGAGCTGGTCATGACCCTGCCGCCTGCAGCTGCTGCGCCGTATACCATGTTGATGGCGGCGACTTCGCTTTCGCTCTGCAGGAAAGTACCGCCGACCTGGGGCATACGCTTGGACATATATTCGGGGATCTGGTTCTGAGGAGTGATGGGATAGCCGAAGAACTGCCTGCAGCCCGCCATTATTGCGGCTTCCGCGATAGCCTCATTGCCTTTCATCAAAATTCTTTCGTTCATAAAGATACTACCTTTCTACCGTAATGACACAGTCGGGGCACATGCGGGCGCAGGATGCGCAGCCGATGCACTTGTCCATTTCTTCGACCTGTGCCGGATAGTAACCCTTCTGATTTATATGCGTCTTGCTAAGAGCAATGATGCCCTTGGGGCATGCATCCACGCAAAGCGCGCAGCCCTTGCAGAGAGCTTCGTTAAAAGTAACCTTTGCCATACTGTCGCTGCTAACCTTCCTTTGCGATAATATTTCATATTATTATACGACTATATAATGTCTCTGTCAATAAATTCCGACAATTTCTGATTATTTTGTTTGCATATGATTTGTATATTACCAAATATTACCGGTATAAAAACGGATACATATTCCATATTTTCCTCGTTTTACGTATAGCCTTGCATAAAAGGTAATAATGAACGGAGGAAAAGAAAATGAAGCTTTTCTCAAAAACCATGGCTGTCCTTTTTGTACTTTGCGCGCTTTTGATCCCATCGGCGGCATTTGCGAAAGTGGATTGCCCGTTTGACCCCTGCCACCCCTATGACCCTTGCGATCCTTGCTATATGGCAAGCGCCTGCACCACCTGCTACGGCTGCAGCCTGTGCTGCGGGCACGAGAATATCCCCTATAAGGAATTCGACTGCTCAAAATGCACCTACCCCTGCGAGGATAAACCCGTGACCCCCATCCCCGACCCAATTCCCACAGCTAAACCGGAATTCACCCCCACGGTAAAAATACCGGAGATGCCCAAAACGGGTAACCCGGCGTTTGTACTCGCTTCGGCGATGCTTGTGACTTTGGGTGTAGCTGTGATGCCAAAAAGCAGATAAAGTGAGCTGCAAGATTTTTATTTGTGAGGACGCTGCAGTTCTATAACGGTTTTGTTTTTCCTTTTTGCTGCTTCAGTAAATTTAGCGGCGCCACCGAAGGAATGCGTCACATCGGAGATAACGTAATCGCTGTGATCTATCATCCAATTATTGCGCCACGAAATCGCGAATTTCTTTGGAACGGTTTCGATACCTTCTGGCAATAAAGTGTATGAAAGATCAGATGTGCTGCTTGTTGGCATATATGATAAGATTACCGAAAAACATATATGTGGATAGGCGATTGATAATTCTTTCAGTACAGACAGTACCATGGAATCGAATCTTCCGCTATTGCCCACAAGAAATGTATCTACAGCATGCTTCTCGATAAGGGTGCTTATAGCTTGGATAAGTTTCGGACGAAGTTCAATAGGGCTGTCCCTGTGCCCGAAGAAGGTGCATACCGACAACTTGAAAACCTCCTTGTTTATGGGATATATCGTAATTATAACACACTAACAAAAATTACGATATATCCCATACGATTTATCGCAAATATGCATACAATAAATGCAGCGATAATTTACAGGGAGGGGATGCGCGATGAACACGAAGGAAGCTGTGGCAAGACGCATTCTGGAACTGTGTGAAAAAAGGAAGATCGCTGTGAACGCGCTTGCAAATATTTCTGGTGTTTCTCCTTCTACCGTGTATAGCATGCTGAACGAAAAGAGTAAAAATCCGGGAGTCGTATCGATCAAGAAACTGTGCGATGGATTGGATATCAGCATAAGAGAATTTTTTGACAGCGATCTGTTCGATGATATTGAGCAGGAAATAGAATAAAAACAGTCCGAGTGGACTGTTTTTTGATTATAAATTATATTTACTTAACTAAAGTCTGGCTTTCCTAAAAATAAATCACGAGTGGCCCATACCTGCCGGGCCACTTGTAAGCTAACGTATTTAGTTACTGATCCAAAAGTCTCAGGAATCCAAGGGATGAAATCCCTTGGTGGATGAGGGTGTGGGAGAAGGCAACGCCTTCTTCCACATAAATAACTAAAGAACAAAATCTATCTGCCAGGGGAAGAAAAATCTTTGGGAGAAGGCAACGCCTTCTTCCAAGAAAGAGAGCTCGAGAGGTGAAACCTCTCGAACGTCCTCCCCCATCGCCATCTTTAATCCAGCGACTTCAGAAGCTCGAGAGCCTTTGCGGAATCGGCTTCGAAATCGTTGAAGGAGCCTTCGATGGAAACACGCTTGTTGTAGCCGGCTTTTTTGAGATTGCCCATAAAGGGGGTGTAATCGCAGCCGTCGCCGATGAAGGGATAGAGCCTTGTTACATGGCGGCCGATGTGCATGTGCTCAAGGCGATGCGCGAACGCATAAATGCCTTCGCAGTCTTCCTTGTTGTCGCCCATGTGGAAGTAATCGCCGAGTATGCGCACTGCGGGATGATCGACGCGCGCTGCGACGAAGGCGGCCTCGCCTACGGTGTTTATGATGTTGCAGCTTGCATAGTTCAAGGGCTCGATGGCGATCGTGCAGCCGTTCTTCTCGGCTATCGGGCCTGCCATTTTGAGGAAATCCTCGATCTGATCGTAAGCCTTTGCGCGCTCAAAACCGACGGGAACGTTTCTTGCGCCGCCGGAACCGAAAACGACAGTCTTGGTACCCACATTTGCGGCGCGGGCAAAGGTCAGCTCAAGGAAATCTTTAACCTTTGAAAGATCAACTTCCTCGCCGACGACCTTGAGACCGCCTATAAGCATCATGTTCATGGCTTCGGGGATAAGACCGCATTTTGCAACATCGTCGCAGAATACCTTGTATTCATCATCGGTCATCTTGCCCAGAGCGCCGAAGGAGGGCTCGAAATAATCATAGCCGAGCTTTTTTAATATCGGAGCTTTATCAACGGGAACTGCAATACCGAATTTCATGTGTTTACCTCCAAACCTGTTCAATATACGCAAAGCGAGAGGGATGATCCTCTCGCTTTGATAATGTTAATCAAGAGACTTGAGCAGCTCAAGAGCCTTTTCGGCATCGACCTCAAGACCGTTTTCGGCCTTGCCTTCGATGGAAACGCGCTTGCGGTAACCGGCCTGCTTGAGAGCGTTCATGAACACGGCATAATCGCAGCCGTCGCCGGGCAGGGGATAAGCACGGTTTCCGTTCCTTGCAATGTGCATGTGCTCAAGGCGGTGCGCAAACGCGGGCAGAGCTTCGCAGTCTTCCCTGTTCATTGCGATGTGGTAATAATCGCCAAGCACGCGGACATAAGGATGATCGACCCTTGCTGCCATGTAAGCGGCTTCGGCAACGAAGTTGATGATGTTGCACTCGGCAAAGCGCAGGGGCTCAATGGCAATGGTAATGTTGTTGTTCTGAGCAATGGGAGCGGCAAGGCGCAGATAATCTTCGATCTGATCGTATGCCTTTGCTCTGTCAAAACCGTCGGGGACCTTCTTTGCGCCGGAGGAACCGAAAACAACGGTCTCGCAGCCGATGCCTGCGGCCCTTGCAAAGCAGAGCTCAAGGAAATCTTTAACGGGAGCGAGGTCGACTTCTTCACCAACTATGCGGTAAGTGGTGCCGGGAAGCATGAGGTTCGTGGCTTCGGGCTTGATGCCTGCTTTTGCTACTTCGTCGCAAAAGCTTTTGTATTCATCATCGGTCATCTTGCCAAAATTGGCGAAGCCGGGTTCAAAATAGTCGTAACCGATCTTTTTGAGCAAAGCAGCGTTTTCAACGCCGGTGCAGATACCGAATTTCATGTGTTCTGACCCCTTTCGCAGCAAAAATTATTTAAGCTTGGCTGATCTTTTATTTGTAGAGAGGACCGTATGCGGCGCAGGCACGGAAATCGGCGCCCTCGATGTCCTGAGTGCCGAAAGCTGCCCATGCATGGGGACGATAGATCTTTTCTTTGTCTACATTGTGCATGGATACGGGGATGCGCAGCATGGATGCAAGGGTGATGAGCTCTGCGCCCACATGACCGTAGCAGAATGCGCCGTGGTTTGCGCCCCAGTTTGCCATGACGGAATATACATCGGTAAACGCGCCCTCGCCGGTGAGCTTGGGAGCGAACCAGGTGGTGGGCCAGGTGGGATCGGTGCGCATATCCAGAGCCTTGTGAACCTCGGGATCAAGCTCGCAGGTGTAGCCCTCGACCAGCTGGAGAACGGGACCCAGACCCTTGACGATGTTGAGCCTTGCCATGGTGGTGGGCATGCCGCCTCTGGTGCCGCCCTTGAAATGGCTGGAGAAGCCGCCGCCGCGGAAGTAGAAAAGATCGGCAGGGCACCAGTCGCAGCTGTCAAGGCAGGCCTTTGCTTCTTCGTCGGTCATGTCGTAGAAGGGCTTGATGGTGGGAACGCCGTTTTCGTCGGATACGGCGCCGGTGCCGTCAAGGGAGGCTGCGCCGGAGTTGATAAGATGGATAACGCCGTCCTTTGCAAGGCCGGTGAGCTCTTTGCCGGTGACCCTCTTTACAGCGTCGGGGCTCCAGTAGGTCCTGACGTCTGCAAAGATGCCGGGGCGGTTGGTCAGAAGATGCTCAAACATCATGGTGATGCCGTTTAAGGTATCGTTTTCGGTTGCAACGACGAATGCTTCCCTAAGACCGTTCCAGTCAAACTGGGAATTCAAGAGAGCCTCGGCAAAGTCGAAGTTGGGCATATAGTCGGTCCACTGACGCTGACCCTGAACGCCTGCGCAGATGGCGTTGTGACCGCAGGATTCTTCGATGAAGCCCATTTCAGCCAGCTTTTCGTTGCCGATCATAAGGTCGCGGATGATGATCATGCATTTTACAACGAACTCGAGCTGCTTTGCTTTTTCTTCATCGGTGCAGCGGATATCATCCGGATTCTTGTCCCAGCCGATGGGGCAGTTTTCCTTTGCCCATGCAAGAGCCTTTTCAAATTCCTCGGGATCGTAAATGCCCTTGTCGATACGCCTGAGCAGCTCGGTCTCGTCGACGGATTCGCTTCTCATGCCCAGATATTCCTGAACGAAATCCTGATTCAGGATGGAGCCTGCGATGCCCATGCACATGGAGCCGATCTGCAGATAGCTCTTGTCCTTCATCATCTTGGCGGCGATACCTGCCTTGGCGAAAAGAAGGATCTTCTGTGCTACATCATCGGGGATGGTGTTGTCGGTAACATCCTGAACATCGTGACCGTAAATGGAGAATGCGGGCAGACCCTTTTGAGCATAGCCGCTCATAGCGCAGGCAAGATATACCGCGCCGGGACGCTCGGTGCCGTTAAAGCCCCAGACAGCCTTGATGGTGTGGGGGTTCATGTCCATGGTCTCGGTACCGTAGCACCAGCAGGGGGTTACGGTGAGGGTAACGCCGACGTTGTTCTTCTGGAACTTTGCCTCGCACATCGCGGCCTCTCTTACGCCGCCGATGGTGGTATCGGCAATAACGCATTCAACGGGAGCGCCGTTGGGATAGCGCAGGTTTTTGCTGATGAGATCTGCAGCGGCCTTGGCCATCGCCATGGTCTTCTCTTCAAGGGATTCTCTTACGCCGTTGCGCCTTCCGTCGATGGTGGGACGAATGCCGATGCGGGGCATATCGCTCTGGTATCTGTTGATAAATTCCATAAATGCCTCCATAGAATATATTTAATGTTATTGGATTTGCTTTGCAGTAATATTTTAACACAAATATGGCTGTTCGTACAGTAAAAACTTGTGGTTTATATAAATCATATATGCTATATTTGCTATGTTATGATATAATCAGATTGGTAAACAAACCCAAAACGCTTGAACGATTTGGAGGAAATATGAGCAAAAAGTATCTGATCCCCTGTGAGGGCGAATTTTTCAAGGCAAATCTGCATTGCCATACCACTGTTTCCGACGGAAGGCTTACACCTGCTGAGATAAAAGAAGCTTACAAAGCTCAAGGCTATTCTATAGTTGCTTATACAGACCACAGAAAGCTTGTTGACCACAGAGAAACGCTGGGCGACAAGGATTTTCTGCCGCTGGTAGGCTACGAGACCGATATCAGCAAGCAGGTTGAAACAAAGGACGGCAAATACAACAAGACCTGCCATCTTTGCGCAATATCAAGGGATCCCGATAACGCGGTGTTTATCGAAAAGCCCTTGGAGTACTCCAAGGAATGCATAAACGACAATATCGAAAAGCTGAGGAAGGCAAATTATATCGTAAACTATAATCATCCCTCGTGGTCTCACGAAACTGCGGACGATTATCTTGCCTATAAAGGGCTCACTGCAATGGAGGTATACAACTACGGCTGCGTTGCGGCGACCAACGACGGAGTGACGCTGAACGAATATTCCGTGATGCTAAGACACGGTATGCGGGTGTTTGCTCTTGCGACCGATGATAATCACAACGTTGGAGCATTCCCCGAGGGAAACGATAAGGGGCAGTGGGATTCCTTCGGCGGATATACGATGATAAAGGCAAAGAGCCTTGAATACAAGGATATTATCGATGCTCTGGATGCGGGGCATTTCTATGCATCATGGGGTCCCGAGATCTTTGAATACTATGTGGACGAGGAAAAGAACACCCTTTGCATAACCACGAGCAATGCAAAGACCATAATAGTCAAGAGCAACAGGATAGGCTCAAAGCTTATGAAATATGATCGCGAAAACGGACTTACGCATGCGGAATTTGATCTGTCGCTGCTAAATGAGGATGATTATGTAGTCTGGTTTGAGGTTCTGGATAAGAACAATAACTGCGCGGTCACAAACCCCTATTGGGTCAAATAAACAAAGCGACCGCAGACGTGGAACCAATCGTCTGCGGTCGTAATATCGCTTCCTTTCCGGAAGCGGAGAAGGTCGTGCGTTTGATCAGATGCGCTTTGTGAAGGTCACATATTCCTTGGGGCTTACCTGATATTCGTTCCTGAAAGCGCGGTAGAAATTGGCATAATCACCAAAGCCGCATTTTTGACATACTTTCACCGGAGTATCGCCCATGGTCATGAGCTGCTTTGCGATCATCAGGCGCTTTTTGATAAGATAGCGGTATACGCTTGTGCCCACGGTCTTGGAAAACTCGTGGGAAAGGTGATATTTGCTCACGAAAAATTCCTTTGCGAGCAGGTCAAGGGTAATATCGTCGGCGTAATGCTCGCCGATATAGGCAAGAACTCTGGATGCAAGGCTCATATCTGCTTTTCCGTCTTCGCCCGCCTGAACGGAAAGGCGGTTTGCAAGCACGAGAAGGTGAGTTATCGCTGCCTTGGCAAGCTGCTGGTTGCCGAAATCCTCGGTTTCGTTCTCCCTTAAAATGCATTCCATGAGCCCGGACATTATGGGAGCGAGCCTGCCCGATGAGCGCAGCAGGTTCACCTTGCTGCGGCCGGAGTGGTTGAAGCAGCCGGAAAGCG
>SVHB01000044.1 GCA_015056005.1 Clostridiales bacterium
TTTCCGGACAGAGACTATGACAACAATGGTTGCTGGTCAGGTACGGCAACGGTGAAAGATGATGTCCTCTACCTTTTCTACGCTTCGATCAAAGGAAAAGAAAAAACTCAAACCGTCAGTGTGGCATATTCGACCGACGGGATTTGTTTTGAAAAATACAAAGGCAACCCTGTGATTGATCATTATCCCGACGATGGCGGTCCTGATTTTCGTGATCCGGCTATTTGCTGTATTGATGGGCAATATTACTGCGTTATGGCAAGCGGTAATCCCGAAAGTAAAACAGGAAGACTTTTACTGTATAAAAGTGAGGATCTGTTCAATTGGGAATATAAAGGAGTTATGTGTGAGTGGGAAGGCTGTAAATATACGGAGTGCCCGTCGTTTATGTCGGTGGAAAACGGCCAATATCTGCTTGCTGCATCGGTTTGCCCGTTTGATAAACGGCACTACTTTTCAGTGATGTACGGCGATTTTTCTGACGGTAAGCTTACAATCAAACACATTGCCGAGGTGGATAAAGGACCTGACCAATACGCTGGGCAGGTATTCCGCGACCACTTGGGCAGAAATATTCTAATGAGTTGGATTCCTGGATGGAGTTATGCCGGTTTTGCAGAAAAGGATGTTGGTTGCAAGTCTGTTCCGCGGGAATTAAAGCTTGTAGACGGAAAGATTGTCGGTTTTCCCGTAAAAGAAGTTCAGCATTTATTAAAGGACACCGATCCTGCAGTCAAACGCACGCAAACAGGGTTTATCATTGAACGCGAAGGAAGAGAATCTATTGCTTATGAAGGTGAGATATCTGATTTAAAGATTCTTCGCGACGGATATATCTTAGAGGTGTTTATCAACGGCGGAGAAGAGATATATTCTGCGTTGTTATGATATCTTTTTCGGTGCGACGAGCCAATAAAGCACAGTCGCCATCAGGCGGCTGTGTTTTTTTGTCCATAAAGAAAACCTGTGCCAACGCTCTCATGGATATCGGCATATGTTCTCCAAATTAAAAATAATTGACTTTTGTATCTTGCATAAGTAAAATGTGACTAAGCAAGCGTTGATTTCGGAAATGAAAAAATAAGAACGGTATTTCAAACCGCATTTGAAGGGGAGCGTTTTTATGCGGATCATATTTGTACGGCACGGGCATCCGAATTATGAGAATGATTGTTTGACGGAGCTTGGGCATCTTCATGCTAAGGCGGCTGCGCAGAGGCTCAAAAACGAAAGAATAGACAGAATGTTTTCATCTTCCTGCGGGCGCGCTGTTGAAACTGCGGCGCATATCGCAAAGGTCAAGGGTATATCTGATGTAAAACAGTTTGATTTCATGCGTGAGATAGACTGGGGCTCTGTAAACGGAGGTCCGGTCTTTAAGGACGGGCATCCTTGGGATACTTCTGATAACATGGTCAGAAACGGTGTTCGGGTAATGGATGACGAATGGATAAGCAGCGAAGGCTATAAAAACAACATGGTCGTTCATTGTGTCAGGCATGTTTGCGAAGGCTTTGACATGTGGCTCAAAGAGCTTGGCTATGAAAGAGAAGGGCAGTATTACAGGGTAAAAAAGGACAACCCCGAGAACATACTTCTTGCAAGCCATGCAGGTTCGTCTTCGGCTGCGATAGCGCATATATTGAACCTCCCGTTCCCGTTTGTCTGCGCATCGATAAAGCCTGATTTTACGGCGGTGACCGTGATATCATTTGACGGCAGAGAAGGTGAAGTCATAACTCCTTCAATAGAGCTCATGAACGACGCAAGGCATATTGCGGGGATCGAAGTTCAGGGGATATAGGCAAATCAGTTAATAGCGCAGCCGAGCTAACAGGCTGCGCGTTTTTTGAAAGCGATCGCTAAAAGCATGGTTTTTTATATAAATGTTTATTGTCGGCTTGTTATTTCGGCGTTAAAAAGCTATAATGTGATTGAGACATACATACAATTTGATTTTTGAGGTGCGGATATGACTCAGCAATTCTATTTTAAGCATGCCAAATGGGTTGGAGCAAAGGAACGCAAAGTCGATACTTTTTCAATACTCAGGGGCAGATTCGATGTTGAAAGCGTAAAAAAGATTACGCTCAATATTTTAGGTCTTGGCTTTTTCAAGTGCTATATAAACGGCAAATGCATAAATCCCGATACTTTTCTGCCGCTGTCATCGGATTATGAGAACAGCTGCGACCCTGTGGATGAGGTCATCTCCGGGCACAGGATATATGTGCCGCAGTTTGATATTACGCCTTTTGTAAAGAAGGGCGAAAACGTGATCGCCGTGCATTTCGGCGGCGGCTGGTACACTCACCTTTGCCGCGTTTTCGGTCTGCCCAAGGCGATATACTGCATCGATGTTGAAGAAGCAGACGGGATAAGGAACTTTGTTTCCGATGAAAACTGCAAGGTCGGAGAAAGCTATGTGAGCGCATACGAGCTCGTGAAATTCGAGCAGCACAGCGAGCTTTCAAGAAGCGCTGCGTTTGAGACCGGTTTTGATGACAGCGCTTGGGAAAATGCATGTCTGACCGAGGCTCTTGAGACCGAATACCTAACAAGCGACTGCCCGCCTGATAAGCTGATCGAAATCCTTCCCGTTAAAAAAGTCGGGAATTGCTATGACTGCGGACAGAATACCACAGGTTATCCTGTCATTAGGGTAAAAGCCAAGAAGGGCGAGACCGTAAGGGTGCGTTTTTCTGAAGAAATGCTGGAAAACGGCGAGCTGGATCTTAGCCATCACCATGGTCAGCAGTATATAATTGTTTCGGACGGAACCGAAAAAGAAGTGCAGAGCGAATTTACATGGTACGGCTTCAGATACTTTGATATTGAAGGCGATGCAGAGCCTGTCTGCGTGAAGGTCATCCACTCCGACGTCCCCGTAAATTCTACATTTGAATGCGATAACGAGACCCTTAACTGGACCTACAAGACCTTTTTGCACACCATGCATACCAATATGCATATAGGGCATCCGTCCGATTGC
Organism: Clostridiales bacterium; assembly: GCA_015056005.1. Taxonomy (GTDB): domain Bacteria; phylum Bacillota; class Clostridia; order Christensenellales; family UBA1750; genus SIG373. The sequence goes on from SVHB01000044.1 coordinate 2,993, forward strand.
CCGCATATCGAAAGAAGAGGCTACACAGGTGACGGTCAGCTGACCACCCACGCCGTTCTTTCCAGTATGGATGCAAAAGCTTTCTATACCAAGTGGCTGCAGGATATCGGCGATTGTCAGGATGTGCTCTCGGGTCATATCCAATATACCGCGCCCTATATCAGAAGCGGCGGCGGCCCCGGCGGCTGGGGCTGTGCCATAGTTGAAGTGCCCTATCAGATGTATAAGCACTATGGCGATATCGAGTATCTGAAAAAATACTACGGAAATATGCGCAGGTACATCGATTATCTTGAAGCTCATTCCGAGTTCAATTTGGTCACGAGCGACAAGAAGGGCGAATGGTGCCTTGGTGACTGGTGCGGTCCCAACATCCTTTATCCCGATAAGGATATCACCTCCCACAACCAGCAGGTAATGCTCCCCGCGCCAATGGTAAACACCTATTTCATGGTAAAATCGCTCATTACGATGGCAAAGATCGCAAAGCTTATCGGAAAAGAAGAGGATATCGCTGAATATGAGGAAAAGATCAGCCTCAGAAAGAATGCGATCAGAGCGGCGTACTTTAATACCTTTGACGATAATTTCATCATGAACGTTCAGGGTGCCAATGCATATGCCGTTGATATAGGCGTGGGCAACGAAAAGACCTATAAAAACCTTAAAAGATATTACAGCAGTCTCGGCTGGTTCGATACAGGCATATTCGCAACCGATATACTGATGCGGGTGCTGTTTGAAAACGGCGACGCGGATCTTGCTGTCGATCTTCTGATGAACGACGGCGAGCAGGGCTATGAGCACTGGAGAAAAAACGGCGCTACCACCTTCCACGAATACTGGGACAGCAACCGCAGCCGTTCGCATAATCATCCCATGTTCGGCGCGCCGATCGCATATTTCTTTGAATACCTCCTTGGCATCAGACAGGACGAGGATTCCGCGGGCTATGAGTCCGTGACCATCTCGCCCATGGCGGTAAACAAGTTTGGTTTCATGAAGGGCAGCATGACAGTGCCCAAGGGCGTGATAGCGGTGGCATACGAAAAAACGGATGACGGCATAAGGTTTGATATCGATATCCCCGAGGGCGTAAAGGCAAGCTTTAAGTATCTTGAAAACGCGCTTACGCTCAAAGCGGGTAAAAACGTGTTTACCGTAAAATGATTTTTTAAGCCCGGGTTTTCTCGGGCTTTATTTGTTTTGGGAGAATATCCGTTTATTCATGAATTTATTCATATTTTGTCAGCGGAGGCGCATATGAATACTGTATGGTCCACCTATATCCAGAGCATCGGCACTTTGTATGGATCCAGAGCGCTCAGGTTCAGCGACTTGTTCAAAGAGCAATATAAGGAAGCGTTTGGTATAAAGGCCGATGCGAAAATACTTGAGATCGGCTGCGGCCCGGGCGCGCTTTGTGAAGCACTGCTCAGATGGTATCCAAACTCGAACATCTCGGGGATAGACCGCGACAGCAATTTCATCGATTTTGCAAGGAAAAACAGCGCGGATATTGATTACAGGGAAGCCGATGCAGCATGTCTTCCGTATGATGACGGCTCTTTTGACGTCACGATATCAAACACTGTAGCCGAGCATATCGAGCCCTCTGCTTTTTACGGCGAGCAACGAAGGGTTTTGAAGGACGGCGGGGTATGTATCGTCCTTTCTGCAAGAAGGGGAATAAACATCAAGGCCGACTGCATCAAAGAGGAGAGCGATTTTGAAAAAGAGCTATGGGAACGCACCGAGAAATATTTTATTGATGCGATGAAAAGATACGAGGTATGTTCCTATCCCCAAAGCGAAGCGGAATTGCCCATGTGCATGCAAAAATACGGGTTCAAAAATGTTTCCACCAAGTATCTGACGGTGAATCTTACTCCCGATGACCCCAAGTATACAAAAGAGACTGCATATGCCATGATAAACGCAGACCGCAAAAACGATATAGATAATATCGATGCCTTTGAATATGTCGCACCGGGAGTGGTGAGCAGGGAAGAAGCGGAGGCGCTTAAAAAAATCGTGAACGAAAAATACGATAAGCGTATTTCACTTTATGATCAGGGCAAAAAGCAATGGGATACAAACATGTCGCTGACCATGGTCATCCGTGGGGAAAAGTGAGAAAAATATGTATAACTGTTGCATTATTAGGACATGTGTAGTATAATATGCATTATAACTTAATATCTGTATGATGTGTTCGGGAAATTGTGGTTTCACAGCCGAAGGAGTAACGCTCTCAGGTGTCCTGTTGGATGAGGACCGAACGCGGACGGAACTTTGGAGACGCCCATTTTGTGGGGGCCGAAGGTGCAAGCGTAATATACGCCAATCTCTCAGGCAAAAGGACAAAGAAAACTACTTTTTCAGTCTATATGTTTTTGACGATTTGCGTTATGCGCAGATCGTCATTTTTTTCAGGAGGAAATAGGAAAAATTTTATCAGCAGGATCGCAGCGTTCTTCGCCATTTTGACCAACGCCTTCAAGACCGCTGCTTTCATCGGCGGCGGTATCATTCTTTCCTGCGACCCCGAAATCCGGCTTGAAAGCGAAAAAGCTCTTGATGAAGAATAGCTTTAAGCTTTCATTCCCCCTGCGTTTTCTTGCCTGACGCAGGGATAAGCTCCGCATTCTTTGCGGAGCTTTTTTAAGTTTTCCTTGTTATATCATAAGCGATATTATATAATAAATAGGTACTTGTACAAACAAGGAGTGAATATATTGGTCAATTATTCTTTGATGAAAGAGCAGCTCAGGGCGCTGGCGGACGGAGTTCCTTACCTTGTGAGCAATCTGTCAAACGCCTGCGCGCTTATTTATGATACCCTTGACAGGCTCAACTGGGCGGGGTTTTATCTTATGCAGGACGGAGGTCTTGTCCTTGGACCTTTTCAGGGCAAAACCGCCTGCACTCAGATAGCTGTAGGCAAGGGCGTTTGCGGGACTTCGGTTTTTGAAAACAGGACCATCAGGGTCGATAATGTTCATGAGTTCCCCGGGCATATCGCCTGCGACAGCGCCTCAAACTCCGAGATAGTTATTCCTTTAAGGCTGGACGGGAAGGTCATCGGCGTGCTGGATATCGACAGCCCCGAGTTTTCAAGATTCAGCGAAGATGACCAAAAAGGGCTGGAAGAATTCGTATCGGTTCTGGAAAACATCATCAAAGAAAGTAAGCTTTTAAGCGCATTTTAGTGCTTCTGAGGGACATGGATTGCAATCGATTATAAATAAACAATGCTATGAGGGACCGAGCTTTGCGGTGTTTCCCTTGATTACGAGATCGGCGCAAGGTTTGATACCTTTATTTATGAAAGAGTTTCGGGTCCTTTTGCGATAGGCTTTATCCTAAGGGGAGCCGAAGAATTCTTTGCCGAAAAGTATGAGTTTGTACAAAGGAGGATTTGACATGAAAAAGGTGACCCTTTTAGGTGATTCCATCCGCCAGATCGGCTACGGATTAAAGGTTCCAGAGCTTCTGGGAAGTGGGTACAGCGTGTATCAGCCCGAGGATAACTGCCGTTTTGCCAAATATACCCTGCGCGGCGTTCTTCACGAATGGAAAAATGATATTCAGGGCAGCGATATTATCCATTGGAACAACGGTCTTTGGGATATATGCGATCTCGGCGATGGCGTATTCACAAGCGAAGGGGAATATGTCGAAAACATGCTCAGAGTCGCAAGGCTTTTGAAACAGCTGGGCAAGGTGGTTGTCTTTGCAACGACTACCCCCGTAAACCCAAAGCATGAATTCAATAAAAATTCCACCATAGTCAGGTACAATGAGCTGATCGTGCCCGAGCTTAATAAGCTTGGGATCATCATAAACGATCTTTATACTCCCGTGGCTGCCGATATAGAAAAATATATCAGCGACGATCTTATCCACCTGAGCGAAGAAGGCGTGGACCTCTGCGCCGGCATGGTAGCCAATATCATAAAATCAAATACCTGATAATGCAAAGAAAGGCGCTTCCTTGAAGGAAGCGCCTTTTTTACATGTTATTTGATTTGCCGCGGCATAAATCAGGACATGAGCAGTTTATCGTTGGCCTCGTTGGAACCGCTGACCTCGCTGAACATATCAAGCAGTTCCTTGACGGTGAGCTTCTGCTTTTCCTCGCCCGATACATCAATGACGATCCTGCCTTCGTACATCATGAACAGCCTGTCACCGTATTCTATGGCGTCGCGCATGTTATGGGTGATCATAAGCGTGGTGAGCTTATCGCGGTTTACGATCTTTCTGGTAACTTCCATGACCTTGGCTGCGGTCTTTGGGTCGAGCGCTGCGGTGTGCTCGTCCAAAAGCAGCAGCTTTGGCTTTACAAGGCTTGCCATAAGCAGGGTAAGCGCTTGCCTCTGACCGCCGGAGAGCAGACCGACCTTTGAAGTCATCCTGTCCTCGAGCCCGAGGTCGAGTATTTTGAGCATGTCGCGGAACATCTCTCTGTCCGCTTTGGTGATGCCGCTTTTGAAGGTGCGCGGTTTTCCGCGCCTGAGAGCGAGGGCAAGGTTTTCTTCTATCTGCATAGTGGCAGCTGTGCCCATCATGGGGTCCTGGAAAACTCTGCCGATATATTTGGCTCTTTTGTATTCCGGAAGATGGGTCACGTCAGCATCGCCTATGCTGATGCTGCCTGCATCTACGCTCAGCGTTCCCGAAACGGCGTTGAGCAGGGTCGATTTGCCTGCGCCGTTGCCGCCGATAACGGATACGGATTCGCCTTCCTTCAGATGAAAGGAGACAGAGTTCAATGCCGTTTTCTCATTGATGGTACCGGCGTTGAATGTTTTATGAATATCGTTTACTCTAAGCATTTTTGCCGCTGCCTCCTTTTGCTGCTTTTATTTGGTGCTTGCTTCTGAAATACGGGATGAACAGCGCTATTGCGACAAACGCTGCCGAGAAAAGCTTGAGATCGTCGGTGTTGAGACCAAGACGGATGACGAATGCTGTGACCATATAATAAATGATAGCGCCCAGAACCACGCTGAACAGTTTGAGTGCGAAGTTTTTGAAGATCTTTCCAAAGAGCACATCACCTATTATGACTGCAGCAAGACCGATGACTATAGCGCCTCTGCCCATGTTTACGGTAACGCTGCCAAGATACTGAGTGTAAAGCGCGCCGCTTATGCCGACAAGACCGTTGCCAAGCACAAGCCCCAGAAGCTTCATGGTGCTGTCGTTGATTCCCTGTGCGCGGCTCATATTTGGGTTTGCGCCGGTTGCGCGGATAGCACAGCCAAGCTCGGTACCGAAGAACCAGTAAAGGACGGCAATTATGATGACAACGAATATAAAGCCTACTATGCACGCTCCGGTCTGATCGCGGACGCTTACCAGCAGCGGGAATTTATCCACGGAGACTGCCAGCATCGCTTTACCCATGATCCTAAGATTGATCGAATAGAGCGCAAGTTGGGTAAGAATACCTGAGAGAATGGGAGGAATGCCCATTTTTGTGTGCAAAAGTGCGGTGATGAGTCCTGCAAGCGCGCCTGCGACGAACGCTGCAAGCATTGCAAATACCATAGGAACGCCGTTCAAGATGAGCAGAGCCGCAACAGCGCCGCCTGTGCATATGGAACCGTCAACGGTCAGGTCCGAATAATCCAGTACCTTATAGGTGATGTATACGCCAAGGGCCATTATGCCCCAGATCAGTCCCTGCGCGATCGCATCGGGCATCATTCGTAAAAGGGAAGCAAGCAAGTCCATTATATGTTCTCCGTTCTGCCTAACTGCATTATATTTGACCTAAGCCGCGGCGAAATTATCGCGCCGCGGCTTTGCTGCGGATTAAATGACTACTTAAGATCCTCGGGGATCACAAGGCCGATGGCGTCGGCATTTTCCTGATTGATGACAAGCTCCATATCTTCTGCGGTCATGAAACCGATGGGAGTGGTCGCGGGATCTGCGCCTTCAGCAAGGATGGAGTAAGCCATTTCGCCTGCACGGTAGCCAAGGGTGTAGTAATCGATGGCAACGCTTGCGGTACCGCCTGCATTTACCATGCCGCCTTCACCGCAGATGACCGGAACCTTAGCGGGGACTGCGATGTTCTTTACAGCTTCCATATTTTCTGCGAAGAGGTTATCGGTGGGGATGTAGATAAGACCTGCCTTTTCGCATGCGGAGGAGACTACGCCGGAAAGGGTGGTGATATCGCTGGCGGTGAGGGTAACGGTTTCATAGCCTGCGTTCTGGAAGAGTTCTTCTGCCTGATTGCCCTGGATAACGGAATTGGGTTCTGCGGAGCAATAGATGATCGCAACGGTTTTTACATCGGGGCAAAGCTTTCCGGCAAGCTCAACATGAGCGGCGATGTCGGAAAGATCGGAATAGCCGGTGACATTGCCGCCGGGGACGTCGTTGGATTCAACGATAGCGGCTTCTTCTGCTACATAGTCGGTTACGGAGGTGCCTACGATCGGGATGGTGGAGGTTGCTTCCTTAGCAGCAATAACAGCGGGAGTTGCATTTGCCATGATCAGGTCAACGCCGCTGGTGATGAACTTGGTAACGATGGGAGTGCAGTTGGTAGCCTCGCCGCCTGCCATCTGAACATCAAAGGTGACCTTATCGCCCAGCTTATCTTTAAGAGCATCCTGGAAGCCCTGAGTAGCCTGATCAAGAGCAACATGCTGCATGAGCTGTACAATACCGACCGTGTATGTATCGGATGCAGCGGATGAAACAGAGGAAGTGCTGTCTGCGGGAGTGCTTGAGCAGGCAGTGAGTGCAAGCGCCATAATGAGCGCAAGAGCGATAGTGAGCAGATTCTTTTTCATTTTGGTTTCTCCTTTTCATAAAGGTTGTAAGTGAATATAAAAACCGTGCATTGCACTGATTTTTTTGTACAAAAAAACGACCCTGCCGTAGAGACAGGGCCGCAAAAATACGAAATTGCAGAAAATCAGCTCTGAATCATCCGACTTTATGTATGACAACATGGCCCGCATAGCGGACCTTCATAAAGCCGAAAAAGGAGTTGATATTTGCATATACATTATTGATGTTGTAGTTCTGCATAATAATTCTCCTTTCTTCGATGATCGGTTAATTTATGCCGCAAGTATACACCTGCAAGAACTCAAAGTCAATGTTAAATTTGCACAAACGTAAGGCGCAAATTAAGATAATAATGTGCAATATGAACATAAAAGCGAAAAGAGTCGCAAAAACAGAAAGGTGTTCTGCAGCCGGCAGAAAAACCAATACGTGAATAAATAATACGGAAGTATACGGTTTACATCAAATGTGAAAATCATGGACTTGGCGAAATCGTGGTTTTCTGATATACTGGAAAAGAAGAAAGCAGATTATTGGAGCAGCGATATGAAAAAGCAGCGCAGGATAGTACATCTTGAAACCGAATATGAAAAGGCTCTTGAAAAAGACGGTATCCCTTTTTTTCAGTATCCCAGACCGCAGATGGTGCGCGATTCCTATCTGAATCTGAACGGCAAATGGGATTTTTCCGTGATGAGCGGCGGTATATGCACGTATGAAGGCACGATAACCGTTCCCTTTGTTCCAGAAAGCAGGATATCCGGGGTACAAAAAGAGATAAAAAGGAACGATATTCTTGTATATGAGCGCAGATTTGAGCTCAAAAATGCCTTTATCAAGGACAAAATCCTGATTCACATAGGCGCTTGCGATCAGTGCGCCAGGGTGTTTGTAAACGGCAAATTCGCAGGCGAGCATGTCGGCGGATATCTGCCTTTCACATTTGATATAACAGATACGGCACGTGAGGGCGAAAACCTTATCCGCATAGAAGCCGTGGATAATATGGATACCGATCTGCCCTATGGCAAGCAGACTGCAAACCCGGGCGGAATGTGGTATACCAAGATATCGGGAATATGGCAAAGCGTGTGGATAGAAAGCGTTGTTGAAGACTACATAAAAAGCATTAGAATCAAGACCGATCTTCGCGGCGCTGATATAAGCGTTTTCGGCGGCGGGAATGAAAAGATCATTTCTTTTGAGGGCAGGGAATACCGTTTCTCGGGGAACCTTTTCAGGCTGGAAGCTGCAGATCCCATACTCTGGTCGCCCGAAAATCCCAAGCTTTATGAGTTTTCCGTAAGATCGGGCGGCGACGAAGTGAAGTCCTATTTCGGGCTCAGAACCGTTGGGATAGAGAACATAAACGGCAAAAACATGATGTGCCTGAACGGAAAGCCGATGTTCTTTAACGGGCTTTTGGATCAGGGCTATTATTCCGACGGAATCTTTCTGCCCGCAGCTGAATCCGGGTTCGAGGATGATATCCTGAAAATGAAAGCCTGCGGCTTCAATATGCTCAGAAAGCATATCAAGCTTGAACCGGATATATTCTATTATTACTGCGATAAACTGGGCATGCTCGTGTTCCAGGACATGATAAACAACGGGAAGTATTCATTCCTCATCGATACCGCGCTGCCCACGATAGGCCTAAAAAAAGGCGTTACCCACAGGGTAAGCGATAAATGCGCAAGGGAATTTGAATACACTTCAAAGGGTATAATCGATGCGCTGTACAACCATCCGTCGGTCGTTTACTACACCATCTTTAACGAAGGCTGGGGTCAGCACGACGCCGATTCCTATTACAGAAAGCTCAAAGAACATGATGATACAAGAATATACGATACCACCTCGGGTTGGTTTTCAGAAAAGCTCAGCGATGCAAAAAGCGAGCATATTTACTTTAAGCCGATCAAGCTCAAAAATGACGGCAAGCGCCCGCTTGTGCTGTCTGAATTCGGCGGTTATTCGTATAAAGTGCCCGATCACAGCGCAAATCCCGACGATAATTACGGCTACAAGAGTTTTGACAGCGCAGAATCTTTGGAGCGCGGCTTGATAGAGCTGTACGAAAAGCAGGTGCTGCCGGCTATAGATATCGGATTGAACGCCGCAGTGCTCACTCAGGTCAGCGATGTTGAAGACGAGACCAACGGGCTTTTGACCTACGACAGAAAAGTGATGAAGGTGGATCCCGATAAAATGGCGGAAACGGCAAAGAAAATATATGACCGTTTCAATAAACTCTACGGATAAAAACAAGCCGCAGCAAGCGCTGCGGCTGTTTATTTGTTCTTATGCTTTTTGTTTTTTGAAATATCTTATCATGTAAACGAGCAGGAAGGTACCGAGCAATGGGAAGATCGCGGCTATCAGCATGCCGAATTTCATGCCGAATTGCTCGGGGGAGATTAAGAGCATTGCTGCATATTTTATGCCCCACTGACTTATGGATACGCTGTCGACTATGGCGCCGAGCATCTGAGGTGCGACCGATGCGCCAAGGTCACCGCCCGCTGCCATAAGCGCATAGGCTGCGATACCGGGCGCGGGGAATTTTTCTTCCATAAGGATAAGGGTGCCGGGCCAGAGCATCGAAGTGCAAAGACCGGTGAATACGCAGGCGACCATGGAAACGATGGGAGCGGGGGAGAACGATGCGATAAGATAGCAAACAACTGCGCCTATCATGCTGTAAAGCAGCACTTTGGAAATGTTTTTGCCGTATTTTGCGTATGCCACTCGCACAAGACCCAGAAGTATCGCAAAAAGTGCAAGACCGAGTATATCGCCCAGCGCCTTGGGGATATGCAGAGCGCTTTCGATATAAACGGAGATCCAGTTGGTCATAGCGTTTTCGGCGGCGCTGCCAAGGAATATGCAAAGCGTGCAGAGGGTAAGCCCGAATGCTCTTTTGGAAGATGTGCCCTTGTTTTCGGGGGAGTGTGTCATATCCATATCGGGCAGAGGCACGATATGGAAGATTATGGATGCGATAATGGGGAGCACAGCCCAGAAAACGGTCAGATACATCCAGTTATGGTTGCCGAATATCTTCAAAAACGCAGTGCTTACGAGCACAACTGTCATTACGCCCCATGCGTAGAGCGAGTGGAGCATGCTCATATCCCTGTCCGGGTTCTCTGAGGGCAGCGCAGCCACAAGGGGGCTTACAAGAACTTCGTTCAGACCCGCGGCGACCGAAAAGATGAACGTGCCTATCGCAAGCCCGAGATATGCGTGCTGCGGGAAAAGCGAGGGGGTTATGGCGTATATCAAAAGACCTGCGGCTGTTATCAGCGGCATCGCACGGATGGTTTTATGGATGTTGAAATACTTGGTGAAGAAAGAGAACACGAGATCCACACCAAGCTGAGTGCAGAAATTGATGACAACCAGCGTGCCCAAAAGGGTGTAGGATACGTTGTACATGTCCCTGAATATCATGAACAAAAGCGGCGGCAGGCTGTATACCGATGACACCGCAAGGTACATGTAGTAGCATGAATATTTTGTCTTTTTAAAGTGTTTGATCGCTTCCTGCATGGCTCTCTCCTAAAGTGTGTTCACCATATAATACCATACTTTGGTATCGCGTAAAAGCTGTATTTAATAAAAAACTAACTTAAATTATCGACCGGGTGATTTGGGCGCTGCTTGTAACAAAATTGTGAATACAGCTAAATTCATATTCAACACATGATGAATTCATTTTTGCGTAAAATATGAGCGGTTAGATATTTTCAAGGAGGGAACAGAATGAACGAAGTCAAAAAACCCAAAAAACCGCTAATATTCTATTATGCAATAGTTATAGGTATAATCCTTGCTTTTAATCTTGTTATTATGCCGCTCTTTGACGGCAACAGGGTCAAAGAGGTTGATTACGGCACCTTTATGGAGATGACCGAAAACAGACAGATAGGTCTTGTGGAAGTGCAGGATAATCAGATACTGTTTACCGATATCGAAAACAAACAGATATACAGAACCGGTATTATGAACGACCCTGAGCTCACACAAAGGCTGAAAGAGTCAGGTGCTCAGTTTGGTGGAGAGATCGTGGAGGAAACTTCACCAATTCTTGCAATGCTGCTATCATGGGTGCTGCCCATAGTGATCTTCATCGCTTTGGGACAGTTTATGTCAAAAAAGATGATGGATAAAGCAGGCGGCCCTAATTCGATGATGTTCAATATGGGCAAAAGCAACGCAAGGGTTTATGTTCAATCCTCTAACGGAATCAAATTCTCGGATGTAGCGGGCGAGGACGAGGCAAAAGAAAACTTGAGCGAGATAGTGGATTATCTGCATAACCCTAAGAAATATCAGGAAATAGGTGCATCAATGCCAAAAGGTCTTCTGCTTGTAGGCCCTCCCGGTACGGGCAAGACTATGCTTGCAAAGGCGGTTGCGGGCGAAGCAAATGTTCCGTTTTTTTCTATGTCGGGTTCAGAATTTGTAGAGATGTTCGTAGGTATGGGCGCATCCAAGATAAGGGACCTCTTTAAGCAGGCAAAGGAAAAAGCGCCATGTATAGTCTTTATCGATGAGATAGATGCTATCGGGCAAAAGCGCGACGGAAGGATCGGAGGAAATGATGAGCGTGAACAGACCCTGAACCAGCTGCTCACGGAAATGGATGGTTTTGAAGGCAATACAGGAGTTATAATCCTTGCAGCCACAAACCGTCCTGAGGTGCTTGACCCCGCGCTCACCCGTCCGGGCAGGTTTGACAGGCGTGTTCCTGTTGAACTCCCCGATCTTCAGGGCAGGGAGGATATACTCAAAGTACACGCAAAGAAGATAAAGATCGACGATGATGTTGACTTTCACAGAATTGCAAGAATGGCATCGGGTGCATCAGGCGCCGAACTTGCAAATATAGTTAATGAAGCAGCCCTTCGCGCGGTGCGTCAAGGTAGGACATCAGCAAATCAATCAGACCTGGAAGAAAGCGTTGAGGTAGTAATTGCAGGCTATCAGAAAAAGAACGCAATACTTACAGACAAGGAAAAGATGATCGTGGCATATCACGAAATAGGACATGCTTTAGTTGCTGCAATGCAGACCAATTCCGCACCCGTTCAGAAAATCACCATTGTACCAAGAACATCGGGTGCTTTGGGCTATACCATGCAGGTCGAGGAAGGCAACAAATATCTTTTGAGCAAAGATGAGCTTGAAGAGCGGATAGCTACGCTGACAGGCGGCAGAGCTGCAGAGGAAATAGCAACTGGCACTATGACAACGGGGGCTTCAAACGACATTGAGCAGGCTACGAAGCTTGCAAGGGCGATGATAGCCAGATACGGCATGAGCGACGAATTCGGCATGGTCGCTTTTGAAACCGTGACCAATCAGTATCTTGGCTCAGATGCTTCTCTTGCCTGCTCATCCGAAACTCAGACCCAGCTTGATCGTCAGGTGGTAAAGCTTGTTAAAGCTCAGTATGACAAAGCGAAAGATATTCTTATCCAAAATAAAAGAAAGCTCGATATTCTGGCTCGCGCGCTTTATGAGCAGGAAACTATCACGGGCGATGAGTTTATGGCGATCTTGAACGCGTAAAAAGCAATATGATGTGTTGACCTTTTTTAATCCCTATGATAGAATTGAATGCTATCATTGGGATTTTTTGGAGGTCGTCGAATTGCAGGAAAAAACTGTGCGCAATGCCATAACCCAGGGCGTTATCTGGAAACAGATACTTCTGTTCTTCATCCCGGTTGCACTGGGCACTTTCTTTCAGCAGATGTACAACACCGTGGATGCGCTGGTGGTGGGAAATTTTGTGGGCATGAACGCCCTTGCTTCCGTCGGGGGTCTGACAGGTACTGTCATAAACCTTATCGTCGGTTTTTTTGTGGGCATATCGTCGGGCGCGACGGTAGCTATAGCTCAGCATTACGGCGCAGATGATAAGGAAGGCATAAGCAAAGTTGTACATACCACTGCAGCGCTTGCCCTTTGCGTTGGCGCGGTGCTCATGGTGGTGGGTATTCTTTTTGTGCCCAATACGCTCAGGCTACTCAACCAGCCCGAAGAGCTGATTGCTGATTCCACCACATATATGCGCATATACTTTGCGGGCATTATCCCGGCGCTTGTATATAATATCGGATCGGGCATCCTTCGCGCCGTCGGCGATTCCAAAAGGCCGATGGTATACCTCATCGTCTGCTGCCTTGTAAACATTGTACTCGACCTTGTGCTTGTGCTGTTTTTCAATATGGGCGTTGCCGGGGTAGCTATTGCGACAACTCTCTCTCAATGCGTAAGCGCCGTGCTGGTGACCATAAGGCTCATTAAGACCAAGGATTCGTATAAGCTTACACCCAAAAAGATACGTTTTCATGCTGCGGAAACTGCAAGCATACTCAGGATCGGTCTTCCCGCGGGTCTGCAGTCGCTCATGTATTCGATCTCAAACGTGTTCATCCAGTCAAGGATAAACCTCTATGGCTCTGATACCGTTGCCGCATGGACTGTGCTTGGCAAGGTCGACGGCTTTAACTGGCTTATCATGGGCGCATTCGGCATTTCAATCACCACCTTTGTAGGACAGAACTTTGGCGCGGGCAAGATGGACAGGGTAAAGAGATCCATCTGGGTCACCGGAGGTATGACGCTTGCCTTTACCATGATATTCTCCGTTATCGTAATGGTGTTCGGAAAGAGTCTGTACAGAATATTTGGTGCTGATGAAGCCGTGCTTTCGGTCGGCATGCAGATGCTCTGGCTCATCGGTCCCTTCTATTCGCTGTATGTACCGGTAGAGATATTGTCGGGCACCATGCGCGGTGTAGGCGAAACACTGGTTCCCATGCTTATCACCTGTGTTGGCGTTTGCGTAACAAGGATCGTCTGGATACTCGTGGCTTATACAGTCACGCCCTCCTTCTATCCTGTTGTAATAAGCTATCCGGTAACATGGGCGCTTGCTTCTGCCGCGTTTATTATCTATTACAAGAGCGGCCGCTGGCTCAGAAGAGTGCAGGGCAGGGTATAATAATCATATTCCTTCATCCTGTGGGTGAAGGAATTTTTTTATGGTAAATTGCCTTTATGTGTTGTATAATAAATACAATAATTTCTTGGAGATGATATCATGGATAGAAAATATGCTCAGTTTGCGGTCGATCAGACCATGAAGCTGCTTTCCATCGACAGCCCTTCCGGTTATACCGATAAGGCTGCGGGGTGGGTATTGGACGAATTTTTGTCCCTTGGCTTTGATGCAAAGCTTACCCGCAAAGGCGGCGTGCTGGTGGATCTTGGCGGCGAAGATATGGAAGACGGTCTTTTCCTTGAAGCCCATTGCGATACCCTTGGTGCTATGATAACCGATATCAAGGGCAACGGCAGGCCCAAGGTCACAAATCTTGGCGGTATGCGCGCTGAAAACGCAGAAGCCGAAAACGTGCGCGTTTATACCCGTGACGGAAGGGTATATGAGGGCACTTTGCAGCTTGCTAATGCGTCCGTGCATGTAAACTCTGCCTACGGCGATACCAAGCGCACCTTTGCCAATATGGAGGTTGTGCTCGATGAGGATGTAAAGAACGCCGGAGAGACCAGAGCGCTGGGCATCGAAGTCGGCGATATCGTCTGCTTTGACCCAAGGAGCGTTGTGACCGAAAAAGGCTATATCAAGAGCCGTTTCCTTGATGACAAGCTGTCCGTGGGTATACTCATGGGCTATGCAAAATATCTCAAGGACAATAACATCACCCCAAAAAGGCGCGTTTATGTCCATGTGACTGTATATGAAGAAGTGGGTCACGGCGGCTCGGCATCCGTACCTCAGGGCGTGACCGAGGCGATCAGCGTTGATATGGGCTGCGTAGGCGACGGGCTTTCCTGCACCGAAAAGACCGTTTCCATCTGCGCCAAGGATTCCGGCGGTCCTTACAGCTATAATGTTGTGACCAAGCTCATAAACGCTGCCAAGAAGGAAGGCGCCCAATATGCGGTGGATATTTATCCTCATTACGGCTCCGATGTTGAAGCAACTCTCAGAGCGGGTTACGATATCCGCCACGGTCTCATAGGTGCCGGTGTTTATGCAAGCCACGGCTATGAGCGCAGCCATATCGATGGTGTTCTAAATACTCTTAAGGTTATAAAGGGATATACTGAGGTATAAAACCAGGGACGGCGTTTTGCCGTCCCGATTTGATATTATGAGAAAAGCTTATACAGTACAAAAAACAAATATCGTATGCGATGGGCAGGAGCTGGAGATCATAATACTTAAGCCGACCAAAAGCGCAAAGCCGGTAAAGAAGACCTGCGGAATACTCTGGATCCACGGCGGCGGATATGCCGTTGGAATGGCAGAGATGATATACATGTCAAGAGCGATAGATCTTGTGAAAAAATACGGCGCGGTGGTCGTAACGCCACAGTATCGTCTGGCGGGCAAGGCGCCGTATCCTGCGGCGCTTTGTGATTGCTATGCCGCTTTGAAGTTTTTGAAGGAGAACGCATTGTCCCTTGGCGTAAATGATTCAAAGCTTATGATAGGCGGCGAAAGCGCGGGCGGCGGGCTGACTTTGGCTCTTTCCATGTATGCACTTGATAAAGGCGATATAAATATTGCGTTCCAAATGCCGCTGTATCCCATGATAGATAACCTCGATACCGATTCTTCAAGGAATAATCACGGTATCTCGTGGAACACAAAGCGAAATCATGCTGCATGGAAGCTGTATTTGAGAAACGTTCCCGATGAAAATATCCCAGCCTATGCAGTTCCTGCAAGGAGAGAGGATCTTTCGGGACTGCCGCCTGCGTACACATTTGTAGGCGATAAAGAACCTTTTTACTGTGAAACCATAGATTTTATAGAAAGATTGAAAAAGGCGGGCGTTGAAGCCTCGGTCGATGTATACAGGACCGGATTTCATGCTTTTGATATGCTGCTGCCGTTTAGAAAAATCAGCAGACAGGCGATAAAAGAATTTGAAAAACAGTATCTTTATGCTGCTGAAAACTACAGCGCACCGCAAAAACGATAAGGAGATGAGCTTATGCTTGAAATTGGTGTAAAAGCTCCGGATTTTACCCTTTTGGATAAAAACGGTGAAAAAGTAAGCTTGAAAGACTATCTGGGCAAAAAGGTAGTGCTTTATTTCTATCCCAAGGACAATACGCCGGGCTGCACGCGGCAGGCGTGTGCATTTGCCCGGAACCATGGAGCATTTAGTGAAAAGAATGTGATCGTGATAGGCATCAGCAAAGACAGCGTTTCCTCGCATTTGAAATTTGCCGAAAAATATGAACTGCCGTTTATATTGCTCTCCGATCCTGAGCTTGAAGCTATAAAGGCTTACGATGTTTGGCAGGAAAAGAAGCTCTACGGCAAGGTTTCAATGGGCGTAGTCAGGACGACATACATAATAAACGAAGAAGGCGTGATCGAAAAGGTATACAAAAAGGTCAAACCCGACGACAATGCCTTGGAGATACTCGAATATCTGAACTGAAAAAGGCTGCAGCTGCAGCCTTTTATTATGCCTGATTTACCCATATGGGACTTGTCCAGCCGCAGCGACCGTCCTTTAGCAGTACTCTAAGGTAGTAGCAATCGCAGCTTTTTTCTTTCGCGTAGTCGATAAACATCTGCTCCGGCTTTGCATTGTACAGATAATCCTCGCAGTTTTTGACAAGCGTTATGCGCTCAATGGGCGCATCGGCTTTGACATTGCAATAGATATATCGGTCACCTGTGTCTGTAAATTCCTCGCCCATATAATGAGAGTTGATCCTGAAATCTATCCACATCCGGCCGCCTGTAAAGCCGTAGCAGCGGCGGGCTTTTAAGGCGTCAAATATTGCACCGGGGGTGTTTTCCTCGCAGAGAACGCCTGTTATCCCGGGGTATTTGTCGATGGTATCGATTCCGTCAACGGTGATGCCGTTTTGAAGATTATGATCGTCAGATGCGGCAATGCAGCCCATTTTTGCTCCGCGCCCGAGCGCATCCTGCCAACTGCCCCCGCGGCACATGCCCTTTATGTTTTGAGGATTATCAAAGTATTCTGCGCTGTCGCCTCTTGAATAGACCTCGATCAGCGGAGTAAACAGCTGAGGATCGATAAAAGCAAGATCGGCCCCCGAATTGATATCGTAGGTATCGTGAGGTATTACAAGCCTGTCGTCCTTGGACAAAAGCTCTTTCAGCTCTTCTTTTGTGATATCACCGTCGACTTTGGAACGGAAGATCTCTCCAAAATGGTCGCGGTGATATATAACAGCGTTGTTATAATACGGATACGCCTCTATTTCATAACCGAACAGTGTGGAGAATTTGCCGGGTTCGTTGTACTTTTGAGCCGCTTTGCGAAGCAGCTCGCCTTTGTGGGTATAAAGCGTTTGCCCACCTATTCCACCGTGAGTGTGATCGGTGAGCGCCGCAAAATCGAGCTTAGCCCTGTCGCGTATGCTCACATAATAATCATCGGGCGAGGGATTTCCGTCAGAAAGAAAGCTGTGACCGTGGAGCTCGCCGAAATATATGTTATAAATGCTTTTTTCGGGATAGAATCTGCGCATTCTTTCTGAGAATTCTTGATATGCTTTTGGTCTTTCGTCCTTTTCGATCAGGTCTTCCTCGTAGACTCTGTCGGTCAGCATACGGCTGCGATAAGGAGTATCGAATCTTCTGGCAAGCCTTCTTTCGGGGCTGAAGATATGATCGTATTTGTCCGGCATAGGTTTATCTCCTAAACTAAATTCTATAGAAATGATAACGCAAATGAAACTCTCTGTCAAACAAGTGCATAAAAAAGCTGCTGCAGAAAAAACTGCAGCAGCCGGGTGGTTTATTACAGGGTGATGGTCTTCTTTGCGGTACCGCTCTTGGCGTTGCCGACGGTGAGAGTAAGCTCAGCGCCTGCGTTTGCCTTAACGACCCAAGTGAGCTCCTTAACAAAAGGATCATGCTTGGAGGTTGCGATCATGTTGTAGGTGTATGCGGAATTTACGCCGCTGAAGCCTTCAAGATGACCGATGGAGCCGCATTTTTCGCCCATGATGACCTCGCCGTCAACGCAAAGGGAAGCGATAACAGCCTTGTCGACCTTGATCTTCTTGGCTTCGTTGCAAACGAAGGTGGGCAGATAGCCTGCGTTGCGTACAAGAGCGGTGATCTTATAGATACCGTCTGCCTGAGATTCTGCCTTCATGCAGTCGATGGAGAGCTTGGGCAGGGTAGCGGCCATCCTAAGGCAGAAGTTGGTGTTCTTTTCAACTTCCTGCTCAAGGAAACCGATGGGGCAGTTCTGCCAGTTGAACTTGAAGTCCAGACCGCCGATCTCGATCTTGCCAAGCTGGGGATGATCGAATTCGGTCCAGTCAAGGATCGGAACGGCCTTGTTGTTCTTGACGTTTTCATCGACCCACTTGTATACCTTGTACATCCTCTCGGCGGCAGCTGCGTCGGTGATGGGCTCGGTGCGGGGATAAACGTCGGGAACGCCTGCGCGGTTGAGCACATCCCAAAGCTCTGCGGTGTAGGTGGGGATGCCCTGCGCCTGATACATCCAGTCATCAAATGCGCCGGAAGAATAGTTGACGGTATCGGTCAGGAATGCATCGAAGATGTTGAAGCAGCCGTAGCCGGTGTCTTCGGTCGCCATAGCGCCGATCTCCTTGAACATGCGCATATCGCGCTGATCGGCGTTCTTGGAGGGCTCGGTTCCCGGAGGATAGATGTAGCAGCCGCCGCTGGTGTGATAGGTGACCGCGCAGCAGATATTGGGATGAGCCAGAACAAAATCGGCAACAGCCTTGTTTTCGGGGTTGGAAAGGGGATACTTGCCTGCGCCGGGCTGACGATGCTCGGGGAACCAGCCAAGAGGATAGTTTCTGTTAAAGTCAAGGTTCCATTTGCCTTCAGCGGGCTGGATGTGCACTCCGTCGTAATCCACGATTTCGCCTTCGGGGTATACGTTATAGTACTTGCCGCCGAAATCGCCGGGGGCGCGCTTTACCATAACTCTGGGATCCTTATCCATTGCCTTCCAGACACCGTTGGGATCCTCGATACGCATCATGCGGATAACGCCGTCGCCGTCCATGTCCTGAGGATGCAGGCCGGGAGCGCGCTTCTCAAAGGGATAGGGGCGATTGACGGATCTGAGCTGATGGTAGGAAGTGAGGAATACTTCCGCGCCGTCGGGGCTGATGCGGGGGATAACATAAACCGCACTGGAATCAAGCAGCTGGGTGATGGAATCCTTATTGCCGTAGCCCTGAACCAGGGTCACGATAAGGTGAAGCGCTGCCATGGAGCCGGTGACCTCACCTGCGTGATGGTTGCCGTCAACATAATAGGCGGGCTTAGAAAATACATCGCCGGTCTTGGAGTTGGTGATCTCAGCTGCCCATACTTCATGGTTATCCTGAGTAGTGCAGATGGAAGATACCTTGATAAGCTCGGGATAGTCCGCTGCAAGTTCTTTAAGAACCGCAGTCAGCTCTTCATAAACATAATAATGATCAAAAATATATTGCTTCATAGGATACAGCCTCCTTGTTGTGTATGATTATACACCGTTTGTTTATAATATGCAATAGGTTTACAGAAAAAATCAATAAAAATAAACAAGAAATCTTAATGCCCGAAGCGGCAAAATATGATATAATGGCGCGGTATGAATCTTTTGGAGAAATGTGATGGAAAAAAGGAAAAAATACGATCATATATCAAGGCTTTTGGTTTCTTTCGCATTTGCGCTGCTGCTTGCGCTTGCAGGCGGTGTTTTCGGCGGATATTTAAGCGCTGCGGCTGTAAGCCTTGTGTATAAAGTAAACAATGCTTTGATAATTGCGATCGCAGTCTGCTTCTTTTTTGGTTTGGCGGGCGGCTTTATAAGGATAGAACAGGAGCCGGGCTATGACGGTGAAAAGCGTGTCAAAATGCTTGTCAAATGCATAAAGGCGTATATGATAATAGTGTTCCTGATGCTCTGCGCTTATTCTTTCACCCTTGGCATCACGGGCAGATGGCTTTTCCTTGTTATCCCTTCCTATCTTTTTTACGGATACTTTGCAAGGCTTGCCAACAGGCATGAGCGCGATAACAGGCTGCTTGATATAAAGAAAAAGGATCTTCCCTATCTTTATAAAATGACGGATAAGGCAAAAAAGCTTCTGGGGATCGGGGGAAGAATTCGCATCTCTCTGGGCGTTGGCTGTTCATCTGGTGCAAGGCTTGAAGGCGGCGCAGTCAGGCTGATCCTTGGCGCAGTGCCCATGCAGATACTTTCCGAGGATGAGTTCTTTCAAATAATCCTGCATACCCTGATAGTTTTCAGGGACTCAAAAGCGCAGTCGGATATGGGCGCGCTTGCCGAATATATATTTAAGGGCGCAAACGTAAAATATATCAGGTCTGCCGATGCGATCTTCTCGCCTTTGTGGAAGCTCTTCCTTGAAGAATACAGGGAAAACGTGTTTTCTCAGGTGGGTAAAAGCGCTGTGCATGCAGATTCGGTGACTGCCAAAATCGGAAACGCTCAGCTGCTTGCAAACGCGATAGGCAAGATGACCTGCGAAGCACTTTTTGAATACGAAGCGGAAAAATGGATGAGCGAGCCGTTCTATGAACCGGAGACCATGCGTCGCAACAGTGTATCAAGACGATGTGAGGCCTTCAAAATCGCACTAAAAGAGCGCGGTGAAAAATGGAAAGAGCTGCGCTCAAAGGAAATCAGGCTGATCGAAGACGAACCAATGCTGTCGGTCAGGCTAAACGAGCTTGGGATAGACGAATATGATATTTCGCTTCCAAACGATTCGGGCGAATTCCGTCGGGAAAGCGAAAAAGCGCTTTTAATGTGGGATGAATACGGATACAAGAATATTGAAAGCGAATATGCGAGCTTGAGGAAACTAAATTACCTCATGCCCCTTGAGACCATACAAAAATGGGAACGGGAGGGCAAAAAGCTTGGACCCGATACCTATCGCGATATAGTAAGCGCATACATGGCACTGCTCAAATATGATGAAGCCGAGAAAATATGCGACCATGTGATAGCAAACGAGCAAAACCGCGCTGCCACCGCGCACGCCAGGTATATAAAAGGGCTCAGGCTCATCCATGATTATGATGTTTCGGGTATCCCGCTCATTTATGAGGCTATCGATCTAAACATGAACTACGCAGGCGAAGGGTTTGACGCCATTGCCGGCTTTGCCTCCATGATGGGACTTGAGGACGAGCTGCAAAGGTGCAGGGAGAAAGCAGATGATATGGATGAGAAGCTGCTCTCCTTTGAGGAAGCGGGCTTTTTGAATGCGTTCGACGAGGTCATTGAAGATCCGCTGCCCAGGGAGTATCTGGATGATATCTTAGACGAGATGCTCAAAGCGGGCGCACAGCATATCAAAAGGGTATATCTGGTAAGAAAAATTATAAGCGAGGATTTCAACACCAGCGCCTTTGTTATAGAGTTTGCTGAAAAAACCAAGGATGAGGACGAGCTTCGGATAATAAACCGCATGTTCAATTATCTTGATACTCTTCCCTATGAGCGGCAGTTTTCGCTGTTCAAGTATAACGACGATAACGCCATAGCTGTAAAGCGGGTTAATAATTCCTGCGTTCTGGAAGACGGCAAAAAGATCATAAGATAAAAAAGAAGCATCCGTTTATGCGGATGCTTCGCTATTTGCAAGAAGTTTATTTGGCTGATTTTTCCTCGTCCTGCTTGAGGGTGGTCTTGTTGCGCATAAAGTATGCGTCGATCTTTTCCTTCACGGCTGCGGGCATGCCGGTGGGAACGGGCAGGATAGCACAAGAGGCTACGCGGCTGATGAAAGCGATAGCGAAATCGCCGTCCTTCTTGAGCTGATCTGCGGACAGGGGGAAGATAACGTCGTTGCGGGTATGGATGGCGCAGGTCTTGGAGCCTCTGGAAAGACCGAGAGCGGGGATGCCCTTATCGCAGAAGGGAGCGGAGTCGCTGGAATGGACGCCCTCTCTGAAGTTTGCGATCATGCCGTATTCGCGGCAGAAAGCCTCTGCATAGTGCTTGAGATCGTC
>SVHB01000045.1 GCA_015056005.1 Clostridiales bacterium
CGCGCTTTTAAGAAACGGAGTGAACGTAACTCACATAAAGAATAAGCCCGAGGATGTACGCCATATTTACGCGGGCCATGAGGTTGCTGTGCATACCCTTACCCATCCGCTCCTTCCCGCTATCGATGATGAAAAGGAGATCATCCGTCAGGTCGAACAGGACAGGCTGAATTTATCCGAGCTTTGCGGGTACGAGGTCGTGGGAATGGCGTATCCCTGCGGCGGAAAGAACAACGATGACAGGGTCGCAAAGATCATAAAGGAAAACACGGGCGTAAAATACGCAAGAGCGCTTGAGACTAATCTGAGTTTTTCCCTGCAGGATAACCTTTTCAGGTTCAAGGGCAGCGTTGACCATCACAACCAGTGGGATAAGATGCTTGAGCTTGGGCAGAAGTTTCTTGAGCTTAAAGCCGATGAGCCTCAGATATTCTATATCTGGGGTCATGCATACGAATTCGATATCTATCCCGAAAGATGGGAGCTTTTTGACGAGTTCTTAAAGCTGATGAGCGGCAGGGACGATATTTTTTACGGTACCAATAAAGAAGTATTGCTGGCGGGCAGGGAATAATCATGAGAAATTTTATTTTCGGTACCGATTGGTGGACGGACTGCGACGACTGTGCCGCTCTGCGCATTATTTCAAGGGCGCATAAAAGAAGAGAGATCAATCTTCTTGGTATCGGAATAGATGCGGCAATGGAGTATTCGCTCGCTTCCGTTGACGGATTTCTGCAAAAAGAAGGCCTTTTTGATATCCCTATCGCGATTGATATAAACGCTTGCGATGTTTTAGAAAGAACGAGATATCAGAAAAGGCTTGCCGGGCACGCAAAAAGATATCACAAAAACGAAGACAGCTGCAACCCTGTTCGCCTTTACAGATATCTTACCGCAAATGCCGAAGGCAAGGTCGACATTATAGAAGTCGGTTTTCCTCAGAACATACAGGCGTTCATGGAAAGCGGGCCCGATGACATATCGCCGCTTTCGGGTATGGAGCTAATGCGTGAGAAGGTCGCGCATATATGGATGATGGCAGGCAAATGGGACGAGGACGGCGGCAGCGAATATAATTTCAACTGCTATGAACGCTCAAGGATTGCGGGGCATGTGATATGTAATAAATGCCCGGTGCCCATTACCTTCCTTGGCTGGGAAGTGGGAATAAACGTGATCAGCGGTTCAAAGCTTAAAGAGGGAGATCATCTCTATGATGCCTTTTGTGACCACGGATCAAAGAACGGAAGACATTCGTGGGATCCCATGCTGACTCTGCTTGCTTTGATAGGCGATCCCGAAAGGGCGGGCTATGACTGCGTATACGGAAAAGCCTTCGTGGAACCCGAAACCGGAAAGAATCATTTCACTTTGGATGAAAAAGGCAGCCATCGCTATGTGGTAAAGAAATACGATAATGAATATTACAGCAATATGATTGATGAGCTTATAGGTTAGGGGAGTAAAAACATGCTTTTTACCAATGCAAAGCATGGTGATTTTTCCAAAGATCCCGCGGTCGTGCTCAAGCGCCAATTGGTACTGCTATAGTGTGATCGGCTTTGACGAAAGCAATACGCCCTATATTCTAAGATGAACCTCAAACAGAAAAAGCCCGATGCTTCGGGCTTTTTGTTTGTATTATTTGCATTTGAGTTCGGGACAAATGAAAGGAGCGTTTTTAGCGGCTTTTGAAAACCTGTAAAAAATGCATCCTGACGTGAAAAAACTACAATTTTGTGAATTGTGCACAAATTTGCTGTGTTTATATAAAAAGGGTTTATTAAACCTGCGAAATGTGATATGATTGTTTCATTCTGAAGAAAAGATGAAGGTGTGAATTTTGGCAAAAAAAAGCAGAGTAGACATTTTTGACCCGACCAAATCGCAGTTTCAGATAATCTGCCTGTTGGCCTGGCCTGTACTGGTGGAAAACATTATGTCCACCTTGGTCAATTACGCCGATACCGCAATGGTAGGCAGTCTGGGTGCATATGCGACCGCTGCCGTTTCCCTTTGCAACCCGGCTATGTTCCTTGTTACCGGCGCGGTCCTTGCGCTTGGTACAGGTGTTACCGTCCTTATAGCGCGTTCGATAGGCGCGGGCGATTTTAATCTTACCAAAAAGCTCACAAGGCTTGCGATAATGCTCATCGTCGTCCTCGGCATCCCGCTTTGCGCGCTCTATGCGGCAATGCATCGCGTCATTCCGATCTGGATGGGCGCGGGTCCCGATATCCTCGATTACAGCGCAAGCTATAACCTTATCGTAGCATGCGGCCGACCCTTTGCCATGTGCACCATGGTTCTGGGCTCCGTTTTCAGAGGCGCGGGTGATACCAAATCTCCCATGTACGTAAACCTTGGCGTTAATGTCGTAAACGTAATCGGCAACTTCTTCCTCATCAACCCCACAAGGCAGATGAACATCCTTGGTATGAGCATCACCATGCCCGGCGCAGGCTGGGGAGTAAGCGGCGCAGCAGCCGCCACCGCGATCTCCATGACCATCGGCGGCATAATCATGCTTTGCATGGTATTCATGCGTCCCGGTGCGACTCAGATATCCCTGAGGGATGATTTCAGGATCGACTGGAAGCTTTTCAGGCAGGTCTGGAATATCTCTCTTCCCGCGATTTTCGAGCGCATCTCCAACCTCCTTGGCGGTATCCTTATTTCCGCGACCGTAGCATCTCTGGGTACCATCGCGATCGCTTCCAACACCCTGCACGGCACTGCAGAACAGATCGCTATGATGCCGGCTTTCTCCATGCAGATGGCAGCTACCACTATGGTAGGTCAGTACCTTGGCGCAAGAATGTCCGATAAGGCCGAAAAGGTCACAATGGATATAACAAAATACGCGTTGATAATTATTACGATAACCTGCGTGGTGCTGTTTGTCTGCGCCGAACACATAGTTTCCTTCTTTACGCCCGATGCCGATGTAATTATGTACGCTACCAGAATGGTCAGGATCATGACCTGCGCTCAGCCCATTCAGATGGCTGCGTTCGTCATCTCCGGTGCGCTCAGAGGCGCAGGCGATACCAGAGTTACCATGTACATCGTAGCCGTTTCCAACTGGCTCGTGCGTATCCTCGGTACCGTGCTTTGCATCAGAGTATTCGGTCTTGGTCAGAACAATATTCAGCTCGGTCTTGATATCATCTGCATGTTCATGTGCGCAGATATCGTCGTGCGTGCCCTCCTGTTCTACAAGCGCTTCCGTTCCGGTAAGTGGAAGACCGCCATCAAGGACGATCCCGCACCCGCAAAGCCTGTGGAGGCAAAAGCTTAAAAACAAAAAATGCTTCAGAATCATGGGGCTCTGTTTTACAGAGCCCTTTTATGATGCTGAAATTGATTATATCCGATTGAAAAAAGATGATGATATGAGTATAATAATAGTAAGCAGCAAAAACAAATTAAAAGGAGAATAAAATGAAGATCAATTTGTTGGGTAAACCTCAGGTCATCATGAGTAATCCTTTAAGCCGACATAATTATTTTGCATGGCCTACGGTTTGCAGGCTGAAAAACGGCAGGATAGCCGTTGCCGCCTCGGGCTTCAGGCTAAAACATATCTGCCCATTTGGGAAAACGGTGCTTTCAATAAGCGAGGATGAAGGAGAGACTTATACGCTCCCTGCTCCCGTTATAGATACTGTGCTTGATGACAGGGACGGCGGAATAATGGCATTCGGGCATTCGGGCGCGATAGTGACCTCCTTTAATAACACTTTGGGTTTCCAAAAAAATCTTGTTAAAGAAGGCGACGGTTATCTGAAAAACTATCTTGATCTGATAACTACGCAGGAGGAAGAGCGCGATATCGGCGCGCAGTTCAGGATAAGCTTTGATAATGCCGTGACATTCGGTGAGGTGCACAAAAGCCCGGTAACATCTCCGCACGGTCCGATCGAGCTGAAGGACGGTACCATCCTTTGGGTGGGGCGTACCTTTTCGCCCGTGAACGAAATTCAGCCGGATACGGATTGTATCAAAGCCTACAGGGTAAACCTTGACGGTTCCATGGAGTATCTTGGGCAGATAGAAAACATTTATGTTGATGGAAGAAGGCTGCTTTCCTGCGAACCCTGCGCCTTTGAAACAAATGACGGCAGGATAATCTGCCACATCCGCGCGCAAGTTTATTCCGCGCCTCAGATATTTACCACCTATCAGTGTGAATCGACCGACGGCGGAAGAACTTGGAGCAAGCCTTATCCGCTGCTTGAAAGGGAAGGCGGCGCTCCCGCGCACATAATGCGCCATTGCTCGGGCGTGCTTATATCGGTTTACGGTTACAGAAAAGGTCCTTACGGTATAAAAGCGATGTTCAGCTTTGATGAGGGCAGAACCTGGGATACAGGTCATGATATCTATGTAAACCATGTTGGCGGAGACCTTGGCTATCCCTCAACTATCGAGCTTATAGACGGCAGCCTGCTCACCGTGTTCTATGCGGTGGATAAGGAAGGCGAGCCCGCCAAAATATATCAGCAGAAATGGAGTTTTGAAAAATGATGAAATTCAAAGGTATAATGCCCGCACTTGTTACCCCGCTCAATGCCGATGAATCCATAAACGTGCCCGTGCTTGAAAAATTGATGAACTATCTTATCGAAGGCGGCGCAGACGGCTTTTATGTTGCCGGCGCAACGGGCGAGGGCTTGAATTTAAGACCCAATGAGCGCAAAGTGCTGGCGGAAAACGCTGTAAGGATCGCCGATCACAAAAAGCCAATAATCATTCAGGTCGCTTCAACCGATTTTTCTACAGCTGTGGATCTTGCAAAGCACGCCGAATCTGTGGGAGCCGATGCGATATCTTCCACCGCGCCCATTTTCTTCAAATACGACGAGGATGACGTTTACAATTACTATAAAGCGTTGGCAGACAGCGTTAATATCCCCGTTATGATCTATTACAGCCCCGCCGCCAACTTCTCCATCAGTGCAAAATTTGCTGCAAGGATGTTTGAGATAGACAACATAACCGCAATCAAGTGGACGAGCTCCGATTATTATCAGATGATGATGCTCAAAAACCTCACCCACGGCGAGATGAACATCATAAACGGCCCCGACGAAATGCTGCTCATGGGTCTCTCTGCAGGCGCGGACGGGGGTATAGGCACAACTTATAACTTCCAGCTTAGTTATATCCGTGCCGTATACGATGCGTTCATGAGCGGCGATATGGAAGCTGCAAATAAAGCCCAGAGGGAAGCTGACAATATCATAAACGCCCTTCTGACCTCAGGCCCCACCATTCCCGCAACCAAAGCCGTTCTGGAAGCTATGGGCTTTGAAGTAGGCAGCGCCACCTTCCCCATGAAGCGCTTCACCGAGGAACAAAAGGCGAAAATCGTGGCAAATGTAAAAGCTGCGGGATGGAGATTTTGATTCATTTCAAACCGTTTGATATGTGAAAGCAAAAAACAGCCCAAGCGAGAATATCGCTTGGGCTGTTTCTTTTTATTAATTGCAGTTAGCGTACTTCACACGTTAGAAGGGCAAATTTCATTCGCTTATGCCCACCACATTTCGCCCTTGTCCTCGAACATCATGGTCTCTTTGAGGAAGGCGATGGCCTTCTGCAGACCTTCGTTGGGGGTCATGAGACTGTCTTCATGCTCGATGGAGATCATGTCGTCATAGCCGACCATTCTAAGGGCGGTGAACATATCCTTCCAGAGCTGATAATCGTGACCGTAGCCTACGCTGCGGAAGATCCAGGAGCGGTTGATCTCGTCGCCGTAATGCTTGGTATCAAGAACGCCGTTCTTTGCGGTGTTGATCTCGTCGATCTTGGTGTCCTTTGCGTGGAAGTAGTAAATGGCGTCGCCGAGGTAGCGAATAGCAGCAACGGGATCGATGCCCTGCCAGAACAGGTGAGAGGGGTCGAAGTTTGCGCCGACGATATTGCCTACAGCGCTCCTGAGCTTGAGCAGGGTTTCGGGATTGTATACGCAGAAGCCGGGATGCATTTCGTATGCGATCTTCTTGATGCCGTGATCTGCTGCAAAAGCGGCGGTCTTCTGCCAATAGGGGATGAGGACCTCGTTCCACTGCCAGTCAAGGATGGTCAGGAAGTCATCGGGCCAGGGGCAGGTGACCCAGTTGGGATATTTGCTGTTCTCGCTGTCGCCGGGGCAGCCGGAGAAGGTAACGACGCGGTCAACGCCGAGCTTTTCGGCCAGAAGAACTGCGTTTACGAAATCGTCGTGATAAGCCTTTGCGATATCTTTGTTGGGATGAACTGCGTTGCCGTGAGTGGAAAGCGCAGCGATCTCAAGCTCGTTATCGGCGAGGATTTTTTTCATCTCGTCGATCTTTTTGGGATCTGCAAGAAGCTCCACGGGGTCGCAGTGAGCCTTGCCGGGGAAACCGCCGCAGCCGATCTCGATGGCCTGCACGCCGCTCTTGTGAAGATACTGAGCTGCCTTTTCAAGAGACATATTGCCCAGAAGAACGGAAAACACAGAAAGTTTCATTTTCAGATTACCTCCGTTTTATCATTCTTTTTATCGGCGGCGCTCAGCTTTTTATACTGCTGAGGCGATACGCCGTATTTTTTCTTGAACATCTTGGAAAAATTGAAAACATCGGTGTAGCCGACGCTGCAGGCGGCTTCGCTGACAGTGATATCCTGACTGCTCAAAAACATTGCAGCGCGCTCAAGGCGGGTGTTTACCAGGAATTCTTTGGGAGTTTGCCCTGTTTCGATGGCAAACAGCCTGCAAAGATATCGCCTGTCAAGCCCGATCATTTTTGCAATGGATTCAATGGTTATCGGCATTGCGTAATTTGCTCTTATAAAGTCTGCCGTCCTTGCGACATAATCGCCCTTTGCGTGCGCGCTGGCTTGCTTCTGCATAAGGGCAAGCATTTCGTATATCATAGCGCAAAGCGCAAGCTCGCTTATATGCCCGCCGTTGGAAAACGATTTTATCCTTTCAAAAGTGCTGCGAAGATAGGGCATTTCCCCTGTGCATTTGCTGTCGCCAAGGGGTGTGGAGCAAAGCAGCTCCTCGCATTTATCGCCCGCAAAGCCGACCCAGATATAGCTCCACGGGTCATCCTTGGATGCTTCATAATACACAAGCTCGCCGGGACGCACGAAAAAAACGTCGCCGCCCTTTAAGGTGTAAATGCTCTGACCTCGCTGGAAGGTCCCGGTACCGGAGACTACAAAATGCAAAAGATAATAATCCCTGCAGGCGGGGCCCCATGAATGCCCGCTCTCGCAGCTGTCCCAGCCTGCGGTGACCGGATTTATATCGGAAAAATGTCCGTTCAAAACGCTGAGATTTCCTGCCATAGTCATCCCCCTTCCGGTTACATAATAACATATCGATATTACTTTATGCAATTCAATTTGCGGATTTTACGTGATAAAATTTATTTACGATCCAAGGAAAATACATTTATGGAGGTAATCCTATGTCTAAGATCACATTCATGGGTGCGGGAAGCTCCGTTTTTGCAAAAAACGTTCTGGGCGACTGCATGTGCAGCGAAGTTCTGCGCGATTTCCACATCTGTCTTTATGATATCGATGAAAACAGGCTCGAAGAAAGCTATGCCATGCTTATGGCAATCAACAACAATGTAAACGGCGGAAAGACCAGGATCGATAAGTTCCTCGGCGTTGAAAACCGCAAGGAAGCCCTTCGCGGAGCCGATTTCGTTGTAAACGCCATTCAGGTAGGTCTTTACGAACCCTGCACGGTTATCGACTTTGAAGTGCCCAAGAAGTACGGTCTCAGGCAGACCATTGCAGATACCCTTGGCATCGGCGGCATCATGCGCGGTCTTCGTACCATCCCCGTTCTGGCCGATTTCGCCCGTGATATGGAAGAAGTCTGCCCCAACGCATGGTTTTTGAATTACACCAACCCCATGAGCATCCTCTCCGGCTTTATGCAGAGATTCACCGGCGTCAAGACCGTTGGTCTTTGCCATTCCGTTCAGGTCTGCTCCGAGCATCTGCTCAAGTCCCTCGGCATGGAGGACAAGCTTGAAGGCCGCACCGAGCTCATCGCCGGCATCAACCACATGGGCTGGCTCTTAAAGCTCAACGATAAGGACGGCAACGACCTGCTGCCCGAGGTTCGCAGAAGAGCCGCAGAGAAGAATGCCAACGAAAAGCACACCGATATGGTACGCTTTGAATACCTCAAGCGTTTTGGCTATTACTGCACCGAGTCCAGCGAGCATAACGCTGAGTACAACCCCTTCTTCATCAAGTCCCGCTATCCCGAACTGATCGACAGGTTCAATATTCCCCTTGATGAATATCCCAGAAGGTGCATAAACCAGATCGCAAACTGGGAAAAGCGCAAGCATGAGTTGATTGCAAATCCCTCTCTTGACCATGTACGCAGCCATGAATATGCTTCCCGCATCATGGAGAGCATCACCACCGGCGTTCCCTATAAGATCGGCGGCAACGTGATCAACAACGGCCTTATCGAAAACCTGCCCAGGGAAGCCTGCGTTGAGGTCCCCTGCATGGTAGACGGCAGCGGCGTCAACCCCACCTATGTCGGACGCATCCCCACTCAGTGCGCAGCGATGAATATGACTCATATCAACGTCCACCTGCTCACCATCGAAGCAGCCGTTACCTTAAAGCGTGATACCATATATCAGGCCGCTATGCTCGATCCCCACACCGCAGCAGAGCTTTCCATCGACGACATCGTTGCAATGTGCGACGATCTGATCGAGGCTCACGGCGATTATCTGCCCAAGTATCGTTAATTCCGTTTTGGGGAATTGTTGACGCGGCTTGTGATTTGATGTAAAATATTGATATGAAGGATGAATCACATCAATAATATATGAAAGGCAGGCCAAATAAATGGGCAAATTTGTAGTTAGGAACACCGCATCCGGTATCAAGTTCGATCTTAAAGCAACCAACGGTCAGGTGATTGCTACTTCCGAAGTATATAACTCCGAGGCAGCATGCATGGGCGGCGTTGAAAGCGTTATCAAAAATGCTCCCATTGCAAACCTCGAAGACCAGACCGTAGAGGGCTACGAGGCTCAGAAGCATCCCAAGTTCGAAGTCTATACCGATAAGAAGGGCGAATTCCGCTTCCGTCTGAAGGCAACCAACGGTCAGATCATCGCTGTGTCCGAAGGCTATGTTCAGAAGGAATCCTGCTTGAACGGCGTTGAAAGCGTCCGTAAGAACGCTAAAGAAGGCGTTGTTGAAAAGGAGTAAATCATGGCTGAAAAGTTCGATATCAAAGAAAAGATCGATGAAATAGTCGATAAGATCAAAGCTGATCCCAAAATGCTGGAACAGTTCAAATCTGAACCTGTAAAGGTCATTGAGAAACTTGTCGGCATCGATCTTCCCGATGAAAAGCTCCAGCCCCTGGTAAACGGCATCAAGGCTAAGCTTGCAGCTGCCGATATCGGCGGTGCTCTGGGCGCCCTGAAAAAGCTGTTTTAGTTCAAACATAAAAGACGAGATCAATCGATCTCGTCTTTTTCTTTGTATGTCTTAAATTTATCGATGGGACAGCCCTTGTTTTTCCTGCGGGCGCGCACGATGATAAAGCAGCCGCATTTTACGCAAACACCTTTTGTCAGGTTTTCGCAGTTTTCGCAGATGAGCAGCCTTCTTTCGTATTCTTCATTGGGAACGCAAAGGTCTTCATCCAAAAGGGAAGCGTATTCGACCGCATTTTTCAAAAACAGCGCGTTGTTT
The DNA here is from genome assembly GCA_015056005.1 of Clostridiales bacterium. Taxonomy (GTDB): domain Bacteria; phylum Bacillota; class Clostridia; order Christensenellales; family UBA1750; genus SIG373. The sequence goes on from SVHB01000045.1 coordinate 9,739, forward strand.
TCGGGAGTATCAAAGCATTTGGGGCAGATTTTTCTGTCTATGATATCAAAATTATCCATAATTTCGCTCCTGAAGATATATGTATATATTATATCATATACTTGTGGAATTTGGATGGGAATTGTGATAAAATAAAATAGATAACCTATGCGCGATAGGAGCGTTTTTATGCCTGTATGCAGCTTTGACTCACAATATCAGATGTTTGACATAACCCCGGTGGACAATCTGTTCATCGAGGATTATATGATCCACGCCAACGGCGATTTTGTCAGGGTCTATCTTTACGGACTCAGGCTTTGCTACAGCCGCGAGGACAGCGACCTTGGCAGGATAGCTCAGGTGCTCAGGCTGAAGGAAGAAACAGTGCTGAAAGCCTTTGCCTATTGGGAAAGACAGGGGCTTGTTGTAAGGCTTTCCGACAACCCTCCCAGCTTTGCCTATGTGAATCTGAGAGCGCGTTTCACTCAAAGCGAACCGCAGGAGCGTGACGATCCCGCAATATATTCAATGGCTGCATTCAACAACGCCCTTATGCGCATGCTGCCCACAAGGTTTGAGCATGATGTGAATTTCAGGATCATGTATGACCTTATGGATGAAAGCGGGATGACGGATACCGCTCTTTTGATGATAGTTGAGGATATGGCAAACGATGCGGCAAAAAAGGGAAAGAATCCGCCAACCGTAAATGCAATAAAGAAAAAGGTAATGGAGCTTGCGGAGCAGAAAATCATTTCCGACGACGCTGTAAGGCACCATCTGCGCAATTCAGGCGGCGAATATGCCGATATAAAGGCGCTGCTGAGGCATATGGGCATTATAAAGGATGCGCCATCCCTAGCGGAAGAAGAGCTCTTTTCAAAATGGAAAGCCATGGGATATACTTTGGACGTGCTGAAATTATTCTGCGGCGAGATGACAAAAATACAAAGACCGACCTTTGACTATCTCGACAAAATAGTTCGTGGGTATTACGATAAAGGGCTGATATCTCAGGGAGATATAATAAGGTATAAGGATGTTGACTTAAAGCCGGTCGAGCAGATCCGCGCAGAGCTCATGATAGGCGGTGAGAACACCGACGAGCTTTTCAGGCTCTACATCGACTGGACGAGCGCCGGTATCGAACCCGAGCTTATTTTTGAAGCCGCAAGGGATGCGAAAAAGTATGCAAGGGGCAACCGCCTTGTGTATCTGAGACGAACCATAGAGCGCTCCAAGGAAAGCAATATAAGGACTCTTTCTCAGTATATACAGCAGCGGGAGAAAAAATCTGCGGCAAGAAGCACATCCGGCGGCGGTGTAAGCGATGACAGAAGCAAGCGCCTTTCCAAGCCCGTTGCGGCGCAGAATTATAAGCAAAGAGAATATGAAGAAAAGGATCTTGAGGCGAATCTTGCTGATTTTGATTCCTTTGGGGAGGATATGCCGTGAATAAAACCGCTTTGATAGATGCACTCATGTCCGAGTATGCAAAAGAGAGAAATAAGGCCATTGCCGATGCAGAAAACAGGCGTGCGATAATAGCGCAGAAGGCTCCCATCTACGCAAATTTTGAAGCCGAGATGGCAAGGACTCTGCACAAGGCACTGGAGCTTCAGAAGACAGACCCTGAGGCGGCGAGAAAAGCGATCTTTGATCTCAAAGCCGAATCCGAGCGTCAGTTAAGGGATGCGGGATATACCAAGGAAGATCTGCTGCCCAGGTTCAAGTGCTCAGTCTGCGAGGATACGGGTATGGTCGGAATGCCCGAAAAGCACTATTGCGAATGCTTCAAAAAGCGGCTGAACCTCATGATGATATCCGACGAAGACGTGAACATCCCCGCTTCGCATTGCTTTGAAAACTATGACGAAAACATTTTCCCCGAAACAGCGGGCGGTGTAAAGCAGCGCGATATCATGCGCAGAGCAAAAAAATGGGCGCTTGATTACTGCGAAAAGTTCCCGAACAACGAAAAGAAGAACGTGGTCATTCTAGGCGACAGCGGCCTTGGAAAAACGTATATTCAGGAATGCATCACGCGTAGGCTGATCGAAAAAGGGCATACCGCAATGTTTATAAGCTCATACCGTTTGGGCGAGATCATGCGCGAGCGATATTTCGGGAAAAACGATCCCGATGCAGAGGATAAATTTGAGCTTTGTATGAACGTGGATTTCCTTGCCATAGACGATCTTGGCGCAGAACCTATGTTTGAAAATATCACCATAGAATACCTTTATGCCATTGTTTGCGAGCGCGAAAGAAAGGGCAAGCCATTTATGATAACCACAAATCTGAGTATGACGGAGCTTGGCGAGCGCTATACCGAACGTCTCCTGAGCAGGCTTGTAAACAAGGATAATTATGTCATCCGCCTTGAGGGCAAGGACATTCGTATGGCATAAGGTTGACAGATATGCATATTTATGCTATAGTGAGTTAGCGATTTAGCAAGATAAAGTGCTAAACTTTTTTGGAGGTTAGAATGGATCACGATCTCAGGCTGCCCGAGGGCGGTCAGGATATATTGCCAAATAAATTGAGCAGAAGGCTGAAGCTTGAAAATACCGTTGCGGGGACCCTTGAGTCTTCGGGCTATAAAAAGGTGGAAACGCCCTTGCTTGAGTACCTCGACGGCTTTGTAAGCGACAGGGGCGGCATTGAAAATACCGATATAATAAAGACTTTTGATGCTGCGGGCAATGTCCTTGCCTTAAGACCGGACTGCACGATCCCGATAGCCAGAATGTACGAGACCGAGTTTAAGGACAGCGTGCTTCCAGTACGCCTTTGCTATACCATGGACGTTTTCTCAAACAGTCCGCGCAGGCAGTTCAGACAGGCGGGCGCAGAGCTCATAGGTCAGGGCGGTATAAGAGGCGATATTGAAATGATAGCCCTTGCCATAACTGCGCTTAAAGAAAGCGGCATGCGCGATTTTCTGGTCGAAATAGGTCAGGTAGGTTTCTTTAAGGGTATCATGCAGAACGCGGGTCTGAACGAGGATGATACCGAGGAGATAAGGCAGTACGTTGAAGAAAAGAACATGCTTGGCATACAGCTGCTGCTCTCGCGCCTTGGCGGCGGCAGTGAGCTTGCAGATAAGCTCATGCAGCTGCCCATTCTCTTTGGCGGTCAGGAGGTTTTTGATAAGGCCAGAAGGCTCTCGGATGATCCTTTGAGCACAGCATCTCTGGATGAGCTTGAAACGATCTACAATGTTCTTTGCGATATGGGTTTTTCCGAGTATATCAGCATCGACCTTGGCATGGTGCATAAGATCAATTACTATACCGGCGTAATTTTCAAGGGCATGTCGGGTTATCTGGGTCAGCCTTTGCTCTCGGGCGGCAGATACGATAATCTTTTGGATACTCCTGCAACCGGCTTTGCGGTAAACATCGACCAGCTCCAGCTTGCGCTTGAGCGTCAGGGCGACGAGGCGGGGGAGGACATCGCTCCGATATTTGTGCTTTATGACGATAAGAGCATCGCAAAGGCTTATGCAAAGGCAAACGAGCTCAAACAGGCGGGCGAGACCGTAATTATGGTTCACGATGAAAACGCGCTTTTGGATATGAAAGAAGCGCACAGACCAAAGCGGATAATTAAAATAAGCGAAAAGGGCGGTGAGGAGATTGGTTAAAGTAGCTCTTGCCAAGGGAAGGCTTGCCGAAAAAGCGATGGCTATCCTTGAAAAGGCGGGCGTAGACTGTTCCTGCGTTGACCAGTCCTCCAGAAAGCTCGTGTTCACCTCCGATGACGGAAAGTGGCAGTTTATTCTGGTAAAACCCACCGATGTTCCCACCTATGTTTATCACGGCATCACCGATATCGGCGTTGTGGGCAAGGATACCCTGCTCGAGGAAAACCTGCCGATGTACGAAATGGCCGACCTCGGTTTTGGCAAATGCAGGCTCTGCATAGCAGGCAAGGTCGAGGATATGGGCAAGCCCGTGAGGGTCGTTGCGACCAAGTATCCCAATATCGCCAAAAGGTTTTATTATTCCCGAGGCGAAAATGTTGAGATAGTAAAGCTTTCCGGCTCGGTCGAGCTGGGACCGCTGGTAGGTCTTTCCGATGTCATCCTCGATATCGTGGAAAGCGGCGGAACTCTCAGAGCCAACGGCATGGATGTTTTTGAAGAAGTATGCCAAGTATCGGCAAGGCTCGTTGTAAATCAGGTCAGCCTGAAAACCAAGTCCGATGAGATAAAGACGCTCGTGAACAATGTACAGAGCGTTTTGAAGGAAGGAAACCCGAAATGATCGATATTTTTAAGTACACAGGACAGCTCCCGGAGAAGCTCAAAAGCCGCACCCAGATAAACGATGATGCAGTAAACTCTTCCGTTAAGGCGATAATCGCCGACGTAAGAAAACGTGGCGATAAAGCCGTCCTTGAATATACGGAAAAATTTGATAAGGTTAAAGTCAGCGATATGCGCGTGAGCAGGCAGGAGATCGACGAAGCCATTGAAAAGGTCGATCCCAAGCTCATGGACGCGATTGAGCGCGCAATAGTCAATATCACCGCCTTCCATGAAAAGCAGAAGAGGCTTTCCTTCATGGACTATAACGGCGATATCACCCTGGGTCAGCTGATTTTGCCCATAGAGAACGTGGGCGTATATGTTCCCGGCGGCATCGCGGCTTATCCTTCCTCGGTGCTTATGAACATTATCCCCGCAAAGGTTGCAGGCTCAAAGCGTATCGTTATGGTCACCCCGCCCATGAGCGACGGCAAGGTATATCCGCTCACTTTGGCTGCGGCCGATCTTGCGGGTGCGGATGAGATCTACAAAGTCGGCGGCGCTCAGGCTGTTGCCGCGCTTGCATACGGTACCGAGAGCATCGCTCCCGTGGACAAGATCGTAGGCCCGGGCAATATCTTTGTCGCAAACGCAAAGCGAGAGGTATACGGAACCGTCGGTATCGACATGATCGCCGGTCCTTCCGAGATCATGGTCGTTGCAGATGAGTCCGCAGATCCAGATTTTATCGCAGCCGATCTTCTCTCTCAGGCGGAGCACGGCCCCAACGGCGCAGTGTGTCTGGCCGTACTGGGCATGGATGTTGCCGAAAAATGCGCAAAAGCGCTTGATGAGCAGATGGCAAAGCTTGAAAGAAGCGAGATAGCTAAGAAGGTCGTTGCCGATTATGGCGCGATAATAGTTGTGGATAATTATGAGGACGCAATGGAATGCGCAAACCTTTTTGCTCCCGAGCATCTTGAGCTTTGCGTAAACGATCCCTATGCTTTGCTTCCCTATGTAAAGCATGCGGGCTCCATTTTCCTTGGTCATTACAGCCCCGAGCCTTTGGGAGATTACTTCTCGGGTCAAAACCATGTGCTGCCCACCTCGGGAACGGCAAGGTTCTCATCTCCCCTTGGCGTTGATGATTTCATCAAGCGTTCAAGCGTTGTTTATTATACCAAGCGCGCTCTTATCGAGGCAGCGCCCTATATAGAGGCGTTTGCAAACGCGGAAGGTCTTGGCGCGCATGCCGAGTCCATCGCAATCCGCAGGAGAAAGGCAGAGGAGGAGAATAAATAATGCGCACGGCTTCTCTTTCACGCACAACAAAAGAGACCGATATCACCATGTCGTTGAATCTTGACGGCAGGGGCGATTTTGAAGGCAGCAGCGGCGTGGGCTTTTTTGATCACATGCTCTCAGCTTTCTGCAAGCACGGGCTTTTTGATATCAGCCTTTCCTGTACGGGCGATCTTTATGTCGACTGCCATCACACTGTGGAAGATATCGGCATAGTCTTGGGCAAGCTTTTTTTAGAGGCTATAGGCGATAAATACGGCATCAAAAGATGCGGCAGCTGTTATATGCCCATGGACGAAGCGCTTGCTTTTGCGGCTGTGGATATAAGCGGCAGGGGTTATCTTGCCGATAATGTGGAATATCCTCAGGAAAAAATAGGCGATTACGATTCCTGTATGACCGAAGAATTCATGCGGGCTTTTGCAATGAACGCGCTTGTCACGCTGCATATAAACTGCACGGGAAAGAACGCTCATCACATGACCGAGGGCGTGTTCAAGGCTGTATCAAGGGCGCTCAGGGAAGCTGTATCCATTGACCCAAGGCAGCAGGGCATCCCTTCCAGCAAGGGCACGCTTTAGGAGGCAGAGGGTAAGATATGATAGTTTATCCCGCGATAGATATCAAAAACGGCAGAGCCGTGCGCCTTCTGCAGGGCAGGGCAGGCGATGTGACCGATTACGGTCTGCCCGTTGAAATGGCGGAAAAATGGCAGAGCTCGGGAGCAAAATGGCTCCACATGGTCGACCTTGACGGAGCGTTTGAAGGCGGCGCGGTAAATAAAGAGCAGGTTTCCCTGATCGTAAAAACTTTAAGCATCCCGATAGAGCTTGGCGGCGGAATAAGAACTCTTAACGATGTAAAGCGCTGGATGGATGCGGGCGTTGAAAGAGTGATAATCGGAACCGCTGCTGTCGAAAATCCTCAGATGGTAGAGGATGCTGCAAAGCTTTATCCCGGTCGTATTGCAGTTGGCATAGACGCAAAGGACGGCATTGTTATGACACGCGGATGGGTAAAAAGCGGAGGCATATTAGCTGTCGATCTTGCGCTCAGGATCAAAGATCAGGGCGTTGATACCGTGATATATACCGATATTTCAAGAGACGGTATGATGGGCGGCGCAAATGTGGAGCAGACAGGAAACCTGATCAAAGCGACCGGGCTCAATATCATAGGTTCGGGCGGAGTAAATTCCACCGAAGATATAAGGAAGCTCAAAAATGCGGGCTGCGCCGGCGTGATAACCGGCAAGGCTCTGTATACGGGCGCTTTTACCCTTAAAGAGGCTTTGGAGGCGGCAGAATAATGGCAAATTACAGAAAAGACGATACCTTGTATGTTTTCAAAAAAATAGAGTGCGGCGAAAATGTTAAAGATCTCTACGCCGACGGCTTTGACGGCATCATAGTAGAAGGCGAGGAGGAAGTAAAAAGATGCGCCGGCAGCTTTGCGGGGCTTATCTTTGCAAAGCAGGGCGCGTGCGTCAACTGCTGCAAAGCATTGCTGGAAGCTGGCGCAGATAAGCTCCTTTCAGGTGATATGGACGCAGAGCTTATCAAAAAATACGGCGAGGGCATCATCGCAAATACAGATGAGATCGCACTCATCGACAGCGATGCGTGGGAATTCAAAAAAATCAAGGCACAGGAAGGCAAAAAGATGCGTATGCCCGCTTCCGTTGATATGTCGCAGATCAAATTCGACGAACGTGGTCTTGTTCCGGCTGTTGCGCTTGATATCGCTACAGGCAAGGTGCTCATGCTTGCCTATATGAACAGAGAATCCATCGAGCTTACCTTAAAGACCGGCTTTGCGACCTATTTTTCAAGGTCAAGGCAGTCGCTTTGGCTTAAGGGAGAGACCAGCGGCCATGTGCAGAGGGTGTACCGCATCACCGCAGACTGTGACGGAGATACCCTTCTTGTCCATGTAAAGCAGAGCGGCGCGGCCTGCCACAGCGGTACCTTCACCTGCTTTGAAAACACCCTTTATGACAGCAGGTTCCCGGTGAGCGGCGCAAGCGTGCTGGACGATGTTTTTGCTACCATCACCGACAGATACGAGCATCCCAAGGAAGGCTCGTATACCAATTACCTGTTCGATAAGGGCGTTGACAAGATCCTCAAAAAAGTCGGCGAGGAGTCCGCTGAGACCATCATAGCCGCAAAGAACGCCGTTTATGATGAAATGACCCTTGAGATAGGAGATCTTTTCTATCATCTCATGGTGCTCATAAAGGAACGCGGTCTTGATATGCAGGATATCTATACCGACCTTGAACGCAGAAGATGACATTATTTTACATAAATTTTACATAACTGCCACACGGTCCAGACATTAGCAATATATTCTATATATAACTATGATATGGAGGGTAAGTATGGATATATTCTCGATCTTCTCGCTTTTCGGAGGTCTTGCTCTTTTCCTTTACGGCATGCATATCATGAGCGACGGCCTTGAAAAGATGGCGGGCTCCAAGCTTAAGACCATACTTGAAACGCTTACTTCAAGCAAGCTCAAGGGACTTGCACTCGGTCTTCTTGTAACCGCAATAATCCAGAGTTCATCTGCGACCACCGTTATGGTCGTAGGTTTCGTAAACTCCGGACTTATGGAGCTTTCCCGTTCCATCCCGATCATCATGGGCGCCAATATCGGTACTACCGTTACCGGCTGGCTGATTTCCTTAACAGGTATCACCGGCGATACCTGGTGGCTCAAGATGCTCAAGCCCTCGTCCTTCTCCCCCATTGTGGCCGCAATAGGCGTTGTGATGATCATGATGGGCAAAAAGGCAAAGCAGAAGGATATAGGCGGTATCATGATCGGCTTTGCAGTGCTCATGTACGGCATGGAAGCCATGTCCGGCGCTGTTGAACCTCTGTCCAACGACCCCAATTTTGCAAACCTCTTCACCCTGTTCTCCAACCCCTTCCTGGGCGTTCTGGTCGGCGCGGGCGTTACTGCGGTCATCCAATCCTCTTCTGCTTCAGTCGGTATCCTGCAGGCGCTGTCTGTGACCGGCGCGATCACCTATAGCGCCGCTATCCCGATCATCATGGGTCAGGGCATAGGTACCTGCGTAACCGCAGTTCTTTCTGCAATGGGTACCAATACCGATGCAAAGCGCGCGGCTGCTGTTCATCTCATCTTTAATATCGTAGGTACAATTGTGTGCCTTACAGCGTTCTATATCTGCAACGCAATATTCGGTTTCGCGTTCATGGATACCCCCATTGATGTTTTCGGCATCGCGGTTGTAAATACCGCGTTCAAGGTCGTAAGCACCGTTATCCTCATGCCCTTCTCCAAGCAGCTTGAGCAGCTTGCAAGGTTCTTTGTTAAGGATAGCAAGGCCGAAAATCAGAAGAATAAGCAGTTCCAGTCTCTGGATGTTCGCTTTTTGCAGACTCCAGCTTTCGCTATTGAGCAGTGCCGCAAATTGACCGTTGATATGGCGCATAAGGCAAGGCTTGCTTTGGAACAGGCAATGGATATGGTCGTATCCGGCTATAACGAGGATGTCGCAAATCAGATCATCGCAGCAGAAGACGAGCTAGATATTTACGAGGACAAGCTGGGCAGCTATCTGGTGCTCCTTTCACGCGAAAGTCTGTCCGTGAACGACTCCCATGAGGTTTCCATGCTTTTGCATGCCATCGGCGACTTTGAGCGCATCGGTGACCATGCCGTAAATCTTCTCAGGTCCGCAACCGAAATACATGAAAAGAAGATTAACTTCTCTCCCACAGCTCAAAGGGGCGTAGGCGTTATGTCCAGCGCGGTAAGAGAGATCACCAATATTACCATGCAGTCCTTTGAAGAGGAAAACGTTGAGCTTGCAATGCAGGTAGAGCCCCTTGAACAGGTTGTCGACTATCTGAAGGTAGAGCTTAAAAAGTCCCATATCGAACGTCTGCAAAAAGGCGAATGCACAATCGAGCTCGGTTTTGTATTAAACGATCTTATCAACAACTACGAGCGCGTGGCTGACCATTGCTCCAATATCGCAGTAGCTCTTATTGAGATCACCAGGGACAAGATGGAGACCCACGAATTCCTGGCAGAGCTCAAGGGCAGCAACGATCCCGAGTTTGTGCGTTCCTACAAGAACTACATGCATAAGTACAGGCTCGACTAAGGTTTGCTATGCTGATCTATATTACCGAAGATGATATGAATATCCGCCAGCTTGAAGCCTATGCGCTTTCAAGCGGCGGGTATACCGTGCGCGAGTTTGAGACGGCTTCGGGTATGTTCGAGGCTCTGGAAACCCAGGTGCCCGATTTGATTATACTCGATATCATGCTCCCCGGGACCGATGGGCTTGACGCGCTTTTGCGTATCCGTCGAAATACACTGACAAAGGATGTGCCCGTGATCATGGTCACCGCCAAAACTCAGGAGATAGACAGAGTGCGCGGGCTCGACATGGGTGCGGACGATTATATTACCAAACCCTTTGGCATCATGGAATTCCTTTCAAGGGTCAGAGCTCTTTTGAGAAGGACCGGCAGCAAGGAAGCAAAGGAGCCTATGATCGTCCACGGCGATATCGCTATGGATATGCAGAGCAGAAGCGTGATTTCTGCCGGCGAAAATATCTCGCTCACCTATAAGGAGTTTGAGCTTCTCAAATGCCTTATGAGAAATTGCGGAAGCGTGCTCAGCCGCGACCAGCTCTTGAACAACGTCTGGGGAGCGGATTACTATGGTGAGACGAGAACCGTTGATATGCATATCAAAACTTTAAGGCAGAAGCTCGGCGTTCCCGGCGCTCAGATCGTGACTGTGCGCAACGTTGGGTATAAACTGGTTGAATAATAATTGGACGGCATATAAGCCGTCCTTTTGTCATAACATGGAGGTGGATTTATGGAGCGTAAGCTCAGGCGGCTCATAATGATAACTGTCGCAATAACCGTAATAATTACGGCGTCGCTTTGCGCGACAGTATTTTATTCGGTTTTCCGCAATCAGATCAGAAGCGAGCTTGTGATAAACGCCAAAACCATAGCCGCAATATATGAGACCACTGCGCAGCTTGACGGGCTTGAGGAGATGTCTGACGAGCTTCGCGTAACGCTGATACAAAAAGACGGTACTGTTGTTTACGACAATACCGTAAATGCAGATACGCTCGAAAACCACCTTGACAGAGAGGAAGTTTTGGAAGCTGTGGAAAACGGAAACGGTTCCAGCGAGCGCGTTTCCGAAAACATCGGCTATACTCATTTTTACTATGCCATGCGCCTTGAAGATTCAAATATACTCAGGGTGTCCTGCAAGGCCGGCAGCGTTTATTCGCTCATGCTAAGAGCCCTTCCCATGATAATGCTGATAACCGCAGTGGTATGCATTGCAGCTGCGATGCTTTCCAATAACCTTATGCGCCATTTTGTGCAGGTCATAAACGATACTTTGATCAAGTGCAGCAGCGGCAGCGAAGAAAACGTGATAAAAGAGCTTCTCCCGGTTGCGGACAGCCTGATCGCTCAGAGCAGAAAGAACAGGGAAAACGAAAGGATAAGGAGAGAGTTTACCGCAAACGTGTCCCATGAGCTTAAAACTCCGCTGACTTCCATTTCGGGGTATGCCGAGCTTATCGAAACCGGTCTTGCAAAGGGCGAGGATGCGCAGAAATTTGCCGGTACCATACACAGCGAGGCAAGCCGTATGCTGGCGCTGATCGGCGATATAATAGAGCTGAGCGAGCTTGAGACTTTCAGGGATGAGGATGTTTTTGAAAGGGTCGACCTGTATCAGATATGCCAGCAGGCTGAAAGCAGACTCAGTCTCAACGCAAAAAACGCAGGCATAACCATGAAATTAAGCGGCTCAAGCGCATATGTAATGGGAGATAAGACCAACCTTGAAGAGCTTGCCTATAACCTTATCGACAATGCGATAAGATACAATGTAAAAGGCGGGTCGATAAATATTTCTTCTTATATAGATGGGAATAAAGCCTGCCTTTGCGTCAGAGATACGGGTATCGGTATTCCCGAGCAGTATCAGAACAGGATCTTTGAAAGATTTTTCAGGGTTGATAAAAGCAGGTCCAAGCAAACCGGCGGCACAGGTCTCGGTCTTGCGATAGTAAAGCATATTGCTGTATACCATGGAGCGAATATCACCATCAAGAGCAAGGAGATGAAGGGCACCTCGATCACAGTTACATTCCCTATAGCTCAGCAGACGGAAATAAACTAATCTTATTCTAATCTTATGCTCACCAACGGATAAGGCAGAGGATATATAATCACGGCATAAGGTTTACGAGGTGGATATGATGGATCAACAATATATGGCTCGGACTCTTTCAGAAAAGGTCGGAGTAAGCTTTGAAGAAGCGTATAAAGCCTTGGAGGAATGTAACTGGGATATGCTGGATGCGGCGATAAAGCTTGAGCGTGAGCATGATATTTCAGGCAAGGACGAACAGCGAGGCTTTGATTTTGAAATAAACAGCGATCATCTGCGCGTAAATAAAAGCAATCAGTCCTTTGAGGACTGGCTGAAGCTTGTATGGCGCTGGCTGGTGTGGCTCATAAACGCATCGGTCAGGAACAGCTTTAATGTGAAAATGAAAGGCGAGCTTATTGCGGAAATACCGATCCTCGCGCTTGTCGCTCTTTTCCTTTTGGCGTTTTGGGTGATGTTTGTATTGCTTGTGGTAGGCTTGTTCTTAGGCTGCAGATATTCCTTCACGGGTCCCGATTTTCCCAAAGAAGAATCATAATAGACATATATTGAGGTGATCACTTTGGCTACAAGGATACTTATAATTGAGGACGAGGAAAAGCTTGCCCGTTTTATAGAGCTTGAGCTCATGCATGAGGGCTATGAGGTCGACAAGACCGTTGACGGCAGGGAAGGGCTGACCATGGCCGAAAGCGGCAAATATGACCTTCTGCTTCTTGACATCATGCTTCCGGGGTTAAACGGTATGGAAGTGCTCAGAAGGCTTAGAAAAACAAGTCAAATGCCCGTTATCATGGTGACTGCAAGGGACGCGGTCATGGATAAGGTATCGGGGCTTGATATGGGGGCTGACGATTACATCACCAAGCCTTTTTCCATAGAAGAGCTGATGGCAAGGATAAGGGCGGCACTGAGAAAGCAGCAGAATATCAAGAGCGAGGAAACTCCAAGCGGCATGCTTTCCTGCGGAAAGCTCGTGCTCGACAGCCTGCGCCATGTGGCGGAATACGACTCAAAGCCAATTGAGCTTACCCACAGGGAGTTTATGCTGCTCAAAGTCCTGCTTGAAAACAAGAGCATAGTTCTGACAAGAGAAATCCTTCTTGAGCGCGTGTGGGGGTATGATTTTTACGGCGAGACCAATATCGTGGATGTGTACATAAGGTATCTGAGAAGCAAGATCGACGATGCGTTTGGTGTTAAGCTCATCCATACCGTTCGCGGCGTGGGATATGTTATAAAGGACGATGCACAATGAGCGACAACCGTAAGATGACCAGCATCGCAAGAAGGATGAGCGGCGCATGGTTTCGAAGGATACTTTGGACCGTGATAGTTATAGATGTGACTGTGATCCTTGCGCTGCTTATATACAGATGCTATCTGTTTGAAAAACAGCTTGGCGCCGGCTTTGATATGCAGTCAAGAAGGCTGTTCTTTGACAGCACGCTGCCGTTTTTCAAAAGGATAACGGATTTTAAGTATATTGTGGTTTTGCAAAGCGGAGTTATGAAGGAGCTTGCCCTGCATGATCTTATCGGGCATATCATAAGCATAGGAAAGTTTATTCTGCCCATAGAAGTGCTGATGCTCATATCAGCAAAAGGATACTGCAAAAGAAAATGCAGGGAACTGCTTGCGCCCCTTGAAACGCTGGCGGCGGATGCGCAGAGATTATCCAATTTCGATGACGCCGCTTTTTCCGAAGAGCAGATAAAGGATCTGCAGGATGCCATTTCAAGTTTGAACACGGAATCATCAGACGCTTATGTAAGAACCGGCGATACCGAGCTTCAGGGGCTTGAAAACGCCGTAAACAGCCTTATACAAAAGATGCGGGAGTCTTATAACCAGCAGGCAAGGTTCGTTTCCGACGCTTCGCATGAGCTCAGGACTCCGATAGCGGTTATCCAGGGCTATGCAAACATGCTCGACCGCTGGGGTAAGACCGACGAAAAGGTGCTCGAAGAGGGCATTGCCGCCATCAAGACCGAGGCTGACGGAATGAAAAACCTCGTTGAGCAGCTGCTCTTTTTGGCGCGCGGCGATTCCGGCAGACAGAAGTTTAACCTGACCACGTTTTCGCTATCTGAGCTTATAAGAGAGATCCATGAAGAATACAACATGATAGACAGTAATCATGAATGGTTTTTGGAAATGTCTGAGGATGACATCGTGATCAGCGGCGATGAATCCCTGATCAAGCAGGCGGTCAGGATAATTACCGACAACGCGGTCAAGTATACTCCTCAGGGCGGCTCAATAACCCTCAGATGCAGGCTGAACTCCATAGGCGAGCCCTCGATACAGGTGCAGGATTCAGGCATAGGCATCGATCAAAAGGATATCCCAAGAATGTTTGACCGGTTTTTCAGAGCCGATCCCGCGCGAACCCGAAACACCGGCGGTACGGGTCTAGGGCTTTCCATAGCAAAGCAGATCGTGGACAAACACTACGGCTATTTTGAAGTCGTGAGCCGCATGGGCATAGGCACCAGAATGACCATCAACCTGCCGCAGGGCATTTTCGCTCAGCCGCAGGACAAGCAGGGATAACGCTATTTATCAATATAAGGGAAGATGTTTATTTTCCCGCAATTATATTGAGCGAGCATGACAGAGCAGGGCGAATCAAAGCCCTGCTTTTTCAGTTCCTTCATAAGTGTTTCTTTGTCAAGCCCTGCTTCTATAAGTCCCTTTGCGGATATGTTTCCGTCATCTATAAGGACTTTTGGTACTTCGCTTTTATCGGATTCTATTTTTATATCATCGGGAGTGAGCTGGCGGCTGCCTTCCTTGGGAAGAAAGGAAATTACGCCGTTATATTCAAGCACGGCTGTTTTGATATTGCTAAGGTCAAAATACCCCGCGCCTCTTGCCAGCATCAGCACTTCGCTTATGTCAAGATGTGATTTTCTGAGCGCCTTTCTGTAAAACTTTCCTTCATCAAATATCACTTTCGGTCTCCCCATGAGCACCCTTCTTGCTTTTTTACTCTTTTGACAGACAAAGGAAATGCTCCATGAAAGTGCGGTGTATGCCGCCATGGCAAGAATGAATAAATGCGCAGGC
>SVHB01000046.1 GCA_015056005.1 Clostridiales bacterium
CACGATGGTGAGCCCGCGGTTGAGATATGCGATCTCCCTGAGCCTTCTTGCAATGTTCTCGCCGTTAAAATTCACGGTCTCAAAAACCGATTTATCGGGCTTGAACATTATTCTCGAGCCCTGTTTTCTGGTGTTTCCGATCTTTTCAAGAGGACCCTTGGGAACGCCCGAATGAGTCTTTCCCGTTTCGGGATCCCTATAAGAATGAAACTCCTGCCTGAAATGGGTAAAATTCTGATAAACATCTACGGTCAGATATTCCGAAAGCGCGTTTACAACAGCAGCACCAACGCCGTGCAGGCCGCCCGAATAGGTATAAACGCTCTGATCAAATTTGCCGCCCGCATGCAGCTGGGTATATACGACCTCAACGCCGGAAACGCCCAGCGTGGGATGAATATCGGTGGGAACGCCTCTGCCGTTATCAAAAACTATGCACTCGCCGTTTTTGGTTATGGTGACTTCGACCTTGTCCGCATAGCCCATGGTAGCTTCGTCAACCGCGTTATCGACGATCTCCCATATAAGATGATGCAGACCCCTCGAGTCCGTGCTTCCTATATACATGCCAGGGCGCATACGCACCGCGTCAAGACCTTCCAAAACCTGAATATCTTTTGCCTGATAGCCGCTCATAAGTCAAACCTTTCTGTGTTATCAACCTTTTAATTATAACACATCTGCCATCATTTAGCAAACAAAAGTTTGCATCAGTTGAGTTCATCCAGCGCAAGCGAATAGCTTGGAGCAAAATCGCGCATGAAATCCTTCACGGAATCAAGTTCAAGCTCGTTTATGGATTTAAGAGTGCTCTGCGCCGCTTTCTGAAATTCAGTATTTCCGCTTTTGAGCTCTTCAACACATTTTAGATAAGCGCATATCTTGTCAGCAGCCTTGACATAAGGCCACTCGGGCTGATTCTCGGCCTCGTCGATCAGCTTTACATACGTGTTTTTCATATCATTTGGCAGCATGTTGAGCATTTTATCCGTTGCAATATGCTCAATATCCTTAAAAGCCTTCTTTATCTCCGGATTGAAATACTTGATGGGCGTTGCAAGATCGCCCGTTATGACCTCGCCCGTTTCGTGAAAAACAGCAAGGCTGCAGGCTCTGTCCGGGCTAAGCCCGGCGCCGTATCTTGTGTTTTGGATAGTCACCAGACAATGCGCGATCATTGCCACCTCGCAGGTGTGCTCCATGACGTTTTCATGCCTTACATTGCGCATGAGGTTCCATCTGGTTATGTGCTTGAGCCTTGAAAGATATGCAAAAAAATGAAACATATTTTCCTCCGTAAATTTATTGACATAATTTTCACAGGTGCTATAATGTATTTGACCGTTAGGGGTGCGCATATTGCGCTGAGATAGGCAAAGCCTAACCCTTTGAACCTGTGTAGGTAATCCTACCGTAGGGAAACGGATATAGCCAAAAGGCCGTAAATGTTTCCCGTGCCCGTTTATCGGGTGCGGTTTTTTATTTCGCGGGTCATCGGTACAAAAGGAGGTATTTTTTATGGAAGGAATCGAACTCTTTAGTATCGGCGAAATGTTTGAAAAGCTTGGCGAGGTAACGCCCCTTGGCTGGGTAGCCTTCGGCGTGCTCATAGCTTTCGGCATCGCGCTTTTAGTCCTTGCGCCCAAACAGAAGTGGGACGCCAGAATGCTTTCGACCGCCGCGCTTTGCTTGGCTGCGTCGTTCGTTCTGTCCTATATCCGTCTGTTCAGGATGCCCCAGGGCGGCTCGATAACTCTTATGAGCATGCTGCCCGTAATGCTGTTTTCCTATATTTTCGGCGTTGTACCCGGGCTTTTGACCGGTCTTGCCTACGGTCTTCTGCAGACTATACAGGGCGCCGAGTTCTACTCCGTCATGCAATTTGCCCTTGACTATTTCATCGCATTTGGCGTTCTTGGTCTTTCAGGCGTAACCTCAAAGCTTCCCGGCAACGATTCATGGAAATTTCCCGTCGGCGCTGCGATAGCCGGTCTTGCAAGAACCTTCTGCAGCTTTTTAAGCGGCTTCATTTTCTTCGGTCAATACGCCCCCGAGGGACAGTCGCCGGTTGTTTATTCCCTTGTGTACAATTTAAGCTCCATCGGTGTGGATACACTGATCTGCGTTATCGGCGCATACGCAATAAGCGCAAGCGGTCTGGTCACGCGTCTTAAAAAGTAAAACAAAAATTCCAGCAGAAGATGCCGTAAATCGGCATCTTTTTTTGCCTTAAAACGCTATTATTATAACCAATATTTCCCCTCGGTGCAATATTTGCGTAATACAAATGGAAAACGGATCGTTTTTGTAGTATAATGTTTTGGATGATTTTTATTTAGGTGAGTTATGGCAAAGAAAAAACAAAACGATATCCCGATACTCGGGCTTTTTATAATAGTTCTTCTCCTGCTTTTGGGTCCAGTCGGCTGGTACTGGCAAAAGGTCGGCTTTTCCGATCCGATGTGGATAGAAGCAAACTTCTCTCAAAGCATTTATCCCATGATCGCGCAGCCCATCTCAAAACTGTTTGGCTCAACCCGCTTTTCCTTTGCGGAGTTCATATGCGTAACTGCGCTAATATGGATACCCCTTGTGATAGTGCTGATTTTTAAGGCATGCAGGAAAAGGAAAAGCGTTTTTGCTTCTCTTGCGGTCACCTTTACCCTTATCCTTTGCATGATTTCAAGCGGATATTTTGGCTATATGCTGCTTTGCGGGCTCAACTACGCAAGGCTTCCCTACGCAAATATCGCAGGGTATGACGTATCTCCCATGTCGGTAGAAGAGCTTACCGAGCTGACCCGGAGCCTTGCAGAAGAAGCAAACGACCTTAGATCTCAGCTGAACGAAAACGCCGATGGCGTTTATGCAAGAAACGAAACACTTGCGGATATCTCGCTCAGGTGTAAAACCAATTACGAACTTGCAGGCAAAAATGCGCCCTGGCTTTTGGGCGATTACAGCGCGCCAAAGCTCGTTTTCCTATCAGAGCCATGGGCATACACAAAAACCACCGGCATGTATTTCCCATTTACTGTTGAAGCAAACATAAATCAGGTGAACTCCGATTTTCTATACGCCTCCACAATGGCGCATGAGGCTGCACACCAGCGCGGGTTCATGCGCGAGGACGAAGCAAATTTCATTGCATATTATGTGTGCATGCATTCAAACAGCATCGACGACAGATATTCTGGTACCATGCTTGCCCTCATACACGCAGGAAATGCTCTCTACGGAGCAGATAAGGACGCTTATATGCAGGTCAGATCGACCTTCAGTCAAGGCGTTATCCGCGATCTTACAGCTCATAACGCTCTTTGGGATAAGTACGACGGAAAGGCTGCCGAGGTTCAGGACAAAGTAAACGACACTTACCTTAAAAGCAATGCTCAGGAGGATGGAGTCAGATCCTACGGACGAATGGTCGATCTGCTCGCAGGCCATATGCGATACCAAAAACAGCAAAATCAAAGCGGTGCACAATAAAAGCACCGCTTATTTATTATTGCATATATTTATTTTGTAAAAAATGCCGCCGCTATCGCCCCGGGGCCGGCGTGAGTGCCTACAACGCTGCCTATCATCTGTACATCCGGTTCTTCTATATTGTCTTTCCAGATATGAGCGCTGTCCTTGATATATTTTTTCAAAAGCTCGTCGCTGATTCCGGTGTATCCCAGCAATACAGGGCGCTCAAAATCCACGCCGCCCGAAAGCTCTATCTGCTGTATGAGAAGATTATTGCCCTGCTTTGAACCCCTTGCCTTGCCCAGTATCTTTATTTCTCCGTTTTCTATGCTCACTACCGGCTTTATGGAAAGAAGGCCGCCTGCAAAGGCAAGAGTTTTTGATATTCTTCCGCCCTTTTTTAGGTATTCAAGGGTATCGAGCATGGCGATCACCTTTATTTTATCGCGCTCTATGATCAATCTGTCCGCGATCTGCACTGCAGACATCCCGCTTTGGGCTAAATCCAGCGCAAGCTGCGCCAGTATTCCCTCACCTATGGCAACGCTTTTACTGTCCACCACATGCACTTTTCCCGGGAAATCCTCCGCTGCGATCATTGCGCTCTGATAAGTCCCCGAAAGCTTTGATGATACCGTTATCGCAACCACATCATACCCGTTATTCACCGCCCTTTCAAACTCCCTTGCAAAAGCAGCGGGGCTTGCCTGACTTGTGGTAGGCATAATATCGCTTTCAATAAGCTTTTCATAAAATTGTCTGTGTGTCATGGTCACACCGTCAACATATTCTGCGCTTCCAAACATTATGGTCAGAGGAGCTATGTAAAACATGTCCTCCAGTTTTGGTGCAATATCGGCAGCGGAATCGACCACAATTTTTACTTTCATAAACTCACCTCTTTGTTGATTTCTCAACATCATTATACGCGCCCGTTGTTGATTTGTCAACATCTGCAAAAACAAAAGGCCTGCCGTGAGCAGGCCTTTATATTTGTTAGAGGTTCTCGGCCTCTTGTAGCCAGAGTTCCCTGCTTGCATCGCTGGGCATCCTGAAATCTCCTCTGGGAGAGAAGCCGACGGTGCCGATCTTGGGACCGTCCGGCAGGCAGGAGCGCTTGAACTGCTGAGCAAAGAACCTTCTTATGAAAACGCAAAGCCATTTTTTGATCGTTGCATCATCATATGCGCCCTTGAACGCGCATTTAGCCATTCTGTAAACCTTTTTGGGTGCAAATCCGTATCTGACTATATTAAAGAGGAAGAAATCATGCAGCTCGTAGGGACCTACGAGGTCTTCCGTTTTCTGAGATATCTCTCCGTCGACAGGAGGCAAAAGCTCGGGGCTGACGGGAGTGTCGAGGATATCCAAAAGCACTCCCGCAAGCGCCTTATCGCTCCTTGATGCCTCAAAAGAGACAAGATGCCTTACCAGTGTTTTGGGGATCGCGGCATTTACGCCGTACATGCTCATATGATCTCCGTTATAGGTCGCCCAGCCAAGGGCAAGCTCGGAAAGGTCGCCCGTACCGATAACGACGCCGTTCATCGAGTTGGCAACATCCATAATGACCTGAGTACGCTCTCTTGCCTGAGCGTTTTCATAGGTGACGCTGTGATCGTTTTCATCATGCCCTATATCCCTGAAATGGCTTCTGACAGTGTCTCCGATGGGGATTTCCCTGAAAGCCACGCCGTATGCCTTTGCCAGCATCGAAGAATTGTTCTTTGTCCTTCCTGTAGTGCCAAAGCAGGGCATGCTGATGGCAAGGATACCGCTCCTGTCAAGGCCCAGCATATCAAACGCTCTGACGGTAACTATCATAGCAAGCGTGGAATCCAGACCGCCCGAGAGACCGAGCACGGCATTTTTGCAGCCTATATGCTTCAGGCGCTTCACAAGACCTGCGGCCTGCAGGTCGATTATCTCCTCGCTTCTGATGTTACGCTCATCGGCATTTTCGGGGATGAAAGGCAGGGGCGCGATATTTCTGCAAAGCTCAACGTCCTTCTTTTCCATATCAAAAGTGATATGCACGCAATCGTCTGCAAGATCTTCAAAGGTATTCATCCTGCGGCGCTCCTGAACGATCTTTTCCGCATCGATATCGGCGTAAAAAAGACCGTTTTCAAACCTTGCGCTCTCAAAAAGCAGCTTGCCGTTTTCGGAAACAATACCGTGACCTGCATAAACCAGATCCTGAGTGGATTCGCCCTGACCTGCATTGGAAAGGACGTATGCGCAGCAAAGCCTTGAGGAAAGATCGCGCACCGCGCTTGCGCGGGCAGCGCGCCTGCCCACTATATCGGGGCTTGCGCTGAGATTGACTATAATATTTGCTCCGCCAAGGGCACAGGCTGCAGAGGGAGTCACAGCAGCGCTCATGTCATTTCCGATCTCAACAGAGAAGGAGAATTCCGGCATTGAAGCACATTCAAAAACAAGAGCCTGTCCGAATGGATATTCGTTTTTGCGGATAGTTATTGTCGAAGTTTCCTTAAAGGGTTGAAACCATCTGAGCTCGGAAGCTTCGGCATAATTCTTTACATAAGCCTTGGGCACTATTCCGAGGATATTTCCGCGGTAAATCACAGCCGCACAGTCATAAAGGCTTGTCCCGCGCCTTAAAGGCAGACCGACCACCAGCACAGTATCGATATCCTTGGTCTTGTCCATTATCTCAAAAAGCGCATTTTCCGCATTTTCAATGAGCACCTTCTGCAAAAACAGATCCGCGCAGGTATAGGCTGTGATCGAAAGCTCGGGGAAAACCACAATGCCTGCGTTGTTTTCATTCGCTTTAACTGCAAGATCGATAATATTTTGGGCGTTAAAGCGGCAATCCGCCACTTTCACTTCCGGTACGGCACAGGATACGCGCACAAATCCATCAAACATAGCGTTACCTCTAAAAAAGATTATATGAATATTATAACGCAAACCCAACTGATATATCAAGCATTATGTAAGGAACGGCAGTATTGCCGCCCCGATAAATATCATCTGCCGCAATGACAGTTATGATGATAATGATGATAACATCCGCAGTTGTTCCTGCAGCAGCCTCCAAAGAACGGGAGCTGCTCACCGCTTTCATCATCACCCGAGCTGTTGGGCAGGTTTACGCAATTCCGGTTTCCCCTGCAGTTTGTGGGCTGAGGATTGATATAGAACCTTAAAATATCATAAAAGATAAAGCCTTCGCCGAAAACGTCCTCCGGATCCTCGTCATCCCACGAAGGATCATAGGGGGCTTCGGGTGCCATGCAGGACATGGAAAGCATTTCACCCAAAACATCGTCGGTCGTATCCTCGGCAGGTTCAGGTATGCCCGCAAACAGCCTTATAAGCACGGTCGAGTCGGTATCCTCCACCCTCACAAAGAAAGGTTCGTCGTTTACGGGACTGTCGATCACCGTGCCTGCAGCGTTTACGAATACCGCTCCTGCGCTTGCGGGAAGAGCCGTGATAGTAAGCCCCGCTATTCCGGGATCGTTGAAAGTGATAGGACCTGTGTAGATATAGCCGTCTGCGCTCCTTTGGAAAAGCGCGCAGCAGGTGTCAAAGCCGTAGCCTCTGCCGTATCTGTTGCGCCTTCTTCCGCCGCCGCAGCAGCAATCGTCCTTGTGTACGCCAAAATAACTTCCGGGGCAGCAGCCGCAGCCTGAGGACGGATATATTGTTAGAGACATAATAAAATCCCCCGCTGATGTATTTGAGCTTTCGCTCAATACAATATATGCGGGGGAGATATATTCGGGTATATCGTTATCTATATCTTTTGGATGGTAAAATTGATCTTTTTGCCTTCCTGCATGTACATAATTTCGTGTTCGGTCATAATGTTGTGCTCATATCCGCTTTGATGCAGATCATTTGTCAAATAAACAGTCTCAAAGCCGCTTTCTTTGAAATAACCCATGGAAGCGGCAAAAAGCTCGTCATCATCGGTCTTGAAGTGTATCTCGCCATGGGGCATGAATATCTTATACTGTTCAAGCTGCCTTGGATGGGTAAGCCTTCTCTTCCAATGCGCAGTCCTTGGCCAAGGATTGCAGAAATTGATATATATTCTGTCCACAGTATCGTTTTCGCCCAACATATTCTTTATGACGGTGATCTCCTGAGCGGCTATCCACACGTTCTCCGGTTTTTTCTGAGCTTCCTCGTAGGCAGCAATGGTCTTCCTTACCGCAAGACCCAGAACAGCGTCCTTGATGTCTATTGCAATATAGTTGATCTCGGGGTTTTGAACGGCTATCCGGCTTATGAACCCGCCTTTGCCGCAGCCAAGCTCTACATGAAGAGGCTGATGCTTTGCAAATCTTTCATGCCATGTATTTATAAATTTTTCGGGAGCATCGGTAAAAAAGGGACAGGCGTTCAGCTCTTCCTGAGCCCAAGGCTTTTTGCGCATTCGCATAAGTGATCATCCATCCTCGCGCGCATCGTTTTCCTTTGCCGCGTTTTTATTTTTTAATCTTTCGTCTATCTTATGGTTTATATATCTGTGCGCCCAATCGTGCAGAACAGCCGCGCAAGGTATACCTATCAGCATACCGACAAATCCGAAAAGACCGCCGCCGATAAGCACGCCGAGCATTACCCAGAAAGGCGACATGCCAACAACATCGCCAACGACCTTGGGCAGTATCACCCATTCGTTTACGGCATTTACGATAGCAAGCACTATGACCGCATACCATATCATCTGAGGATCGTCGATCAAGGTCAGCACCACCGTTATGGCTCCGCCGATGATCGGGCCGAAATACGGGATAAGATTTGTGATAAACACAACGACCGCCATGAGCGCGCTGTATTTGACTCCGGCAAAAACAAAGCACAAAAGCACGATCAGCGCGGTTATGAACGACTCAAGCAGCCTGCCGTTGAAGAACTTTCTGAAGGTGTCGCCCGCAAACTTGGCTTCTTCAACTACCAGCTTCGCCTTGCTTTCACCCATTGCAGCAAAAATTGTACGCTTTGCGCTCTTAGAGAGGCTCTCGTTTTCCATCATAACATAGAAGCCTACAACAAAACCCAAAACCGTGTTTACCACTGCGCCGGTAACTCCGGTTATGATATGGAAGGTGTTGTCAAGGAAGCTTGCCAGATATACCGTGATATTTTCCTGAATGCCCGCGATCACGCTTTCATAGGCGCTGATTATCCTGTCGCTGGTAAACAGAGGGAGCGAAAACACGCCTTCAATCCAGTTGCCCACAGTCTTTACATAAGTCGATCCGTTTGCGGAAAAATCACGGATATTATCGATAAGTACGGGCAGTATCGAAGATATTACCACAGCCACAAAGCCCAAAGCTACCGCATATGTCACCAAAATAGCTGATATATACGAAGCCTTTTCCGATTTTCGAAATATCTTTGATGTTATCTTGTTTTTGATAAAACGGACATAGGGCAAAAGCAAAAACGCTATGATTATGCCGATTATTATGGCAAGCGCCGCGTCGCGCAGGGTACGAAGGAAGGTCGAAAGCCTTACCAGCACCTCGCCTGCCGTACCTAATATGTTATAAAACACCATCAGCGCGGCTATGGTTACAAAGGCGACCACACCGATCTTTATTATTGGATCACTAAAATTGACTTTTTTCAATCCGATCGCCTCCTAATCCTCACAAATGCCCTTTAAGCTCAGAAACGGCTGTCCTCAACGGTCTTTTGAGCATCCTCTTCGCTTATATCCTCAAAGGAATCGATGATCTTTATGATATCGATCACTTCTTCGTCGTATTCGATATACTCGCACGCAAGATAAAGCTCGGGAGCGTATACATGGGTCACTTCCTTGCCGTAAGCATTGGACTGAACCTTTACGACAACACAGTTTTCAAGCTTTAACCCTTCGAGCTCAAAATCCGCACCGACCTTTTCGATCACGGCTTTCTGACCGTCAAGCTCATATTCCATACCTTCTGTGATGTCCTTGGGAAGAACAAAGAACATTTCCTTTTCTTCGTCATCGGAGAACCTGCCGAAAAGGCCCTCGTCGGTCATGAAATAATCGGTATAGTACATCGCCTGATCCTCGTAATAGGATGCAAGCCTATAGCCTTCCTCGCTGTTTTCGCCGTCTTTGGCGATCACATATTTTACGATATCGGGCTGAGCGCCGTTATACTCGCGCATCACGATACGCCTGTTCACCCTGGGCAGATATACCGCACTGTCAACTACTTTATCAACAGGTGTCGGTGTAGGTTCGATCTCTTCAACCACAGTCCCCACAGGCACGATAGATGCTGCCTCTTTAGGAGCGGTCGGCGCAGGCGTCGCCTCGGCCGGCTTAAAAGTGGGAACCTGAGCAGTGTCTGCACCGGTTTGGGCAAACATAGAACACCCGCCGAGCAACAAGGCTGCCAAAAGCACTGAAAGAATTAAGCAAAAGTTTTTCTTCATCTTAAAATTTCCTTTGCAAATAATAGTATTTGCTTATATAACGACTCAAAAGGCACATATGCTACAAAAGCATAAACTTAGAAAAAGGCGCCACAATCACGCGGCGCCTTTATTGGCAAAAATCAGATCAGATCGTTTTCTGCGTTGACTTCATCAACAGAACGGATAGCCCATCTGGCCAGAACGAGCTTGGTCTTGTCTGCGCCGACTTCGATGGTGACGACATCGTCCTTGAGCTCAACGACCTTGCCGAAGATACCGCCGATGGTGGTGATCCTGTCGCCGGTCTTGAGAGCTGCGAGCATTTCCTTGACAGCCTTATCCTTTTTCTGCTGGGGACGGATGAGGATGAAATAGAACAGAACGATTATGGCCACAAAAGGCACTACCTGGATCAGAATGGTTGCCAGTTCCTGAGACATAAAAATAACCTCCTAAATCGATTACTGCTATTATATACCATATCAATAATTTATTCAACGATAATTTATCAGAAATTCCTGCCCTCAAGGTTGTAGTTTGCAAAAAACTCGTTCCTGAACTCGGTGAGGCAGTCATCCTCTATGGCCTTTCTGACCTTTTTCATAAGGTTCAAAAGGAAATGCAGGTTATGGATGGAGCAGAGCCTGCCGCCCAGCTGCTCATCAGCCTTTATGAGATGACGGATATACGCCCTTGAGAAATTTCTGCAGGCATAGCAATCGCAGCCTTCCTCTATGGGTGTATAATCCTCTGCATATTTTGCATTTCTGACAACAAGCCTTCCTGTGCTGGTAAAGCAGGTGCCGTTTCTGCCTATCCTTGTTGCAAGCACGCAGTCGAACATATCAATGCCGCGAAGCACGCCTTCAACCAGACAGTCGGGGCTGCCTACACCCATAAGATATCTTGGCTTTTCTCTTGGCATATGCTCTTCAAGCGCGTCGAGCAGCTCATACATCATGGGCTTGGGCTCGCCTACGCTCAAACCGCCGATACCGTAGCCGATGAAATCCATATCTGCAAGCGTCTTTGCGCTCTCAATCCTCAGATCCTCATAGAACGCGCCCTGCACTATTCCGAAAAGCGCCTGATCTTCCCTTGTATGGTATTCCTTGCACCTTTTTGCCCATCTGTGCGTGCGGTGCATCGCTTCTTCGGCTCTTTTGTGATCGCATGGATAAGGAGAGCATTCGTCAAATACCATCGCGATATCGCTGCCCAGATCCTGCTGCACCTGCATGGATATTTCGGGCGACATGAACCTTCTTGACCCGTCAATATGGCTTGCAAACATTACGCCGTCTTCGTTGATCTTTCTCAGATCAGAAAGCGAAAACACCTGAAACCCGCCGCTGTCGGTAAGGATCGGACGATCCCAATTCATAAAGGTATGCAGCCCGCCGGCTTTCCTTACGATCTCCTGACCGGGACGCAGGAAAAGATGGTAGGTATTGGATAAGATGATCTTTGCGTCCATGTCATGGAGCTCACCTGGCGCAAGACCTTTGACCGTTGCCTGAGTGCCTACGGGCATATATATCGGAGTCGGTATATCGCCGTGAGGAGTGTGCAGTATACCAAGCCTTGCTTTTGTGCGCTTATCCTCTTTAATTATCTCAAACTTAAAGTATTTATTGCTCATAAACTTACATCCTTTATTTTCTATACGGGAGCATCAAACTCGCCCGATTCAAGGTCGAGAGTCGGCAGATCATCAAGTGAAGCTATGCCGAAATGCCTTAAAAACTCATCCGTCGTGCCGTACATTATGGGTCTGCCCAAGGTCTCTTTCCTGCCGGCTTCATATATGAGCCCGAGCTTTGTGAGCACCGATACGCTGTAATCGCATTTTACGCCGCGCACGGTCTCGATCTCCTGCTTTGTGACAGGCTGCTTATATGCGATGACCGAAAGAGTCTCAAGCAAAGTATTGGAAAGAGTCTGCCTGGGCGCAGGGTTGAGCGCACGCTCGACAAAATCGGCGTATTCGGGCCGTGTGCAAAGCTGGAGCTTATTGGAATACTGCATTAGTTTCAGCCCGCGCATATTGAAATCCAGCTCACTTTCAAGCACTTCGATCGCCCTTGAAAGCTGCAGATCGGTTATCTCAAGCGCATGGGTTATGGTGGAACGCTCAATGGGATCGCCCGCGACAAAAAGAATAGCTTCTACCGCACCGGCTATTTTGTTTATATCGTCAAGCCTTTTTTCTTCCACGGTAAATCATCTCCTTTTGGCAAGCACGATCTCGCCGAATGTTTTATCCTGTTCAACCACAAGTTTTTCAAGCTTTATGAGCTCAAGCAGCGCAATGAACACCGAAACCACTTCTTCTTTTACAGGCTCATCGCTGAAAAGCTCTTCAAATCTTACCCTGCCTTTAAGCTTTATAGCGCTCTGGATCCTCATCATGCATTCGGTGACCGAAAACTGCTCGCGCCTTATCTCTCTTGTGCCGATGCTTGCGGCGCTTTGATTCTGTATCCTTATCAGCATCCTTTGGAAAGCATCGAAAAGTGCCTGAGCGGTAAGATCCTTCATATCAAGCACAGCGTCGGGCTCGACCAGCTCTTCCGGGAGCCTTGTCAGATTGCCCCTTGCATCGTTCTGGAAAACTGAAAGCTTGAGCGACGCATCCTTGTACGCCTTGTATTCGATAAGTCTTCTTATCAGCTCTTCCTCGGGGCTTTCCTCATCGGGTTCAAGCACGGGAGGTTTTGGCAGCATGGCGCGCGATTTTATCTCTATAAGCGTTGCCGCCATTGCAAGAAACTCACTTGCGGTATCCATATCCATGCTCTGAGCCTGCGCCACCGCTTCAAGATACTGGTCGGTGATATTTGATATGAAGATATCTTGTATATCAATTTTTGCATCATGGATCAGGTGCAGCAGAAGATCAAGAGGGCCTTCAAACTGATCCAGGCGAATATTTACCATTTACAGAAAACTCCAAACA
Source organism: Clostridiales bacterium (assembly GCA_015056005.1). Taxonomy (GTDB): domain Bacteria; phylum Bacillota; class Clostridia; order Christensenellales; family UBA1750; genus SIG373. Next base: position 12,839 of record SVHB01000046.1, read on the forward strand.
AACATACTGAAATATATAAGCGCCGAGGATATAACGCCCAAAACTCTGCCAAGTATACCCGATACAGAGAGCACGAAAAGGATGATGAACCCATACCTTTCAAGCTGAACCCAAATATCGTCTTTGGCAGGCGCTATGGCTTTGATGATCTTACTGCCGTCAAGGGGCGGAATCGGAAGAAGATTCAGGGCAAAAAGGTTTGAGTTTACATTCATTACCTGATACATAAGGTTTGATACTATCCCAAATGCACCAAAGCGCGGAATGACACTGTACAAAAGCGCGCCCAAAATACAAAGGATAAGATTTCCCGCAATGCCCGCCAGCGATACCACGATATCGCCCTTTTTCCTGTCGTCGTAAAGAAAGCGGTTTACTTCCACAGGCTTAGCCCAGCCAAAACCGAACAGCAGGAAAAACACCAGACCGGCTGTATCGATATGCTTTAAGGGGTTAAGAGTGAGCCTTCCCGATTCCTTTTGAGAAGTATCGCCCATTTTGAGTGCTGCAAACGAATGCGCAAATTCATGCACTGTAAAGCCCAGCACAAGCGCGGGGAACATATAAAGAAGCCGAATAAATCCACCGATGGGATCGGCAATAAGATAGCGTATCATAGTTATGATTACTTAGTGACCGTCACTTTTCCTTCAAGGCCCGAGGTATAAATAACTTCGTTTTCGTTTGTTACAAATACGGCTTCAAAGCCGGCGGTATTTTCAATAAGCTCCATTGCCTTTTCAGCGCCAAGGAGCATGCATACCGTGCTCATTGCATCGGCCTTGGCTGCGCTGTCTGTAATTATCGTTGCCGAATAAAGGTCGGTATCGGCAGGCCTGCCCGTAGTCGGGTCGATTATGTGATGATAGATTTTTCCGTCCTTTTCAAAATATCTTTGGTAAATGCCCGAGGTCACAACGCTCGCATCGGAAACCAAAACAGCGGCGATACTCGTTCCGTCTGCTTCAAAGGGATACTGGATACCCACGCTGAATGGTTCTCCGTCCTTATCGCCCATGACAACCACATTTCCGCCAAGGTTGATGATCGCGCTTCTTACCTTTGAATCTTCAAGCAGCTCTCTCATCCTGTCTGCGGTATAGCCTTTTGCTATGGCGCCGAGGTCCATCTGAACGCCGAAAGGCTTTATGAGCATATCGGATTCATCCACCTGAAGCTTATCCATACCCGTCATTGTGGACAGAAGCACTTTGAGCATTTCTTCATCGGGAACGGAAGGTTCATCACTGCCAAAGCCGTACATATCCATGATGGGCGCCAGAGTTATATCAAACAGCCCGCCCGAAAGCTCGTTGTATTCTTTAGCTATCCTGATGCAGTCGGCAACCGCATAGTCGATCATGACAGGCTCTGCAAAATTGTTAATTGCAAAGATCAGACCGTCCTCATCGAATCGGTCGAATATCCATTCGTGCTCTTGCAAGAGCTCCTCACAGCGGGTCAGGACGCTCTGATTCCCGCCCTTATAAAAGCTCACGGAGCAAACGGTATCAAATCCGAAAAACGTGCGCTCTTCTCTTGCACCGCCGCCTGTACAGCCGGTCAGAAATATCAAAACAGCTAAGATGAGCGCCGCGAAAATCCTATGAGATCGTTTCATTGCATACCCTCCCATTATCTTTTCTATTATACATTAGCGAATAAAAAAACACAAGCGCTTGTAAAGCGGCGCTTATGGCGATATAATCTAATAAAGAGGTAAAAACATGCCAAAGAAAAACGAGCTTATCATAATTCTTATTATAATAGTCCTGCTGTTTTCGATAATGCTGGCGGCGCCAAAGGAAAAGGGAGAAAGCGTGCGCGTGTATTTTGACGGACAGCTTGTTGGGACTTATCCGCTTGAAGTGGACGATTCTATCAGCGTAAGCGGAGTTGAAATATCGATCGCTTCCGGCAGCGCGGTCGTTGAATATTCCTCCTGCCCCGGGCAGGACTGCATGAAAAGCAAACCTATAAACAAAGCCGGGCAAAGCATAGTCTGTCTTCCCAACAGGGTGATTATCAGCGTGTCGGGTCAAAGCGACACCGATACGGTTTCATATTAAGAGGTAAACATGGCAAAAAAGCTCACAAATCTGGCTCTTTTGACAGCTTGCGCGCTGATGCTTTCCTACATCGAATCGCTTATCCCCCTGCCCTTTCCGATTCCGGGGATAAAGTTGGGGCTTGCAAACCTTGCAAGCGTTTTTGCGCTTTACAGGCTGTCATATAAAGATGCGCTTTTGATATCCGCAGTTCGCGTTCTGATATCGGGTTTTCTGTTCACAACTCCCGTCAGCATGATCTACGCGTTTTCAGGTGCTTTATTTTCTCTGTCAGTAATGGCGCTGATGAAACGCACGAACAGATTTTCCGTCACATTTATATCCTGCACGGGCGGTATGGCGCATAACCTTGCGCAGGTCACGATATCGTATTTCATAGTTTCGCATTTGGGCATATTCTCATACCTGCCTGCGCTTTTGATATCCGGTTTGATAACGGGTCTTATTATTGGAATGCTTTCGGATATCGCCATAAGGCGTATACCCAAATAAGGAGATATTTATATGTCAAAGGAAAAGAAAAAGCTTGGTTTCAGCGTGCATATCATAACGGTGCTGTTTGTCGCAGTAGGCGCAGTTTGCGGCGCAATAATGGCACAGAGGGTCTTTCTGACCGATCTTTCGGGTGCAGACGGGCTGTTCAGGCTTGCTATGCTTTTCATCTGCTTTTATATCGCTTTTTACGCTCAGGTCATTATACACGAGGGCGGGCATCTTATCTTCGGGCTTATCAGCGGCTACAGATTTTCATCTTTCCGCATCGGCAGCCTTATGCTCATAAAGGGAAAGGATTCCCGTCTTTCAATCAAAAAATTCAAGCTTGCGGGCACGGGCGGTCAATGCCTCATGTCTCCTCCCGAGCTTAAAGACGGCATGATCCCCTACAGGCTGTATAACCTTGGCGGCTCGATATTAAACCTTGTTTCAGCAGCTATATTTTTGGGTTTATCGCTTCTCTTTCCCGAGGTCTCACTTATCGGCACCGCGTTTTTGCTTTTTGCTGTTTTGGGGCTTGCCTTTGCGCTCATAAACGGAGTTCCTCTGCATACGCCAATGATCGACAACGACGGATACAACGCGATATCGCTGGGCAAAGACCCCGCAGCGCTTTACGCTTTTTACCTGCAGCTCAAGGTAAACGAGATGCAGACGCATAATATAAGGCTCAAGGATATGCCCGAAGAATGGTTTGAGCTCCCTCAAAAAGAGAAGTTAAACAACCCGATCATAGCCGCCTGCGCGGTGAACACCGCAAGCTGTCTTATCGATAAAGGCGAGCTTATTGAAGCTTTTGGGCTTATAGACAGCCTTCTTTCATCCAAAACCGCCATTGTGGGCATACACCGCGCGATGCTCAAAAACGACCTTATCTACTTAAAGCTCGTGCTGGGCTATGATACCGAAAGCATCGAGACTCTTTTGGATGAACAGCAGAAAAAGTTCATGCGCTCGATGAAGTCCTTCCCGGCTATCATACGCACAGGCTATGCCGTAGCTCTTCTTTACAAAAACGATATAATCGCAGCTCAGAAAGCCTACGATCAATTCAGCAGGGTATCCAAAACTTACCCCTACAAAGGCGATCTTGAGGGAGAAAGAGAGCTTCTGCAAAAAGCAAGTGAAAGGCTGTAACTCGCCATTCTTCCCTTCGCTATTCAGAACCGTGGCAAAAATAGATTCAGCAAATGGAAAGGAGCCTCTCTATGTTTGAAAAGTTTCATTCCGCTTTATCTGTACAGAAGGTATTGATACCCGTAAAAAGCTATCATCCCTTCCCAAGATGCGGCGAAGAAAACAATTTGACCGATGCGCAAAAGGCGGATATGATCGCAAGCGGTGAGGAATTCATTGATTACACCTGGCCTATGCCTACCGCAATGCAGTACACAATGTTTGTGACCCACGGCACACGCGAGCCTTATGAAATGGCAGACTATGCCCGCCGCAGAGAAGCGCTTGCAAAGCTTATGAATGCAGAATACGCCCAGTGCGAAGGACGTTTTATTCCCGATATTATTAACGGTATGTGGGCTATAATGGACGAGGCAACATGGGTCGTTCCCGCACACAACTCTCTTAATCATCAGCCTGCCATGCCGCTGCCGGATTTCAATAAACCGATCATAATCGATCTGTTCTCAGCAGGCACAGCCGGTCTTCTTGCCAACGCCGCATATCTTTTCAAGGATCAGATAGACGCTGTTTCACCCCTTATCATAGACAGACTTGAAAAGGTGATGGACGAGCGCATCTTCACGCCTTTTATGGAGAATCTGTACTGGTGGAGCGGAATGCTCGACAGAAAGACCAACAACTGGAATCCCTGGATAATCTCAAATATCCTGACCTGCTTCGGTCTCATCGAAAAGGATGATGACCGCCGCGCCGCCGGGATCGCCAGATGCTGTATGATGCTTGAAAAATTTCTGGAAGTATACCATCCCGACGGCGGCTGCGATGAAGGACCGAGCTATTGGGGCGTTGCCGGCGGCAGCCTCTTTGACTGCATGAGCGAGCTCAGCGCTTTAACAAACGGCGCGTTCGATCAGTATTTCAAGGAGCCGCTTATCAGAAACATCGGTCTTTATATTTGCCGTGCCCACGTTGCGGGGTCTTATTTTACCAACTATGCCGATGCACCGAAGAAATTCAGAACATGCGCGCCGCTTATTTATCGCTACGGAAAAGCCATCTCGGATCAAAACATGATGAACCTTGGCATTGCGCTGTTTAAGCTTTACGAAAAAGAAGACGGGACAACGCGCGTCGGCATAAACGTGCATACTCATTTCAGGCAGCTGACTGACATGCTGATAAGGCGTGAGCTTGAAGACAAAGAAGCCGCATTCCCGCTTCCCGCAGAAGTATATATCGAGGGTATACAATTCGCAGCAGGGCGTTGCAAACAGGGCTGTGAAAAAGGGCTTTATTTCTCTGCCAAAGGCGGTCATAACAACGAAAGCCACAACCACAACGATATCGGAACCTTCGTTTTGTTCTCAGACGGGCAGCCTGCAATAGTAGATATCGGCTCAGGTCTTTACAATGCCAAAACTTTCTCTGATCGCAGGTACGAGATTCAGCAGATGCAGTCTTCATACCACAATCTGCCCGAGATAAACGGCAAAATGCAGCAAAACGGCGCCCAATACAAAGCCCGAAGCGTTTCTTACAAAACCGAAAACGGTGTGACCGAATTTTCATTGGATATCGCGGGCGCCTATGCCGATGCGGGCGTAAACACCTGGCAGCGTACTTTTGTTTTTGATAGAAATGCAAATACGCTGACTATAAACGATGAGTCTGTATTTTCCGGCGATAAAAACCATATCGATACGTTCTTTATCGTGCCTAAAGAGCCCGTGATCTTAGGCGATAAGATCACGATACAGGTTGAAAACGCACGCCCGGTCATCATAGAAGGAGAAGGCGTAAGCTTCTCTTACGAGATCCTTGATTTGAGCTATGACAAAAAACTTACCGATAACTGGAACGGTGCGCTATGGCGCATAAAAGCATCCGCTGAATGCGGTGCATCCTTAAAACAAACCTTCACCGTATATCAAGAATGATATTTGATCTGCGAACAGTTTTATGAATAAAATTTGCGGCACCCGATATATCTTGGGTGCCGCAAATTTTCTTTTTATTTACCCCAGTACTGAGCGATCTCTTTAAGATGCTTTATTATGGGAAGCTTCTGTGGGCAGATGCCTTCGCACTGACCGCACTCGATGCAGTCGCTTGCTTTACCGAAGGTGTTGGTAAGGTTGTTGTAAATACCTCTCTGGGGGTTCCATCTGTTGGGATCGATCTTTCTTTCCTGCTTGTCGTTGTTGTACAGGGAGAAATATCTGGGGATAGCGATGTTCATGGGGCAGCCGTCGGTGCAGTAAGAGCAGCCGGTGCAGGAGATAACGTCATCGCGCCTGATGATCTCGGCGGCTTTCATAACTACCTTGGTATCTTCCTCGGTCAGAGGCTTGAAATCCGCCATATAGGAGGTATTGTCGTCGACCTGTTCCATATTGCTCATGCCGGAAAGAACTACCATGACGTTTTCAAGGCTTGCGGCAAAGCGGATAGCCCATGAGGATATGGACATGGAAGGATCATGCTTTGCAAACAGCTCTTTGACCTCGTCGTTTACGTTTGCAAGAGTGCCGCCCTTTACGGGTTCCATAACCGAGACCTTCATGCCGTGCTTTACCGCGATCTCATAGAGCTTTTCGGACTGAATGCCCGCGCTTTCCCAGTCAAGGTAGTTGATCTGGAGCTGAACGAAATCAAAGATGGGATGATCGGTGAGCACTTTGTCAAGCAGATCGGGATGATCATGGAAGGAGAAGCCAATATTCTTTACAAGACCCTTTTCCTTCTTATCGAGTATCCAGTTGAAGCAATCGAGTTCTTCAAAGCCGGGATAGGAGCGGATATTGATATCGTGGAGCAGATAATAGTCAAAGAACTCCACTCCTGTTTTTTCAAGCTGCTGATTAAATACGCCGTCGCGGTCTTCCTTGGTCTTTAAGTAATCTCTGTGGAGCTTGGTTGCAAGGGTGTAGCTGTCCCTTGGATGACGCTCTACCAGTGCCTTTTTGATGGCTCGCTCGCTGTTGCCGCCGCAATATCCGAAAGCGGTATCGAAATAGGTAAAGCCTCTTTCAAGATAGAGGTCCACCATCTTTTCAAGTGTCTTGATATCGATCTCGTTGGATGAATCTGCGTTTACCAGAGGAAGCCTCATAAGCCCGAAACCGAGTTTTTTCATTTTATATCTCCTTATATTTATTATTCTTTATTGCGGCGCAGGTTGCCCTTTGTATTTCGTTCCCAGAACACACCGTCGTTATAGCCCTGTATGGATATATCGCTTTTGGCAAGCTCGAGCCTATAATTTGCAAGCGCGCAGTAGTGCTCGCTTTTTTCTATACCCACAAAATGCCTCGAAAGCTTTTTTGCGGTAACGGCGGTAGTCCCTGAGCCGAGGAAAGGATCAAAAACCTTATCGCCCTCATTGCTTGATGCAAGGATAAGCCTTGCGATAAGCTTTTCCGGCTTTTGGGTAGGATGGGGAGTGTTTTCCGGCATTGACCAATAAGGAACGGTGATATCGTCCCAGAAATTAGACGGGCAGGTATTCCTGAAATTGCCGTCCTTTGTTTCCTCCCAATCCTTTGGCATGCCTTCGCTTCTGTAGGGAGCCATCACCTTGCGCCTTATCATGACGGAATCAAGGTTGAAAGTATATTCATCGGAAACGGTAGCAAACCAGATGTCCTCCATGGAGTTTTTCCAGTTGCGCTTTGCCCCCCTGCCCTTCTCCCTTTGCCACGTGATGCGGCTGCGGATAATGAAACCGCAGTCAATAAGCGCGCGCTCTATCTGCGAGGATGAGCGCCAATCGCAGCAAACATATACAGAAGCTGTCTTTTTAAGCAGCGGCTTTGCTTTTTCAAGCCAGTTCTTTGTATACTCGATATACTTTTCGCGGTTCATCGAGGAAAAAACTTCACCGTCAAAATCCTTGTCAAGATTATACGGCGGGTCGGCGATCATAAGATCAAAGCTTTCTTTTTCCAGTTCTTCCATCGCCTTTTGCGAATCTGCAAGTATCACCGAGTCTGATACATCTCCGTTCAAAGGAAGCTTTCTGCACAAAGCGCTGTATTTTTCGATCTGCTCTTTTGTAAGCTCGATCGTTTTATTTCTGCTGGATCTTAAGTTCATCAAATTTCTCTTTCAGGCGCGCAAGCTCCATATATCCAAGGCACCACTGCGATGCGGTGTTGGTCGTAAGCCCGACCACTTCCTTAACCACATTTGCGGAATCCTTCGCAGGGACTATATGATAGAGCAAGGTACCGTCTTTTTCGTTGTAAACAATATTGTTTTCGTCGGGGTTCATCACAACAGCATCTGCGGATTTTTCAAGATACTTCTTTTCAGAATATCTTACAGACGCAAACGCCGGCATCGAGCCGCACCTGCCGCCCCATGCTTTGTCGTTCTCCTCATTGAAAAGACCGTTTGAGGCTATATGCCGCTCATCCGGGGTCATACCGTAGAACGCTCCGAATTTTGCCACCATTTCTGTGAACTCGTCGTCCTCCAAAAGCTCGGCGAGCTCATACCATATCTGAGTTCCGCCAAACATTATGACCATATGCTGCTGATAATTGCCGTCACCAAGGTGAGTATGCCCTGCGGGGTTGTCGCTTCCCATATAGTGCATCATGCCCGTTTCGGGTTCGTAATGGAAGGTCGAGCCGGAAGAAAGCCCAAGAGGTGCTTTTTTTATGCTCTCAATGCTTCTAAAAAGCTTTTCCTTATAGAATCCTTCGCCCCGTCTTTCCCAATCAGTCATCCAGTTGCTTAAAAAACTCGTCCAATCCGGGCCGGTTCTGCAATGAGAAAACGGAGGATGGGGCTCGTAATATATGTCCATCGGGTCCTTTATAAGGGTGGTATGATCCGAATCCCTCACAAAATCCATGATATCGCCTATTCTCTCATCTGCGGTCAGATAATAGAAATACCGCCAGTGCCCCGCCATGGATATGCGAACTTCCTTTGCGTCGCAGCCCCAGTGCCTTATATCATGCCTGCTGCCAAGCTTGGCAAATTTACCCGCGTGATAGGTATCGACCTCGCTGCAATGCCTTGTCAGCGCTCTGGCAAACCTGTATATGTCATACTCGCCGGTTCTTAAAAAGGTGAGCCACGCAGCGTAAGTATTGCAAAGCTCGGTGTTCTGCCATGCATAACCGCCAACATCGTACCTCCACAAATGGCGGACATCATCGTAGGTGTGCATAACATCGCCATAATCCCAGAAACCATACCAGCGCCGGTTTTTGATCTCGTTTATAAAGAAGCGCTGGGTCTCAACAAGCGCCCGCTCTGAAGCTCTGTCTTCGTATTTGGGATCATCGGGCCTTGTCCAGAAGCTTCCGAAAACCCCGGTATCTGCATAAACCTCAGGATCGCAGACCAAAAGCGCATCTAATTGACAGTCCTCTGCAAAATCTGCAAAATCCATGCAGTCGGGCTCAATGAAAAGCTCATTTGTGTTGGCTATGCCGTTTGGCTCGTTGTTGATGCCGCCGTATGCGTAAATATGGTTATGATCGTCAAAAGCGCTCATATCCAAAGCCGGCATATATGGGCTGAGCATCCACATAAAAACCCTGTGGTGCGCATTTTCGCCGCGCATCCTTGTGTATTCAAGCGCCATCGGAGCCTTCTGCCAGAAATCTCTGATGGCAAAACCCACGCCCTCAGCTTCGACAGCACCCCTGCTCCTTGAATCAAAGGTAGCGTATCCGCTGCTGCGTATTAGGCAGGCGTCACAGGTATTTTGCGCTACGAGCACATTGCTGGGCGTTTCGATCATGATATTATGCTGATCTGCGGCCACAAGCACAGGTTTATCGGATTCTTCTTTCATTTCCTTTATAAGCTCCAATCCGATGCCCTTTAATCTGTAATTGTCCTGACCCAATGTAAATATGAAATTATGGACTATGCGCAGCCTGTTTGAGCCGGCATATGCATAGAGTCTTATATCAAAAGGCAGGATGCGGATGCATTCTCCGTCCTCCAAAAGCAGATGCGCGCCTTTTATGCGCACCACGGCTCTTAACGGGCCCGATTCCTCCAAAATGATCTCATCGACCTTTGCATTGCATCTGAAATCGGTTATTTCGTCTCCGTCCGTCTTTTCGACAACCGCAAGGAAATTACCCGAAAATCCGCCAATGCCGCTTATCATATCGCCGTTTTTGGATATTACGATCCGCCTGTCTCCTGATCCTATAAAAACGCTGTCATCCTTTTCTTCCGCGTTGATCCCGAACCTTACCTTCTGAGGCTCGCCGATGCTTACTTTATAGCGCCTTTGTGTATCAAGCACGGCGCTGTGCGCGCTCCATTTTACGCTGCCGTCGGGCCAATATGCGGTGATCTTGCTTTGAACAGGTATACTTTGCCCCAAATCGTTTTTAAGGCAAAGAGGATCGTTTTTATTCAGCTTTCCCTTCGCCCACGGCATTCCAAAGGTCACGGGAGCCTGATCGCCCGAAAGCGGGGTTATCCAATGCAAATATCCGGTCATTTTTGGACCCTCCTTTGCATATCGTTGGCAAAATCGATTACCGCCTGTTTCCCGGGCATTTGAGTGAACCTGCGCACATATATATCAACGGACTCGGGTATTTCGGAAATAAACTCGCCGCACATTGGGTGAACGAGCCAAAGCGTTATATACGCCCTATCCTCCAGCATTCCGTTTATCTCTATCGCCCTTGGAGCGTCTATGGAAAGATCGGGGAAGGACAGGGCAAATATCGCAGCAGAGCTTCCTATAAACGCAGTTCCTTTTGATGCATTTCCCTTTACCGCATCTATAAAGGCATGTCCTTCCTTTGTGCGTTTACATATCGTATAGCTCTTGGGAGCAAACTGAACGAGCCTGAAATCACTAAAAGCGGCATTATCATCCACGACCTGAGAAAAATCCGCCATCAGTTCTCTGTCAAGCTCCACAAACTGTCCGTCGAGCTGCTGGCGCTCATACAAACTTCTTCGCATCTCGGGAGTGGACGAGACGCTGTTGGGGTTCTTTTTGCCCCATATGCCGCCGCCGACGTACATGGGCTGAACGCCCTCATAGAACATACCGCGCTCGCAGACAAATCCCACATGCCTGTTGAAAAGCTCACCCGATACCGGAAAAGAAAAGCGGATACCCAGCATGGCGATGTTTTCCTGCGCGCCCGAAAAGGCGATATTCACATGAGTATCGCCTTCAAATTCACTCTCGTCTATGATATGCCCTATCAGTTCCTGCCCGGAAAGGTGTGTAAGAGATTTCTTCGTATATCCGTTCCCGGTCACGGTTTCTTTTATGGCGCCGATTATTTCTATATTTTTATAAGGCTCCATTTTATCTCCTTATTTTATTTCTATATCTCT
>SVHB01000047.1 GCA_015056005.1 Clostridiales bacterium
TCTTCGGGCTGCGCATAGCGCGAAACATTGAGAAGTATTCCCGCTGCGCCCATGAACACCCAAAGGCTTGTGCCGCCCGCGGAGAAGAAGGGCATTGGCAGACCGGTCGTGGGAAAACACCCGGTTACGACCGCGATATTGAGCATTATCTGAACCGCAAAGAACACGGTCAGACCCATGGCAAGCATTGAGCCGTGTCGGTCCTTGCACCTTCTTGCCACATTGCAGCCCATGACTATAAACGCCGCAAAAAGCCCAACGACCAAAGTTGTTCCGAAAAATCCCAGTTCCTCCGCTACAACAGCGAATATGAAATCGGAATCGCAGTAAGGCAGGAAAAGCAGCTTCTGCATGCTCTGCCCTATTCCGCGTCCGAAAAGCCCGCCGCTGGCTATCGCATAGAGTGACTGCACCAGCTGATAGGTTTCATCGCCCGCCTGTTCCCAGGGATCAAGGAACAAAAGCAGCCTTTCGCGCCTGTATTCCGCAGAAAGCGCATATGCAATGCCGACTATCAGACCCAGAACGACCAGTATCGCAACATGCTTCAAATCCATACCGCCTATAAACAGCATGATTACGGCGATTATTATTATACTGCCCGCAGTTGAAAGGTTGGGCTGCTCCATAATGAGCAGGAACATCGCGCCTGCGACCATAAGCACGGGCATGGCGATAAAGCCGAGGTAGCTCTTTTGATTATATTTGAGCGATAATCTTTGCGCGATGAATATTACAAGCGCAAATTTTGCGATCTCGCCCGGCTGAACCGATATACCGAAGATCTCTATCCATCGCCTTGAACCATTGATCAGCTTGCCTATCGAAGGAATAAGAACGATTATGAGCATGAATATGGAGAACAGAAGTATCGAGAACACGATAAATGGGTTTCTCCAGAACCTGTAGGGTATATTCGCGCCTATCGCAAGTATTACAAGACCGCCCACCATCAGACCGCCCTGCTTGATGAAAGGGTCAAGCGCCGAGCCGCCCTCGTTCTGAGCAGCATAACTGCCCGCAGAGAACACCATGAGCAGACCTATACCCGCGATCATCAAAAGAACGCAGAGCATGGGTTTGTTTATAGGCCCTTTTTTGATCTCAACGACCTTACCGTCGCTCATTGGTTTCTCCTTTCAAAACGATTTATCAAAGCATGTTCTGCTTTATCTTCATTACTATTTCCTTGAACACCCGGCCGCGCTGCTCATAGTCCTTGAACATATCAAAGCTTGCGCAGGCGGGAGAGAGAAGCACGTTCCAGCCCTCTTTGCAAAGCTCCCTTGCTTTAAGCACAGCGTTTTCAAAGCCGTCGGCGTAAACATAGTTCTCAAAGCCCACTTTATCGAATGTCTCGTTGAACTGCTTTGCGGTATCGCCAAGCGTTACCGCAAACCTGATATTTTCGCTGTCGCGTATAAGCTCGCACAGGGGCGTAAAATCGGTATGCTTATCGGATCCTCCAAGAAGGATGACCGTAGGCTCGGTCATGGTCTGAACCGCACGCACAGTGGAATCGACGTTGGTTCCCTTGGAATCGTTGATGTACCTGATGCCCGATATCGTATCGACGGTCTCGATCCTATGCTCAACGCCCGTGAAGGTCTTGAGCGTATGAGCCACAATATCTTCAGGCACGCCCACCGCCATGGTCATTGCCACTGCCGCAAGCGCGTTTTCAAGATTATGCGGTCCCGGAATATATATATCCGAAGCCTTGCAAACATATGTCAGTTTTCCGTTTAATCTGAAATAAACATTGCCGTCTTTTTGGAAAGCGCCGTCTTCCTCCATCGGCTTTTTGGAGAACCAGAGCTTTTTGGCCTTGATATCTAAGGACCTTTTTACCACTTCGCTGTCTTCAAGGTTCAAAACGGCAAAATCGCTTTCGTTCTGCCTTGAAAACACGCGCTTTTTCATGCGGATATATTCATCCATGGTGCCGTGACGGTTAAGGTGATCCTCGGTAATATTCAAAAGCGCGGCGCATTTGGGATAGAACTCGTCTGCGGTCTCCATCTGGAAGGAAGACACCTCGATAACGGTCACGCTGTCCTCATCGGTTTTATCGGCTATAGAAGTCACCGGTATTCCGATATTGCCCACAACATAGGTGGTCTTGCCGCAGTTTTTGAAAATTTCGCCCACCAAAGTGGTGGTGGTGGTCTTGCCGTTGGTGCCTGTTATCGCAAGCACAAGACCCTTTAAGAACCTGAAGCCGATCTCAAGCTCGCCGCTGACCTCTAACCCCTTCTCCATGGCTCTTTTTACAAATCCTGCGTTAATGGAGATGCCGGGGGAGATTATCATGGTATCGCATTTATCAAAATAAGTATCGGGAGCTTCGCCCAAAGCGAGATACGCGCCCTTTTTCTCAAGCTCGTCCATATCATCGCCGAAATTCTCCCTGCCCTTGGTATCGGAGCAGATCACATTATAACCGTTATCAAGCAGCATGTTGGCAAGAGCAACGCCCGAGCGAGCCATGCCCACGACCAGACAGTTCTTCACAAAAATCCCTCTTTCCTACATTGCAGCCAAGAAAGCTATGGCGGTGAATATCGCGGTCAATATCATATATACCGCAACGATCTTGTTTTCTTTCCATCCGGAAAGCTCCAGATGATGATGCAAAGGCGCAAGCTTGAACACGGGCTTGTTCCTGAGCTTATAAGAAAGCGCCTGTATGATATCGGAAGCGGAGGTCACAACATACATGATGCCGATCAGCACAAGGAAAAGCGGCATCCCGGTGACCATGGAAATGCAGGCGACCGCGCCGCCGATGGCAAAGGAGCCCGTATCGCCCATCATTATCTTTGCAGGGTAATGGTTGAAGATGAGGAAGCCAAGGCAGGAGCCCACCAAAGCGGCAGCAAGCACGCTCATGTTCATAAACACGCCTTCGCCCATGAAATAGCAGATGAGGGTATAGCCAACGCCCATCACAAGCGTTACGCCCGAGAGCAGACCGTCCTCGCCGTCAACAAGGTTGGCAGAGTTGATGCATGCATAGAGCACGAGCACAGTAAAGGGAATGTACAGCCAGCCCATGTCCCACTTTCCCTCAAAAAACGGGATATAGATGGCGCTGCCCACCTGCGGATGGTTATAAAGATAGAAAGCATAGCCCGTGCAGATTATGAGCAGCATCCAGGTCTTGTCCCTTGCACGAAGGCCGTTGGAGTTCTTTTTCGCTATCTTGGTATAGTCGTCGATAAAGCCGATAAGAGAGCAAAGCAGCATAAACAGTACGCTTGCGCCCATAATATCCCATCTTCCGTCCTTATGGGAGAACACTATAGCCCCTATCGCCATTATAGCGGCGATAAGGATACCGCCCATGGTGGGAACGCCCTGCTTCCTGAAATGGGACTGGGGACCGAAAAAACGCACATTCTGACCGAATTTGAGCTTTTTGAGCCAAGGTATGATGATAGGCATTATAGCAAGCGTTGCTATAAAGGCACAAACGATTGTAAGAGCTATTCTGAGCATAGTATGTACGGACGCTTAAATTTCCTCAAGCAGCTGTTTTACGATGATACGCTCGTCAAACGGCTTCTTAACGCCCTTTACCTCCTGATAGGTTTCGTGACCCTTGCCCGCGAGCACCAGAGTATCCCCGGACTTGGCCATTTTGAGACCTTCCCTTATCGCTTCGGTGCGGTCTTCTATAACAATATATTTTCCCTCGGTCGTCTTTATGCCCTCTTCTATCTGGGCAATGATCTCCATCGGTTCCTCGCCTCTGGGGTTGTCGCTTGTGAGTATTGAAAAATCCGCCATCTCGCCCGCGATCCTGCCCATCACAGGGCGCTTGTCCGTATCGCGGTTGCCGCCGCAGCCGAAAAGCACGATAAGCCTGCCCGAAGTGAACTGCCTTACGGCTTTAAGGATGTTTACAAGGCTGTCGGGGGAATGCGCATAGTCCAGGATCACCCTGTAGGGAGTGTCGGTTTTGAGAAGCTCTATTCTTCCCGGGACTGCGTTGACCTGCTCAAGACCGTTTTCGACCGCCTGAGCGCTGCAGCCAAGCTCAAGGCAGCATATCGCCGCAGCCATCGAATTATAAACATTGAAAAGACCGGGGAGATTAAGGCTGAGGTCCATGCTTTCGTTTTTATAGACCATGGTATAGTTTATCCCGCGCTCAACAAGGTTTATATCCTTGGCATATGCGCCGTCATGGGTGATCACACCAAATGGGATATATTCATCCAGCACACCGGCTATATCCGCCGCGCGCTCGTCATCGACATTGATGACCGCTTTTTTAACATAGCCTTCCTCAAAGAACGCCTTCTTTGCGGCAAAATAGTTGTCCATTGTGCCGTAAAAATCAAGATGATCCTGAGAGAAGTTGGTGAACACGCCTATATCAAAGCTTACGCCGTATACCCTCTTTAGGGTCACCGCGTTGGCGCTGATCTCCATAACAAGGGTATCCACGCCCTCGTCTCGCATCATCCTGAGCGTTCTCTGGAAATCGATCGCCTCAGGAGTGGTAAGGCTTCCGGGGATCTGCTTATCACCGATCATGGTGAACATGGTGCCGATAAGACCCGTTTTTACGCCCGCAGCCTCAAGCACAGCCTTGATAAGATAGGTGGTAGTGGTCTTGCCCTTGGTTCCGGTCACGCCGATGATGCGCATTCCTTTTGCGGGATGCCCGAAAAACGCCGCTGCGGAAAGAGAAAGCGCCTGACGCACATCTTTTACCAGTATCTGAGGGATATCGACATCCACAAATCTTGATACGACAAGCGCAGCAGCGCCTTTTTCGGCTACTGCTGCTGCAAAATCATGTCCGTCAAAGCGGGTGCCCTTCTGACAGTAATAAAGGTCCCCCGCCTTTACCTTGCGGCTGTCGATACAAAGGTCATGCACATCCGCCTGACCGCGTATCTCAATAACTTCGTTTATACCTTGGAAAAGTTCGGTTATAAGCATGGCTTCTCCTTGAAATCAAATGGTTGTTTACGGTTCATAGAATTCGAGGGTAACTTTGCTGCCCATTTCGACTACGGTTCCGGCTTCGGGGCTTTGCGATCTGACCACACTGCCCTTGCCTGTGATCTTCATTTCAAGTCCGTAATCCTCAAGCGTACGGTTGGCTTCGACCATTCCCATTCCGATAAGCTCGGGTACGAAGGTCTTTTCCTTTTTGGGTTCAGCCAAAGGATCGGAAATTTCGGTTTCTTCCTTATCGCAATAAAGCAGCACCAGAGAGCCCGCTTTCACGGTCTGCCCGGCATAAGGCACGGTCTGGGTCACTTCGTCTCCGTTTCCGTCTATCATATACCTCAGCCCCGCCGCATCCAGCGCAGCACAGGCGTTTTCGACGCTCATGCCGACCACATCGCGCAGTGTCGTTGTTTTGCCCACAAGCTCAACATCGCCCTGAGCGTATACAGGCTCTATCGACATATGCTGAAGTATATTTTCAAGCAGCATTCCCGCATAGGGAGCTGCGACGGTGGAGCCGTAATCGGGGCGAATTGTGGGTTCATCGCAGATCACCAGCACGGCTACCTGCGGATCGTCAATGGGCGCAAAGCCTATAAATGAGCCGATATGCGCAGTGCTTGAAATAACACCATCCACATATTTCTGCGCCGTACCCGTTTTGCCGCCGATGCGATAGCCGGGAACATAGGCGTTCCTGCCGCCGCCGTCCCTGACCACCGATTCAAGCAGCTCGCGCATGATGGCGCTGGTATCTTCCGATATCGGGTTGCCGACAAGGGTGGGAGCGTTGGAAAGGGCAGTCTCGCCCTTGGAGTTCACTATTTCTTTTACGACATAGGGCTTATAAAGGTTTCCGCCGTTTACGGCAGAGCAAGCTGCGGTGAGCATCTGTATGGGGGTCACGGCGACGCTCTGACCAAAGCCTATTCTTGCAAGGTCAACGTCCTTTACGTATTTTTCCGCAATGAGCTGACCTGCGGCTTCGCCGGAGAGCTCAATACCTGTTTTCTGACCAAGTCCAAACGCCTGAAGATAATCATAGAATGTCTCCCTGCCCATGCCCAGCGCCATCTGCACAAATGCGGGGTTGCAGGAATTCTGTAAAACCTCAGCCAAAGACTGATGACCGTGAGGATTATACGATCTCCAGCAGCCTATTTTATCACCGTCTACCATCACATGACCGTAGCAGTTAAAGGTGCTGCTTTGGCTTACCGTCCCGCTTTCCAGAGCGGCTGCGGTCGTGAGTATCTTAAAAGTGCTGCCGGGTTCATAGGAATCGGTTATTGTTTTTAGCCTTGAAACGCTGTTTAGCAGTGATATATCGTTTCTGGGCGGGTTGTTGAGATCAAAATCGGGCAAAATCACGTTTGCGAGCAGCTCGCCCGTGTTTACGTCCATTGCCATTACCATAACGGACTTTGCGCCGGTTTCTTCCATGCACCTTTCCGCTGCGGTCTGAGCAAAGGACTGGATGGTATAGTCTATAGTGAGCACCACATCGTAGCCGTCATCGGGTTCGACATAGTCGGAAGGCTTTTGAACCAGCACCCTTCCGCGCCTGTCCTTTGCGGTGAGGATCTCGCCGTCCTCGCCGCGCAGGTATTTATCGAACAAAAGCTCTATACCGGTCTGACCTTCATTATCTATATTGGTAAACCCAAGCACCTGCGAGAGCACATTGTTTCTGGGATACAGTCTCCCCGTATCCGCGCTGTAATAAAGGCCTTTTATCGAAAGCTTCCTTATAGCTGTGACATCTTCATCTTTTACCTGGCGGGCGATGGTCACGCTTGCTTTAGTGGTGTCTGCGAGCCTTGCTGCGATGGTATCCACATCGATATCAATGATCCCGGCGATCATTTCCGCGATCTGTCTGGGAGTTACATCTTCGTTCTCCTCTATCACCTGCGGATCGGCTGTGATATATGTGGTATCGGTGCTCTGTGCAAGTACCTTTCCGTCCCTGTCAAGTATCCTGCCCCTTGAAGCGGAGACCACAGTTGAGCGGGTCCACTGCCCCGCTGCCTTTTCCTGAATATCCTGAGTGTCGAGCACCTGAAGGAAAAACAGCCTTACAACAAGCAGAAAAAAAATGAAGATAATCCCAAGCAGCAACACCCTTATGCGCCTGTTGGACATTTTGCGCGTATCTGATGTCACCTGATTACCTCCTAAAGACAGAAAACCCGATCAATCGGCTATATTGGCTGTAACAACTGCGGTTTCCCCAAGGGAGACCTTAACGATCTGACCCTCCGAAGGCGCACGCATTCCGTAATAATCGGGATCTTCCTGTAATTTATTTGCGACGGCGCTTACGTCGTCTGCCATAACGATCTTAAGCCTGAGCTCTTCGTTGGCCTCCTCGACCTGAGTGATCTCGGCTTTAAGCTTTGAAATAGCGATATTATTTGCCTGAATTTTACCCTGCATGAACAGTACGCCGAAAAGCATAACGAAAGTAACAGCAAAAACAGCCATCACCGGAAGAAGGTTCACGGAAGGCTTTGCCTGCGCTTTTGTTTTATTCTGAGTTTTTGGTGCCTGAGCGGGATAATCCCTGACAGCGGGCAAAGTATTCACAGAATACTGAACATTTCTTGCTTCCAGCGCTGACATAGCTTATGCTCCTCCTTCATTATATATTACAAAAACCTGATATTATGTGTATCTTCTTTCAAAAACTCTGAGCTTTGCGCTCCTTGATCTTAAGTTTTCGTCCAGCTCTTCATCATCGGCCACGATGGGCTTCCTTGTGATTATCTCTCCAAGGCTCTTTTTGCCGCAGACGCACACCGGAAATTTCGGCGGGCAGGTGCAGGGATTTTTGAGTTTCTGGAAGGTCTGCTTGACGATCCTGTCCTCAAGGGAATGAAAGGTGATCACTAAGAGCCTGCCGCCGTCGTCTAAAAGCTCGGCTGCGTCTTTTACCGCCTGTTCAAGGATCAAAAGCTCACCGTTTACCTCAATGCGAATAGCCATGAACGTTCTGCGCGCGGGGTGCGGACCGTCTCTTCTTGCGCCCTTGGGGATTGCAGCCTTGATGGCTTCCACCAATTCAAAGGTGGTATTTATGGGACGGCGCTCAACTATGAACTGAGCTATTCTTTTGGCCCAGTTTTCCTCGCCGTACTCCCTGATGACCCTTTCAAGCTCCTTTTCGCTGTAACCGTTTACAACATCGAGCGCCGAAAACGCCTGAGTCTTGTCCATTCTCATGTCCAAAGGAGCGTCTTCGTTATATGAAAAACCGCGCTGCGCCGTATCAAACTGATGCGACGAAACGCCAAGATCCATAAGTATTGCTCTGGGCTTGCCCAGACCGGCCTGCATGACCGCATTCTTTACGTTTTTGAAATCGGTATGTACAAGACGGAACCTTCCGTCAAATTCACTTTTAAGTCTCTCTCCCGCAGCCTCTATCGCTTCCATGTCCTTATCAAGGCCGAGAAGGTAAGCTTCGGGGTTTCTTCTTAAAAGCTCGCTTGAATGACCCGCGCCGCCGGTGGTGCAGTCAACATAAAGCCCGGGGCCGTTTATCATATATTCCATGACCGGCTCAAGCAATACCGGCACATGCTTAAAATTCGTCATCGTTGATCATCTTCTCAAAGGCTTCTTTATCCCAGATCTCCACATATCTGCCCGCGCCGGCTACCACAACGTCTTTGGTAAGACCTGCGTACTCCCTGAGCGATGCGGGGATGGTGATGCGCCCCTGACCGTCGATATTGAGGTCGGAATAGGATGTGCTCATAAGAACGCGCATCTTTTTGTATTCCCTCGGGCTTTCGTCCTCATCCATGATCTCAAACTTTTCGCAAAGCTCGTCCCAGCGGAAGGCGGATGCAACGCGGATATGCTTCTCGGAGCCGATGCCGCGCATCATGGTCACGGGATTGCCGATAATGGAGCGGAATTTCTGAGGGATTATGACGCGGTTCTTGGAATCCAGCGTTTGTGAATAGTTACCGTTTAAGTTAAGGCTCGGATTGCCCACGCGCCACGCCCCCTTTCTGTATGTTTTCCTCGTGTGTGTGGAAAAGTTTTCCACAGGGTGTGGATAACTTTGTGGAAAACCACCACCATCCACCACCAAACACCCCAAAATGGCACTTGGTGTATATTATTCGCTGTCAAAGCCCGCATTCCTGCCACAAAAACAAGTTTTTTATATTTTGTCAAAAAATTTTTTCTGTGGACAAAGCTGTGGAGAACTATGTAGAAAAGTATGCTGATGACCGATATCTCCAATGCTCATCTATATCGAAAAATCTCTCTTTGTGGAAAACCAAAGCATAAGCATAAAAAAAGAGCGTCTTTTTAGACGCTCTCAAACACACATATTCGGTTATGCTCCCGCTGTCTTTGCAGCCCTTGCGGCAGTCTTTGCATTTATCGCCCTGCGAGCGCGCAGAGTACCCGTCAGCGCGCCTATCCCCGCGCCCATGAGCACATCACCAACGGCGGTAAGGTACGGCATTGCCGGCGGCGCAAGCAGCGACGCACTCAAAACGCCGAGTATCATATATGCGCTGCCCACGCTCGCGCCTTTGATCGCTCCCATACTCTCGGATGCGCCCATGCCCGCCGCCGTTCCCACCATAACGCTGATGATCTTCATGACCTGATTTATGATCTCCACCGCCCTATCGGGGATGGGCACAAAAGTCAGCACCAGCGCAAATATCAAAACAAGCGCCACCGATATCACTACCGACACCGCAGTGCCCTTGACGGCTGCGCGGATGAGCACCGCGCCCTTATTCTCGTTTTTCCTTTTGCCCGCCAAATTATCACCTCCATATTCACAAAATGATATGAAGATAAACAAAAAAATATGAAAGGCGAAGGATCAAACCCTTTCGCCTTTCATTTTAAGCCAATCTTCTTTTGTGATGCCCATGGCAACGACATCGGCATAGGTTCCGTCTTTTCTGATCGAATGGGCCCTGAGCACGCCTTCTTTTACCATGCCGGCCTTTTCCATCACCCTGCCCGAGGCGGTGTTGAGAATATCGTATCTGCCCTCGAGTTTGTTAAGCCCCACCCGTGTAAATAGGTATTCCATAACGCCCAAAAGCGCCTCCGTCATATACCCCTTTCCCCAGAATCTGCTTCCGATATGGTAGCTTATTTCGCATCTTGCGCTGTGCTGGGTCATGGAATGGGTCTGTATCGAGCCTATCGGCTGACCGTCAAGCACGATCACCCACTCAAAATGGAAGGGATTATCGTACTGCTCCTGCCATGACTCAAACAGCGCCCTTGTCATATTGACGTTTATATGCGGCTCCCACCTGAGGAATTTAGTGACCTTTTCATCGCTCGTCCAATTATCAAAAGCCGCCTGAGCATCATCGGGCAAAAGCCTTCTCAAATGCAGCCTTTGAGTATATATGTCCTTTGTTCCTATAGGGTTCATTATTCCTCCACGTCCTCATCAAAAAGCGAACGCTTTTCCTTGAAGACCTTATAATACCTTTCTCCGAATTTCCTTATGGATACGGCATTGAAATGCAGGTTATCGGGATTGCAGGTGAGCCCCTTTGCGCTCACATAATAATATCCCCTGTTTTCCCTTGCAAGCTCCTGCATCTGCTTGTTGATAACATGATAGTCGGCATAAGCTTCCTGCGGAGCAAGATAGTCGCCCAGCCCGCCCACGATCACGGGAACAGATTCAAGACCAAGCCTCTTTTTCATCTCTTCCATCATCACAAGGAAGCGCTCTTTATAGGTCTGCGCGTTTTCGCCCTTGCTGTCGCTCTCGCCCTGATGCCATACTATCGCTTCTATCTCGCTGTTTTTCTGAGCGATCTTAGCGCAGGCTATTGCATAATCAAAAAGCACATCGTCTATCTTCCATTGTTCAAGCTTGGTGCCGCCGTCGGCGCAGGGGATAAGGCCCACGCTCTCTTCGGGATTATCTGCTTTATAAAGCTTTGCAAACATTGGCATAAGTCCAACGCCCGCAAACGGACGGTCATAGTTCACAGGCTCCCACAAAGGGAAAAACCTTCCGCCGCGAAGCGAAAACAGCCCCTTTTCGCGAATAGGCTCCACATCGCTCAAAAAGCCCCTGCCCGCCATATTCGACTGACCTACCATCAGAAAAGATTTCATAACAACACCCCTTATCTATATAACAGAAAGAATATCTTCACGCTCTTTGTTTATTATATCACAGCCGCATTTTGCTTTCAACGCACAGTACCGTTGGCAAGATAAGATATAATATGTTATAATAATCGTTGAGTGGGACGCGATCGAAAAGGATCGCGTCTTTTTTTGCGGTTTTTCTATTTATGTTGCGTATATATAGGAAATATGTTATACTGAAAGTTAGTACGAATTCTTTCAAAGGATGTGACCTGATGCTCGAAAAGCTCAAAAAATTCTTTGGCTCTCAGGATATGACCGAAGGCATGCCTGTCCAAAAAATACTCATGTTCGCTATCCCGCTGCTGCTGGGCAATGTCGTTCAGCAGATGTACAACACCGTCGACTCCATCGTTGTCGGTCAGTATGTAGGCGATAACGCCCTTGCAGCCGTAGGCGCAAGCGGCCCTGTATTAAATCTCCTGCTCGTTCTGTTCGCGGGTATCTCCACCGGCGCAGGTATCATGGTATCTCAGTATTACGGCGCAAAAGACAAGGAAAACCTTGCTCTTTCCATCGGCAATACTCTGACGCTTACCTTCATTGCAGGCATCATAATGATGCTGGGCGGCATTTTCCTTTCTCGTCCCCTGCTTGAGCTGCTCAACACCCCCGCAGAAGTTCTGGACATGGCGGCAATTTACATGCGCGTCCTCTTCTCCGGTATCCTTGCAACCGCTTATTACAACATCATTCAGGGCATCCTGCGCGGCATGGGCGATTCCGTCATGCCCCTCGTCTTCCTGTTTGTTGCATGCGTTATCAATATAATCCTTGACATCCTTTTTGTTACCGTGTTTAAGCTTGGCGTTATGGGCGTTGCTCTTGCAACAATCCTGGCTCAGGTTGTTTCCTGCATACTGTGCATCATGCGCATGTGGAAGATCAGAAACGAGATTGGCCTGAAGGTTCGCCATTTCAAGCTGAACAAGCACATTTCTCTTAGCATTGCCCGTCTGGGTCTTCCCTCCGGTATCGCTCAGGCCATCTTCTCCATGGCGTCCATCATCGTTCAGTCTCTGACCAACAGCTTCGGCGCAACCATCATGTCCTGCTCGGTTATGATCATGCGCGTTGACGGCTTTGCTATGATGCCCAACTTCTCCTTTGGTATGGCAGTTACAACCTTCGTCGGTCAGAACATCGGCGCGGGCAAGATCAAGAGGGTTGAAGAAGGCACCAAGCAGGGCGTGCTTCTGGCAGCCGGCGTTTCCCTCGTACTCACTCTGGGCATAGTGTTCTTCGGCAGATATCTGCTCATGATGTTCACCAATACCGAAGAGATCATCACCCTTGCGACCTCCATGCTTCGCGTTCTTGCGGTCGGCTATGTTGCAATGGCGATCACTCAGGTTTTAAGCGGCGTTATGCGCGGCGCGGGCGATACCATGACCCCCATGTGGATCTCCCTTATCACCACCGTTATCATCCGCGTACCCCTTGCATACGGCATCGCCTATTTCACCAGAAGCCCCGAGCTTCCCAACGGCACTCCCTACTGCCTGTACATCTCTCTTCTGGTTTCATGGCTGCTTGGCGCTCTCATCACCTTCATCGCTTACCGCAAAGGCAAGTGGCGCAGCAAGTCTGTTGTCCGCAGAAACCTTTCTGATGACAAAGCTCAGGAAGCATAGATCACAAAATAAAAGCTCCGATTTTTTCGGAGCTTATTTTTTTACATCTGCGAGCCTGAATTCTGCTTTCGGTATTTCCCCGGAGTGAGTCCTACAATACCCTTGAACTGCTTGATAAAGAAGCAAACATCGCAGTAGCCCAGCTGTTCGGCAATGGCGGATATGGGCGCTTCGGTTGATCTGAGCAGACGTTTTGCCTTATCTATTCTTGAATTCAAAAGATATCCGGAAAAACTTATTCCCATCAGCTTATGGAATAGTTTTCCAAGATATGCCGATGAATAGCCGTATTCTTCCGCAAACTCCCCGAGCTTAGGTACATTCGCCGAGTCAGAATTCACCTTGGCGCAGACCTCTCTTATGCAGGCAATATGAGTATCGGTATAGAACTCATCGTTCTTCATCTGCCTTGAGGAAAAGAACTCGCTCAAAACAGCACCGAACCAGATTTCCGCATCCCTGTCGTTTTGAGCATATCTGAAGCTGATCACCCTGTCGAGCAGCTTTTCAAAAAGCCCTGTATCCTCAATAAACCTTTGCTGCACATCATAGGGTTCCAAAAAATCTTCTTTATCAATAACGGAAAAATGCACGTTCATCACAAGCAGCGGATCGCTTGCATCATGCTCGCCCACAATAGCCTTGTGCGGCGGCAGTAGCATGCACACTCCGGGCTTTACCGCAAATTCATCCTCACCCACAAAAAGCCTTCCGCTGCCGCGGAAAACCGCCCAGAGGTCGTAATCGTCAAAGCCCGCTTTGCCGGTCTTCCAGCTCCATGTCGGCGCACAATCCGACACAGTGCAGGAATTTATCCTGTATTTATGATCCGTGTGCAACGATATCCACCTCCGTTCCATGTCGCAATAATACAACTTTTCATCGCATAAATCAATAGCGGATATGGCGCATATGTGGTATAATAAACCAAACACAAACGAAACGAGGCTCATACCATGAAATGGACAAACCGTCAGTATGTTGATATGATGACTTATAATAACCCCGAGCGCATTATGTTCTCCGAGCTTTTCGGACCCTTGAACGTGCTCGAAAATGAATGGAGACAGCAGGGCGCTTCAGAGGACATGATCTCGATGCATAGATTCTCCTTTGACTATGTGCCCTATCAGTCCATCGGCAGGACAGGTGCCATCCACACCTTAAAGCCCGTTGTGCTCGAGGAGGACGAAAACCACTATGTGGGCATTGACGGCTACGGCAGGAGGGTGCGCCTTGATAAGACTACCGCCACCATCGCCCTGCCCGAGACCTTCCCCGTTGAAACAATGGACGACTGGCTCAAGATCAAGCACATGTTCGTATACGAGGACAGCCGAATCAAGGATGAAGATATCGATAAGGCTATCGAGCTTCAGAAGCAGGGTACGATGATCACCATGTCCATACCCGGCGGTTTTGATATTCTCCGAGAGCTCATGGGCGAGGTCAACTGCTGCATCGGTTATTATGAGGATCCAGAGCTTCTTTATGATATCTTAAACACCATCGGCGATACCTGCGAAAAGGTCATCAAACGCATTTCTTCCAGAATGACCATCGATCAGCTTTCCGTGCATGAGGACATGGCGGGCAAAACCGGGCCCATGATCGGTCCTAACCTTGTATCCGCATTTATAAACCCCTATTACCGCCGCACTTGGGATATCGCAGCCGAATCCGGCACCAAGCTTTTCTGCCAGGACAGCGACGGCAACATGAACGTGCTTATCGACACCTTTATGGAGGGCGGCGTAAACGTGTTCTATCCCTGCGAGCCCGCAGCGGATATGGATATAGTCAAGCTTCGCAAAAAATACGGTCATAAGATCGCTTTCCGCGGCGGTATAGACAAGCATGTGCTCAGGAAAACCAAGGCAGATATCGATAAGGAACTTGAATACAAGCTCCAGAGCTGCATCCTTGAAGGCGGCATCGTCTTGGGCCTTGACCATCGCATCACCAACGGTACTCCCCTTGAAAACTATATCTACTACGTCGACCGCGCAAGAGAAATGCTCGGTTTGCCCAATTTCCGCGACTGTGAACCCGGTTGGGGCCGCATGGCATTCTAAACTTCAAAAAAACAAGTGCAGGATTTCCCTGCACTTTATTTTTTTAAGGAAATCTTTGCAGTATAGCCCTCTTTCGTGAATCCGATCTTTTGGTATGCTCTGTTGGAGGAAGGATACTCGCTGTCAGCGTATAGCATAGGCAGAAGGCCTTCCTTTATCGCCTTATCGCAGAGCCTTGAAACCAGCGCGGGTGCAAATCCTCTGCCGCGCTTATCGCGCCTTGTAAAAACATTGTTTATCCTGACCATGCCGCCATCCGTATAATTCATTTTTGCCATTGCTGTGATGCTCGTATCCTCATCGCGCCAGATATAAAAATCGGGATCATTTATCCATTTTCCCATTTTGGGCAAAAGACTTCTGGGGTTTACTATGTTTCCGTAAATATCCTCATCCATCTGGGAAACATACACAGCAAGGATGTTCGCTTCGTCGGTCCTCGCTCTGTCCATATATCCCGGGGCGTTTATTATATTCACCTTCCTGCAGGCATAGGCATTTGAACCTCCGCAGGCAGTAATAAAACCTGCCAATCTCCTCTTCAAAACTTCTGCCAGCTCTTTTTTGCACTGCACATCAATAAATCCAAATTCATTTAGCCTGTTTTCCACAAGTTCAGCAGCTTTTTGCAGCGCAAAAATCTCCGCATCGCGTTCGTTCCAGATCCACATCGCTTTATCCGGAGCAGTCTGAATGGCGATTATGCTTTCCTCATAGGCTTTGATCAGCGCGCCTTCGTACTGCATTAGTCTGAACATAATGTTGAAATTGACCCTGTCCGACAAAAACTTCCGGGACGAAAACACTTCATCGCTTTTAAGAATATCTCTCATATGCTGCACCGCCTTTCCTTTATACAAAAACGGGGCATGCTTTTGCATGCCCCTAAGTATTTATTATTTTAGAACAGACCGGAGATCTTGCCGTTTTCGTCAACGTCGATATCGCAAGCGGCAGGATGCTTGGGCAGACCGGGCATGGTCATAACATCGCCGGTCAGAGCTACGATGAAGCCCGCGCCTGCGCTGAGCCTGAGCTCACGCACGGTGATCTCAAAGCCTTCAGGAGCACCAAGCAGCTTGGGATTATCGGAGAAGGAATACTGTGTCTTGGCAACGCAGATGGGAAGCTTGCCGCAGCCGATGGCGCGCAGCTTTCTGATCTGGCTCCTTGCCTGAGAGGTGAAGTTCACGCCGTCGGCATGATAGACCTTGCCGGCGATCCTGCGCAGCTTTTCTTCGATGGAGACGCTGTCGGGATAGCAGAACTCGAACTCGTTATCGCTTTCGCAGAGGCGAACGACTTCGTTTGCCAGCTCAATGCCGCCCTGACCGCCCTTGCCCCAGACTTCGCTGAGGGCCACGTTTACGCCAAGCTCTGCGCATTTTGCTCTCACGAGCTCGATCTCCGCCTCGGTATCCTGCGGGAAGCGGTTGATAGCCACGACGGTGGGGAGCTTGTATACATTCTTCATGTTATCAACATGCCTGAGCAGGTTGGGCAGACCCTTTTCAAGCAGCTCGAGGTTCTCGGTGCCGAGCTCTTCCTTTGCAGCGCCGCCGTGATGCTTGAGGGCGCGAACGGTTGCGACAACAACAACAGCGGAGGGCTTAAGACCTGCAAAACGGCACTTGATGTCAAGGAACTTTTCAGCGCCCAGATCGCCGCCGAAGCCGGCTTCGGTAACAACGTAATCGGCAAGCTTGAGCGCGGTGCGGGTGGCGATAACGCTGTTGCAGCCGTGAGCGATGTTTGCAAAAGGACCGCCGTGTACAAAAGCGGGAGTGTGTTCGATGGTCTGAACAAGATTGGGCTTGAGCGCATCCTTCAAAAGCGCGCACATTGCGCCCTGAGCGCCCAGCTGAGCTGCGGTGATGGGTTCGTCGGCGTAGCTGTAGCCGATAACGATCCTGCCGAGCCTGTTTTTAAGGTCGATAATATCGGAAGCAAGGCAAAGGATAGCCATGATCTCGGAAGCAACTGTGATGTTGTATCCGTCTTCTCTGGGAGTGCCGTTGCTCTTTCCGCCAAGACCATCCACCACGAAGCGGAGCTGACGGTCGTTCATGTCAACGCAGCGCTTCCAGGTGATGCGCCTGGGGTCGATACCCAGCTCGTTGCCCTGATAGATATGGTTGTCGATCATCGCTGCAAGAAGGTTGTTGGCAGCGCCGATAGCGTGCATATCGCCGGTAAAATGGAGGTTGATATCTTCCATAGGAAGAACCTGAGCATAGCCGCCGCCCGCTGCGCCGCCCTTAACGCCGAAAACCGGCCCGAGGGAGGGTTCACGCAGGGCAAGGAAGGTCTTCTTGCCGATAAGGCGCATTGCGTCTGCCAGACCTACGCTGGTAGTGGTCTTGCCCTCGCCCGCGGGGGTGGGGGTAATGGCGGTGACAAGAATGAGCTTGCCATCGGGATCATCTTTCTTTTCTGTCAGAAGGTCGAGGCTGATCTTAGCCTTATCTCTGCCGTAGTATTCAACATATTTTTCGTCAATGCCGGCCTGAGCCGCGATCTCGCCTATAAACGCAGGCTTAGCTTCCTGTGCGATCTCGATATCGCTTTTGTAACCCATATCAATTACCCCTTTATATCGATATATAGGTTTATTATATCACGCATTTCAATACAATGCAATCATAGCCGCTCCTTGTCTTGACAAAGGTTTTTTTGGTGTTATCATAGATATATACGTTTTTACGGAGGTGTGCATATGAAACAGTTTGCGGTCATAGGTCTTGGTCGTTTCGGAACAAGTGTCGCCCAGGAGCTTTGCAGACTAGGCCATGAGGTACTCGCTGTTGACGATTCCATTGACAAGATCAACGCCATAGCCGATACCGTGACCCACGCCGTTCAGTGCAACGCGACCGATCCCGAAGCGCTGAACCTTTTGGGGCTTCGCAATTTTGACTGTGTCATCGTCTCCATCGGCTCCGATATGCAGACCTCGATCCTTGTCACAATGCTCTGCAAAGAGCTCGGCGTAAGCAACGTTGTGGTAAAAAGCCAGAGCGAGCTTCACTCCAAGATCCTCAAAAAGCTCGGCGCAGACAAGATCGTTTTCCCCGAGCGCGATATGGCCGAGCGCACCGCGCAGAGCCTTGTTTCCGACAGCATATTGGATTATATAGAGCTCTCTCCCGATTTTTCTCTGATCGAGATCAACGCGCCCAAGAGCTGGCAGGGCTTTTCCCTGAACGATCTCAAGCTTCCCGCAAGGTACAGCATAAACGTTATGGCAATAAAGCACAGCGACGGTTCGATCATCGTGACCCCCAGAGCCAACGATATGATCGAACCCGGCGATACTCTCATAGTTATCGGCGCAAACGACGATCTTGACAGGGTCGGCAATCTGAAATAAGCAAAAAGCACGGAAAAACCGTGCTTTTCATATAGGTATATTATGGCTAAAAAACTCTCTGAGCTTTCGGGTGTGGGCGCAAAGCGGCTCGAAGCCTTAAACGCAGCCGGGCTTTATACCACAGACGACATCATAGCCCGTCAGCCCGTTTCTTATCTTGATTACACATCAGTAACTCCGATATCCGCTCTTGAAGTCGGCAAATCGGCGCTTATTTGCTGCACCCCGGCAAGCAGCCCGTATCTGAAAAGAAAAGGCTCGCTTTCAATACTGCAGGTCACCTTCCGCGACCAAAGCGGTACCATATCCGCAGTTTTTTTTAATCAGCATTACCTTCACAGCACTCTCAGGCGCGGTCAGGAATACTACATTTACGCTCAGATAGGCTCAAGAGAAGGCAAGCCGATCCTTCAAAGCCCCACCATCATCGATAGAAGCGAGACAGGCGGCATTATTCCGGTTTACCGACCGATAGACGGCGTTCCCGCTAAGACCTACCGCGCGCTCGTGCGCCAGTCGCTGGATGCGGGCGATTTTTCCTGCGTTGATATACTCCCCGATTACCTGAAAGAAAAATATTCGCTGATTTCGCTAAGTGAAGCCTATTCATCCATACATTTCCCCAATAATATGACCGAGCTCACCATCGCCAGAAGGCGTTTTGTGTTCGATGAGCTGCTTTTCTATCAGCTTTCGCTCATGCTGCGCAAAACTTCGGGCGATATAAACGGAATTGCGATCCCATTTGGCGAAGATATCAAAAACAAATTCCTTTCCTCGCTCCCTTTCACTCCTACGGGTGCACAGCTGAGGTGCATAGATCAAATCGCAGAGGATCTTAGCTCAAAAAAAGCCATGACGAGGATGCTGCAGGGCGATGTAGGCTCGGGCAAAACGCTTGTTGCGCAGTCCGCGCTTTTTGCCTGTGCAATGGCGGGGCATCAATGTGCGCTCATGGCCCCGACCGAGATCCTTGCAAGGCAGCATTTTGAGGGTATGGCGCCCTTCTTTGCGCGCTTTGGTTTAAGGTGCGGCTTGCTCGTAGGCTCAATGACCGCAAAGCAGCATCAGGAAGCGCACGAAAACATTGCAAACGGCGCTTGGGATGTGGTGATCGGCACCCATGCGCTCATAACTCAGGGCGTTGAATATAACGACCTCGCTCTTGTCATAACCGACGAGCAGCACAGGTTCGGCGTAGGTCAGCGCACCGCACTTCAGGACAAGGGCAGCGGCGTGAACGTGCTGGTCATGTCGGCAACCCCCATCCCCAGAACGCTATCGCTCATCCTCTACGGCGATCTTGATATCTCCGTTATCGACGAGCTGCCGCCCGGGCGCACGCCTGTCAAGACCTATATAGTGGGTCCCCACAAGCGCGAGGGTATGTTCGGCTTTATAAAAGATCTGGTAAAAGAAGGCAGGCAGGGCTATGTGGTCTGCCCGCTGATAGAAAAAAGCGAAGCCATAGACGTTAGCAACGCGCAGGATATATTCGAAGAATTCTCAAAAAAGCTCCCCGGGGTAAGAGTTGCGCTCGCCCATGGAAAGCAGTCCAACAAATTAAAGCAGCAGGTACTTGACGAGTTCTACAAAGGAAATGTCGATGTTCTGGTTTCCACCACCATCATCGAGGTGGGCGTAAATGTACCCAACGCCTCGTTTATGATCATCGAGGACGCCGAGCGCTTCGGGCTTGCTCAGCTGCATCAGCTAAGGGGCAGAGTCGGCAGAGGCGCTCAGGAAAGCTTCTGCTTCCTCGTGGCATCGGGCGCTCAGAAACTCAGGATAATGACCCAGACCAACGACGGTTTCCTCATTTCCCAGAAAGATCTGGAGCAGCGCGGCCCCGGTGATATACTGGGCACAAGGCAGAGCGGCATGCTCTCCTCGGACATGCCCGGCGCGCAGTCCGATTTAAGGCTTCTTGAACAGGCTCATTTGGAAGCCAAGCGCATCTGCTTATCCCCCGCTGATGAAGATAAGCCGCTTTTGCAATACGTAGAAAGCGTTTTCTCTCAAAAGCTTACTAAAGTCGGCATAAATTAAAGGTACGATTCTTCGTACCTTTTTTGTTTACAGTATTACGCTTGATGTATATTCCACCTTGATGGTGTTCTCCTTCGTCCTTTGAAGCTTTGCCTTATTTCCGTTGCCATCCTCTATGGTAAGCTTTTCAAGCTCGTGCCCGTCAAAGAATGCAACCACATCGCTTTCCACAAACGCCGCCCAATTGCGCCTTTTGCTCTGCTCGGGGAAAAGCTCTTCTTCCATGGTCTTATTGTTTTCGGTCATTTGCAACACCTCCGAAAGAAAAACGAGCTTTTCCAAAATTTGTTTCAATTATCAAAAAAAGCGAGCGCCTAAAGCGCTCGCTTGATAAATTCGGTTTACTTTGCCTTCAGATACTGAGCGGAAACGTAGCCGTAAGAGCCGTTATAGCTGATCTGGATCCACTTGCCGTCTGCAGAAACAACGCCGGTGCCGGTCACTATGGTACCCTTCTTGACACTGCCAATGGAGGAGAAGGAGGTACCGGGACCCTTGCGGACGCGCAGGCTGCTTGCGGTAACGGTGTACTTATCGTCAGCAACGGTGATCTTATCGTCGTCGGTCACGGTGACCTTAATGGTCTGAGACTGGCCGTTGAAGGAAGCTACCAGATAACCAACGCCCTCGTTAACAGCGGTGATCTTGTTGCCGGTGTTTACGAAAACGGGCTTGGAGGAGGTGTTCAGCGCAGTCCAGGAGATCATGGGAGCAAAGCCGGTGTTCTCAAGGGTGTAAGGTACGTTCATGGTGTCGCCGACTTCGAGGGTAACATTGCTGGGAACGACCAGACCGCTCACATAATTGGTGCGAACGACCTTCTGATAATAGATCTTGCCGTTGTAGCGGTCGGAGGAATCAGCGCCGAAGAACAGGCTGATATCGCTCCACAGGCCGTAGGTGGAAGTCTCGGCGCCGGAAAGAGCCTTGATGCCGGGAAGGGTCAGGCAGAAGGAAGAATTCTCATCAAGAACGTAGTTGTCACCGCTCTTCTTGGTGCCTTCGAGCATCGCATAGGTGGTGGGAGCTGCGGGACGAACGATGGTGCCTGCGGGATAAGTGTTGCCATAGGTGGTAACGGGGGTCACGCGGACGCGTACATAATCGTCCTTGGCGTTCTTGATCATCATGTAGTCGTTGTAATTGACCGCTGCGATGTTGAGAACGAGGCTGTTGCCGTAGGTGTAAGAGGTGCCGACTGCAACGTTGCCGTACTGATCGCCTGCTGCCTCAATATTTTCGATCTTGAGATAAGCTATCTTGCTGGTGAAGCTCTGGGGATTGTAATCGGCGTTGGCATAGCAGTAAGAGCAGTAGCCGTACTGATTGTTATAATAGCTGCCGCATGCCTTGCAGTAGGTGTAGCCGGGGATATAGGCACCGGTGTTGGGGTTGGGGTTGATATAACCGTAGTTGGGATCATAATAACCGTAGCCGTAGCCATAACCGGGGTTGCCGTAATAGTTGTTATAGCCGTTATCGATGAAGGTGACATTGACACGAACAGTATCGTTCTGAGTAGTGATCAGGAACTGCTCAGTATCGTATGCAGAATCGATGATCATGGTCATCTTGTTACCGTTCATGGGATACCAGGTGTTGAGCATCAGATTAACGGGATTTGCAACGTTAAACGGAATCTCAATAGCACGTGCATACCTGTAAGCTTCATACTGATAAGGTGTAAGGCCGGCAAAGCTGCCCTTGATGGTAATATCATAAGTACCGGCATCAGCCTCAATATCAACATCATAGGAATAATTGCCAACTTTAAGTTCGCCACCCGAAACAGTGCACGAGCTTCCGTTCACGATCCAACCGCTTGCGGGAATGGAAAAACCCATTACATTCTGCGCAGCAGCGGTGGGGATGAAGGCAAGCAGCATGACCATGACGAGCAGGAAAGCTGTGAATCTCTTCATTTATAGTATCCTCCAATCAAATAGTGATTCCCTAAGATATATTATAGCAAACCCTTACAATATTGTAAACGTATGGGAAGTCCCAAAAGTTGCATTTTTCGTAAAAATTTCTTAAAATTCTATTAAAGAATCAGACCAGTTTCTTTTCGTACGCTTCTCTGAAGCCGCCCTCGCCGTCTAAAAGGGTTATCACTCCGCAGTGGATATAGCCAAGGCTTTCAACCATTGCCCGCATTGGGATGTTGCCCTTGTGGGTGTCTATCCTTGCCCACTCAAAGCCGCAGCGCATGCATTCCTTTTCCATTTCAAGCATAATGGTGCTTGCCGCCTTTTTTCTGAGCACAATATCGGAGACGGCGACCCTGTGGATAACTCCGTATCTTCCGGAAGATATCCACTTACCTTCAATGGTGTCGTAATTTTTATCGCCCGAAAGACCCAGCGATGCATATGCCACGATCACGCCTTCATCGTTTGTAAGCACAAAGCCTGTGCCGTTTTCTATATCTGCTATGGCGTTTTCGAT
>SVHB01000048.1 GCA_015056005.1 Clostridiales bacterium
TTTTTGCAAGAATCTTCGCAATTGTGGATTTACCGGAACCGGAAGGTCCGTCCAAAGCGATATTTATCATATTTTCTCCTTTATACGGCTCTGTGGCCAAGTCCGATAGCGACCTCATTCAAATGCAGCAGGCCTATACCAAAGAACACCGCAACGGCAACATGCTCGCCGCATCTTGCAATTCCGATCTTCCCGCCGACATTCAATCCCAATGCCTTTGTAACTATCTGGCTTACCGCTTCCCTCGTTGCGCCCGCAACAGCGCCCTCCTCGGAATGAGTATCGCTCACTACGCCTTCGCGTTTTGCAGCCACAACTGCACGCTCAACTATTTTGGTTACAGACGACAGAAAATCTCCGCCAAAGTCAACCGCTGCAACTTTAGTATCTTGGTACAGATACTGCGCCTTTAATACCTTTTCGTCCTCACGATTCTGTGTCAGCGCCATCATAATGGCAGCTCTGGCTACATCCTTTGACCCAAGGCGTACACCGTGGTTTTCCATACTTCCATCCTCCTATACTGCACCCGCAGATGCGCAACCCGCAGCATATCCCGTAGTGAACGCGATCTGCAGGTTAAAACCTCCCGTGAAACCATCCACATCAATGACCTCGCCTGCAAAATACAAGCCGTTTATCTTTTTGGACTCCATCGTCCTTGGGTTTATATCACCGATGTTTACCCCGCCCCTTGTCACGACTGCTTCTTCAATGGGTCTAAATCCCACAGGGGTTATTGGCAGCGCTTTAAGGGCACTTAAAAGAGCGATCCTTTCCTGCTTGCTGATCTGGTTTACAAACTTTTCCGGATCTATGCCCGCTGCATTCAGTATAACAGGGATCATATTATGCGGCAACAGATCGCGCAGAGAATTCACTATTTGTTTATTTTGATACTTTTCAAAATCGCGCAGTATCCTCTTGTCCAATGTCTCCTGATCAAGTGCAGGCTTTAAGTCGATATAAACGGATATTTTGCTTATATCCATGCCCGCAATAACGGAGCTCAGCGAAAGCACCAGTGGACCCGAAATACCGAAATGTGTAAACAGCATTTCCCCAAGCTCGCTGAAAATTACCTTTTTTCCGTTCTTTGCATAAAGCGTTACATTTTTAAGAGTAAGTCCGCTTATATCCGCAGGCCACTTTTCCTTAGTCAGTATGGGAATGAGCGAGGGATACAATTCGGTGACTCTGTGCCCGGTATCCTTTGCAAAGGCGAAACCGTCACCGGTTGAGCCGGTCGAAGGATAGCTTATACCACCTGTTGCAATAATGACACTGTCGCAGTCAAAAGTACCTTTGTCTGACTCAACTCCGGTCACCATGCCATCTGTTTGAAGTATTCTCTTGACCTTGGTATTAAGCAAAAGCTTCACGCCATGCTTTTTCATCATGAACTGAAAGGCTTTGGTGACATCGCTTGCTCTGTCGCTTTGAGGGAATACTCTTTGACCGCGTTCTGTCTTCAATTCAAGACCGGCGTTTTTCAGCATATCCTGAAGGTCATTGCTGTCGAACCTGGAAAGCGCGCTCATCAGGAATCTGGGATTTCTGGGAATATTCCTTAAAAACTCTTCACCGGTCGTTGCATTGGTCACATTGCAGCGTCCCTTGCCGGTTA
This sequence comes from Clostridiales bacterium, assembly GCA_015056005.1. Lineage (GTDB taxonomy): Bacteria > Bacillota > Clostridia > Christensenellales > UBA1750 > SIG373. The sequence goes on from SVHB01000048.1 coordinate 1,628, forward strand.
TATATATTTTTTTACCGCATTTTTCGTTCTTTTCAAGAACGATAACATCAGCACCGTTCTGCGCTGCGGCAACAGCAGCCATCATTCCTGCCGCGCCGGCGCCAATCACTATTACTTTCATTTATCAATACCTATTGTTTGACGTTGGGATCGGTATATATTGCAGTATCGTTCCAGATGATCTCAAGCTTTTCAAAAAATGCCGAAAGCTCCTGTTTCTTTTCTATACCAAGTGCTACCAAAAGAGCATTTATAAGACTCATAGGTGCTACCAGGGAATCCACAAATGAAGCCATGGAGCTGTTAGCGGTAAGGCAAATATCCGCCGTTTGCCCCATGGGAGAAAATACGCTGTCTGTTATGGCAATGGTAGTAGCGCCAAGGCTTTTAGCATATTTCATCGACTCAATGGTTCTGTTTGAATACCTCGGGAAAGATATTCCCACCATTACGTCCCCTTCGGTCATTCTTGCAAGCTGTTCCTTCACTTCACTGCCGCCCTGAGTTATGACCTTCAAATCATCAAAAATATATGTTAAATAATAACCGAAGAAAGCTGCAAGCGGCGCAGATGCTCTGAGCCCCAAAATATAAAGCCGCTTTGCAGTAAGCATGGTCTTAACAGCCTTTTCAAAATCCTTGGGATTGATATTGTCCTGAAGATTGCGAATGTTCTGCATATCCGATTTAAGAGTGACCGAAAGGACTTCGGCAGTCTTTATATCAGGAGCGATCTCCATGCGCTGAACAGCGGTAAGGCGATTCCTTACCATTTCCTGTATGGCCTTCTGAAGCTGAGGATAGCCGTCATAGCCCAAAGCTATGGCAAAGCGCACTATCGTTGACTCCGACACATGAACAGCCTCGCCTAATTTGGCTGCAGTCATAAAAGCAGCCTTATCATATTGCTGCAAAATATAATCGCTGATTCGTTTTTGTCCCTTTGAAAGATGTTCCATGGAACGGATACGTTCCATGAGTTCAAGCTTATGCTCCATCGTTCATGCACCTCGCTTGCAATTATAGCACAGATAATTGCATTTAGGAATGGTTTTACACTGTTTTTTGCAAGATTTTCTTCATTAAATTTCAAAAATAAAAGACAGCGCATCATTTGGATACGCTGTCTTAGTAAGGCAATCGCCTTATTATACGGGATGAGTCTTGTCCTCAGTAAGCATGGTGGAATCGATGTTGTGCTTCTGAGCCTGGCGATACTCAAAGAACTTGGTAGCGACCTGGGGGAACAGAGCGTAGGACAGAACATCTTCTTCCTGCTCATAGAAGGGACGAATCTCTTCACGATACTTGTCAAGCTCGGGCTTGATAAGGTCAGCGGGACGGCAGGTGATGACTTCTTCGTCACCGATAGCCATCTTGCGGATCTCCTCATTTACCTTGCCGGGCAGACGGCCGTACTCGCCGCGCAGCAGAGCCTTGGTCTCCTTGGAGAACTGCTTATAACGACCGAATACGACGTTTAATACAGCCTGAGTACCAACGATCTGGCTGGTGGGGGTAACAAGGGGCGGATAACCGCAGTCTTCACGAACGCGCGGGATCTCGGCAAGAACGTCATAGTACTTGTCGGAGGCGTTCATCTGCTTGAGCTGGCTGATCAGGTTGGAAAGCATGCCGCCGGGAACCTGATAGAGCAGAGTGTTGATGTCAACGCCCAGAACCTTGGGTACCAGATGGCCTTCCTTGGAAAGACGATCGGCAACGCCGCGGAAATGTACTGCGCACTCGGAAAGGAGATTAAGATCCAGACCGGTATCCCACTCGGTGCCCTGCAGAGTAGCTACCAAAGGCTCGGTAGCGGGCTGGGAAGTACCGTTGCCCAGAGGAGACAGAGCGGTATCAACGATATCAACGCCGGCTTCGATAGCCTTGAGGATGGTGTTGTCGCCGATACCTGCGGTGTTGTGGGTGTGCAGATGGATCGGAACCTTGATCTTAGCCTTGAGCTGTTTTACGAGGTTATAAGCCTCATAGGGCAGAAGCAGGTTAGCCATATCCTTGATGCAGATGGTATCTGCGCCGAGCTTTTCAAGCTCGATAGCAAGGTTGACGAAATACTCGGTGGTATGAACGGGGCTGATGGTATAGCTCATGGTAGCCTCGACATGACCGCCATACTTCTTGGTAGCCTTGATCGCGGCTTCCATGTTGCGTACGTCGTTCAGAGCGTCAAAGATACGGATGATGTCAACGCCGTTTTCGATAGCCTTCTTAACGAAGAGATCTACAACGTCATCAGCATAGTGCTTGTAACCAAGGATGTTCTGACCGCGCAGAAGCATCTGGATCTTGGTGTTGGGCAGACCTGCCTTAAGCTTGCGCAGTCTTTCCCAGGGATCTTCGTTGAGGAAGCGCATGCAGGTATCAAAGGTAGCGCCGCCCCAAGCTTCAACAGAGTAGAAACCTACCTGATCAAGTTTAGGAAGAATGGGGAGCATCTCATCGGTGCGCATGCGGGTAGCAGCCTGGGACTGATGAGCGTCTCTCAATATAGTTTCAGTAATACGTACTTTGGCCATTTTTTATAACAACCTCCTTACAGGAACAGTGAGAGGAATACGCCTGCTGCAACAGCAGAACCGATAACACCGGCAACGTTGGGGCCCATAGCGTGCATGAGCAGGAAGTTGCCCGGATCTTCCTTCTGACCGACGGACTGAGATACGCGAGCTGCCATAGGAACAGCAGAAACGCCTGCAGAGCCGATAAGAGGATTGATCTTACCGCCGGTAAGGACGTTCATCAGCTTAGCAAGCAGCAGACCGCCTGCAGTACCGAAGCAGAACGCAAGAACACCAAGAACAATGATGTACAGAGTCTGCAGGGAGAGGAAGGTATCGGCAGTAGCGGTAGCGCCAACGGAGATACCAAGGAAGATGGTTACGATATTGCACAGTTCGTTCTGAGCGGTCTTGCTCAGACGATCGGTAACGCCGGATTCCTTGACAAGGTTACCGAACATCAGCATACCGATAAGGGGAGCGGCAGAGGGCAGGATCAGGATAACAGCGATGGTAACAACGATAGCGAAAATGATCTTTTCTCTCTGAGTTACGCTGCGCAGCTGATTCATGCGGATCTTACGCTCTTTCTTGGTGGTCAGAGCCTTCATGATGGGAGGCTGAATGACGGGAACCAGAGCCATATAGGAGTATGCTGCAACCGCGATCGGACCAAGAAGCTCGGGAGCGAGCTTGGAGGTTACCAGAATTGCGGTGGGGCCGTCAGCACCGCCGATGATGCCGATAGAACCGGCCTGAGCGGGAGTGAAGCCCAGCGCGATAGCGCCGATGAAGGTAAGGAAGATACCCAGCTGAGCGGCAGCACCGAGCAGCAGAGACTTCGGGTTAGCGATCAAGGGACCAAAGTCGGTCATAGCACCAACACCCATGAAGATGAGCGGAGGATAGATGCCGAGCTTAACGCCAAGATACAGATAGTCTATAAGACCTGCGGTCTCATAGAAGGATCCCCAGTTTACATGACCGCCCGCAAAAAGCTCGGGATGGTAAACTTCGGAACCAGGAAGGTTGGTGAGCAGCATACCGAAAGCGATCGGCAGCAGCAGCAAAGGTTCAAATTTCTTGACAATAGCAAGATACAACAGTACGCAGGAGATGATTACCATGATGAGGTAACCACAGGGAATGACACCCACAGGCTGGAACAGCTGGGTGAAACCGGTTTCCGCTGCGATATCTTTGAGAGTGCCAAGAATGTCAATATTGAGGAATCTTTCGATGCTCGCGTCCAATATAAACACTCCCTTCAATTACAGATAAGCACTTAAAGCACTATTAGTTGAGAGTGACCAGGACATCGCCGGTGTTGACGGTAGCGCCCTTGGAAACTGCAACTGCAGCAACGGTGCCGTCTGCATCAGCCATGATCTCGTTTTCCATCTTCATAGCTTCGAGAACTACGAGAACGTCGCCCTTCTTAACGGAAGCGCCAACGGAAACCTTAACATCAAGGATGTTGCCGGGCATGGGAGCCTTAATAGCATTGCCGCCTGCAACGGGAGCTGCTGCGGGAGCGGGGGCAGCTGCGGGAGCGGGAGCAGCCTTGGGAGCTGCTGCAGGAGCGGGGGCAACAGGAGCGGCGGGAGCAGCAACGGGAGCGGTATAAGCGCCGCCGCCGATCTCTTCTACTTCTACTTCATATTGTTTGCCGTTGACGTTAACAACGAATTTACGCATTTGAGTTATCCTCCTAAAATTCAGATAAGAATTAGAAATTTCTGGAAGAGAGAATTTCTTCCCTTGCGGCGCTGCCCCACTTGGAGCCAACGCGGCGGACACGCCTTACGATGAAGTCCTTCTTTGCAGGACCCATAGCTGCTACGACAGCGGCGATAACAGCGGCGATCTCGTCTTCGTCCTCAGCCTGTACAGCGGGAGCTGCAGGTGCGGGAACAGGTGCGGGAGCAGGAGCAGGAGCCTGCTTGGGCTCAGCTTTCTTTTCGGTCTTTTTGCCGCCGACAGCGGAAGCAAAGATCTTACCCATTACGGAGCAGATAAGGATCAGCACGGCAAGAACGAGGAAAACCACGAACACACCGACGACCATAACGAGCAGAGAGTTACCGAATTTCAGACCAAAGCTAATATTTTCCATATTATGCTAAGCACTCCTTTCGGCGCTTAGAGCGGCTGGTTGCCGTGCTTGCGGGGAGTGACGATCTCACGCTTGGAGCAGAGCATATCAACAGCGTTGATGATGTGAGCTCTGGTGCTTTCGGGAGTGATTACGTCGTCCACAGCGCCGGTCTCCGCTGCTGCGAAGGGGCTGGCAGGGCCGTTCTCGTATTCTTCGGTAAGCTGCGCGAAGCTCTTACCTGCTTTGATCTCTTCGCCGTAGAGGATACGTACAGCGGCGTCAGAGTTGAGGGGGCTGATGGCAGCCTTGGGCCATGCATAGGTGATGTCGGCGCCAAGAGCCTTGCTGGACATAACGGCATAACCGCCGCCAACTGCCTTGCCGGTGATAACGCTGATCTTAGCAACGGTGGCCTCGGCATAAGCGTATGCAAGCTTTGCACCGGCCTGGATGGAAGCAAAGTTGACGTCAGCATTGTCGATAATGAAGCCTTCGGTGTTTACAAGAGAAACAACGGGGATGTTGAAGCTGTCGCAGATACCGATGACCTTTGCAGCCTTGCTTGCTGCTTCGGGAGTGATAACGCCGCCGTTTTCAGCGGGATTGTTCGCAATAATGCCTACACTGTAGCCGCCAACCTTGGCAAATGCGGTGTAGATGGCCTTGCCGTAATCGGCATAGAGCTCAAGAGTATCACCGTAGTCAGCGAGCTGATATACGAGGTTCGCTACATCGTAACCATCGCTTGCGATATCGCGGTTGATGTCCTCGCCGTCGTAAGCGGGGGCTTCTTCGAGATTGTTGGAGGGCAGGAAGGAAACGAGGCTCTTGACAAGAGAAGCAGCCTCATCCTCAGACTCGGCGCACAGAGCAGCAGCGCCTGCTTTAGCAGCGGGAGCTACGCCGCCGAGAGTCTGGGCGGTATAATCCTTGCCGGTCTTTGCGGAGATAACCTGGGGGCCCTGCATCATAAGAGCGGAAACCTTTTCGGTCATAACGACAAAGTCGCACATGGAAGCAGCGATGGCTGCGGCGCCCACGCAGGGACCTGCAACTACTGCAACCTGAGGAACGATACCGGAAAGCTTTGCATGAGCAGCGATAACTTCGGCATAGCCGTCGATAGCGCCGATGCCTTCGTCGATCTTTGCGCCCGCAGAGTCAAGAATAGCGATGACGGGAGCACCGGTCTTCTTGGCAAGTTCTGTCACGCGAACGATCTTCTTTGCCTGAGCAGCGCTCATTGCGCCGGCCTTAACGGCAAAGTTCTGAGCATAAACATAGACGGGACGCTCGGCAATGGTGCCGTAACCGGCAACAACGCTCTCACCGGAGACGCCGCAGGTCTTTACCAGAGCACCAAGCTCAACGAAGCTGCCCTCGTCAAGGATCATTGCGATACGCTCTCTGGCGGTCAGCTTTCCGGCGCTCTTCTGCTTTTCAATGCCCGCCTTATCGCCGGCGACGATATCCGCCTTACGCTTGAGCAGGTCATTTTGAATTTCGCTCATAAAGTGATAACCTCCGTTTCAAAGTGATAACGATAAACTTATAATCATGCATGTCCGCATTTGGGTCATACACGATCGCCATAAGGTATTACGGGTACAAAAATATATCTATCATTGTAACCCAAATTCTATTATTCTACATCTTGTGCCTATTTCCTTTTGAAAATACCAAAGAATGTAAATTTTGTTAAGGAATTCACAAAAGGGAACCACCCGCGATGCAGCGATAATCAAAGTTTTCCCACGATCACGTTTTCTGGCGGATCGTTGCCCTGGTTTGCAAAATAGGTGTGCATCACGGCAAATTCCTTATCCGATAACGCGGATGCCCATTTTAATATTTCTTCTTTTTCGCGCTTGCCCTCGGGATGCCCGGGATAGATGCATATTGATATGATGCCGCCCTTTTTGAGCAGTACCAAGGCTTTATTCAGCGCTTCAATAGTGGTCGCTGCCATGGTAGTGATATTTTTATCGCCGGAGGGAAGCCATCCGAGGTTAAAAACCACGCACGATACCGGTACATGCACGAAGCTGTCCATGCGCTCATGCCCGCAAAGGATAAGCCTTACGTTGCTTATCTCCTCCTGAGCAAGCCTTTTATGCGTTGCTTCAAGCGCACCGTTCTGCACATCAAAGGCAAATACCGTGCCTTCCTTGCCAACAAGATGCGCAAGCATCAGGGTATCATGACCGTTGCCCATCGTTGCATCGACAACGGTATCGCCTTGCTTTACGATATTTTCTATCCAATGCCTTGCAACGGATCTTGCTTTATACTCTATCATCTTTCCACGTCCAATCCGGTTATATGGAGAAGGTATTTTACCTCACCCGGGCTCAGATGCTTCCATCTGCCCATGGGAAGACCTCCCAGCGACAGCTGACCTATCCTCTCGCGGCGCAGACCCAAAAGATTCTTATCGAGCTTTTCAAACATCTGCCTGATTATTCTGTTATGGCCTTCGTGAACGGTGACCTCCACCAAAGTTGTGCTGCCGGCGCGCTCAAGCACCTTAACTTTTGCGGGCGCCGCTTTATGGCCGTCGGGAAGAGTCATTCCCGAGGTCATCTGTCTTACATCATCTTCGGACAGCGTACCGCCGATCCTTGCATAATAGGTCTTTTCGATCTCATAACGAGGATGAGTGAGCCTGTTTGCAAGTTCGCCGTCGTTGGTCATAAGCAGCATGCCTTCGGTCTCGTAGTCAAGCCTGCCCACAGGATATACACGCTCGGATATTTCGCTTACAAGCTTTGCAACGGTATCCCTGCCCTGAGGGTCGCTCATAGTGGTCATATATCCCACAGGCTTATTGAGCATGATATATCTTTTTCGCATTTCCTGTCTTATGGGCTTTCCGTCAAAACAGACGATATCGTTATCGCTCACTTCAACGCCCATCTCGCGTATGATATTTCCGTTTACGCTGACCCTGCCTTCCTTTATCAGCTCCTCGCTTTTTCTGCGTGAAGCCACACCGGACATAGCCATATATTTCTGAAGTCTCATCCTAAGTGATCCTCCTTACCAATTCGCCATTATCCTATTCATTATATCAAAAATATTTATATTTACAACATCTTTTGTTGATACGAGCGACAAATTTCGAAGCAATGTATCGTTTACATAAACTTTCATATCCCCTACTCTTTCTCCCGCCTTTATCCGTCTGTTAATGCTTTTGGGTATATCAAAATTCACCGATACAGTATCTCCTTTTTTGATCGGGATATAAACCTCGTCTTCAGCACACACGTAGATCTTTCCCAACCGATGTTTAATCGAAAGAAGCTCTTCTGACCTGCTTGCTATCTCAAGCCTGTCATATTCCTCAAATCCCCATGAAAGCAGGTTTGCACATTCCAAAAAGTCGTTGGGGCAGTTCAAAGTTACTGCGATAAGCTGCATGTCTTCCTGTTTTGCACCGGCAACAAGGCATCTTCCCGCTTCCTTTGTGTAGCCTGTTTTGATTCCGTTGCCGCCATCTATCAGAGTCAGTATCTTATTTTTGTTTGTCATCACTCTGTCCCATTCATGGCCGCCCCACGCGACCTGATATTTTGGTGTGGAAACTATTTTTCTGAAAGTTTCATTATCCATCGCTTTTGCGGCCATCTTGGCCAGATCCGCTGCACAGGAATAATGTCCGTTTGACGGCAGACCGTGCGGATTTTGAAAATGAGTATTGTTAAGCCCCATGTTTATAGCATATAGATTCATCTGCTCAACAAATGCGTCAACACTGCCGCTTACATGTATGGCAAGCGCAGCTGCAGCATCGTTCCCGCTTTTCAAAAGCAACCCATACAAAAGATCTTCCACGCTTAATACCTCTCCCTTTTCAAGATACATGGAAGAGCCTTCGATGCCGCTTGATCTTTCGTCGATCAAAACCTGTTCATCAAGATCGCCGATCTTATCAAGAACAATCAGCGCCGTCATGATCTTCGTGGTTGAAGCCATTGGCAGCGGTTCATATGCGTTGTTTTCATAAAGCACTCTGCCGCTGCTCTGCTCGATAAGTATCGCAGCTTTTGCATTTGGTTCAGGTACATCAGCTGCCGCAGCACCCGATACAAACAAGACCGTCAAGGCAAACAGCAAGATACTCATTTCCAGTTTTTTCAAATTAACCATTTTCTCACCTCCGCGTAAATCATATTCATTTTAAGAAATTTGTAGAATTTATCCTTGAAATTTAATTATTTGTATGCTTTGTGAACATTCCGATTTCCACCTTATTCCACATGACAGATCTTTGTTCCCGGTGGAAAACTTTCAAAAATATGGGCTTATCCCCCTTTTCATTGTGGAAAACTTTGTGGATAATGTGGAGAACCAATGGGCTCTTATTAAGTTTTACGAACATTACCTCGTTTTTCTGATATTTATTTCGCATTTTATAGATGTAATACATAACCGTTTGAATTCATATGTTTATGACATAACTTAATATTTACCGTTTATGCGAAAGGTATTTCAAAATGATCATCAGAATATTGAAATCTGCGCTTGCTCTTTTCGTTTCTTTTACATTTATTTCAGCAATTTATCATGTGAACCGAGCTTATACAGTATCGGCCGCGGTTTCTCCGCTGCTAGGCAAAGTGATAGTTGTCGATGCAGGACACGGAGGCTATGACAGCGGTACTGTCGGCAGAACCACAGGTGTGCTTGAAAAAGATCTGAACCTCAGCGTTGCGCTGAAGCTTAGGGATATTCTGTCCCAAAACGGCGCATCCGTCATAATGACCCGCGACACCGATAAAGCGCTTTGCCCGGAAAACACAAAGGTTGGCGAAAAGAAGCAGACCGATATGGCGGCAAGAGCAATGATAATAGAAGAAGCGAACGCAGACATAGTTCTGAGCATCCATATGAACGATTACGCAATATCAAAATATCACGGTGCGCAGGTCTTTTATCTTGAAGGAAGCGGAAACAAAAGCGACGGAGCTCTACTTGCAGGATATATACAATCTCGTTTGATAAACGATCTTGACCCCACAAACACAAGAAAGATAAAAGCCGGTGATTATTATATATTACGAATGAAAACCGCATCAGTTTTGATAGAATGCGGCTTTTTATCAAATAAAAACGACGAGCTGCTTTTGCAGGATGATTCCTACCAAAGCAAGCTCGCCTGGTGTATTTATTCAGGTGTTATAGATTATCTCAATCACAGTGAGATCGCAGTCTCAAGTGAAAGCTTGAGCATATCATGGAACGAATTCTGGCGATCCTCAGCGTTCAGCGCTTCGCCGGTGAGAATATGGTCAGACACTGTAAGCACAGCAAGCGCCTTTTTACCGAAACGTGCAGCGTTCATATAAAGAGCGGCAGCTTCCATCTCGACAGCAAGCACACCCATCTTCTGCCAATCCTTATCCCTTGAAGCATCATCGCAGTAAAAAGTGTCGGAAGAAAGTACATTGCCGACAATAACGCCAAGGCCCATTTCTTCAGCCTTTTTATCGGCTGTTTTGAGAATATCGTAGCTGGCTACGGGTGCAAATGTTCCCGGCAGGCTGAACTGTTCACCGAATGCGGAATTGGTGCAGGCACCGATTGCAAGAATAATATCTCTTACCTTCACATTCATGTTGATCGCGCCCGCAGAACCGATACGAAGAATATTTTCTACTCCGTAAAAATTATAGAGCTCATGCGAATAGATGCCGATAGATGGCATACCCATACCGCTGCCCATAACGGATACCTGAACGCCTTTATAATATCCGGTATAACCGAACATATTTCTGACGGTGTTAAACTGTTTTACATCTGTAAGGTATGTATCGGCCAAAAGCTTTGCACGAAGGGGATCGCCGGGCATAAGAACGGTCTTTGCCACATCACCAAGGTTTGCGCCGATATGCGGAGTGGGAGTTGCCATTTTGTTCACCTCTTTTATGATATACTCAATTCTATCACATATTTTTGCCTTTGTATACCGATTTATTTTTCACCGTTTTCTTTATCATCGGGCTTTTTTCCGATAATTCCGCCCGTAAGCTCGGAAGCTGTGCGCCTGACCTTATCAAAAAAGCCACCCGATCCGTTTACAAACAGCAGCAGAAGAAGTCCACCGCCGACCACGATACCCAATATCCACGCAATACCGCTGCCTGCACCTTTACTGCTTTCATCCGCAGGTCTTCCTTCATTTAGTATCCCTTCATCTGCAGTTCCGGATAATTGAGTGGTTCCGTATATGGTCTTTGAAAGCACCTCAGCCATATACTCGGTGGATTTCAGTACATCCTCTTTATCACTTTCATGAGTGCCGAATTCAAGCAGCACGCTTCTTGGGGAAAGCTCCTGATTGTAATTTCCCTTACCTATAAAAATGTCTTTGATAAGCCCGGGATACATCTCATCTGCGTTTGCCTTGATTGATGCGGCAAAATCCTTATTGGCAGACTGATTTGGATTGCTCCTTCCCACCAGAAGTCTTACCATCGTCATATCCTCGCCTTCCACTTGAGTGGTATACTCATCCTCGGGCACACCGTCTCTGTGGATATCAAATATCGCATCGGGCATATTTTTTAGAAGCGATACTGCTGTTGACCTCGATCTTGTGTAGGCCGCCGCATCATGCGGATGGTGAGTGGTATAATCAATTATGACCTCTATCCCCATGTCATTGAGCTTTTCCTTTAATTCGTCGCTTACATCATAAATTCCGCCATATACCTCATCGCTCGATATCCCATCGCCCTCAATATAGCTCTCATCGGAATGAGTGGAATAAAGCGCTATGAGCCTGTTTTCTTTGTTTGACATTACAGATGCATACTTATCATAATAAGCAGTTTTTGAAAGAGCTTGTACTCCCGAAAAGCGAGCAATGGCACTTTTTGTTTGATCATCCACACTTTCCACTTCATAAACTGCGTTCTGTCCGCTTATGTAAATATCGCCTATGTATACCCTGCCGCCTATGCATGTAAGCTTTACACCGGATTCATCGTATACTGTATAATACTCGTTTCCATCACCGGTATCGGCAAAAGCCGCTGCCGGCCAAACACTCATCGACACAATAAGCAGTACAGCAATAATACTAAGCCTTGTTTTCATCAGGCCAGCCCTCCCTTTTGCTCTTTTCCGATATTTTTTCGATGATCTCCCCTACTACCTCTGCAAAAACCACGGCTATTATGCCCGAAAGCATGATCGTATCAAAGAACCCGCCGCCGCCCAGATTCAGGCTGAATGGACTGCCTTGCAGCTTCATAACTATAGCGTTAATTATCTGGGACAGCATTACACCAAGTATTCCCGCAATAAACGCGCTTCGCCTTGATCTTCCAAGAATATAAGCTATAAGGCCGCCCACGATACCGAAAAGGTAATTTGGATCAAGCACCATTGCCTCAGGTTCATCCGGCAGCACTCTTCCCAGAGCATATATCACGATTCCTGTGATCAGAGCGGCTGCTATTGCTCTGATCCTCTCTTTTGCGGTACCCGCTTTAATAAAGAGATAGACGCATATCCCAAGCGGAATCACAGCGCCGCCGATATTGAAGGAAAAATTATCGGTTATGCTTATATCCGGGATCAGACCACCCACAAAAATTGCCGCGATTAGCAAAAGTGCCATTCTGTCGCTTAAATGCATTGAGTCAAGCACTCTTTGTGATATTCCGAACAGCGTGAGTATTGCCGTAATAACAAGAAGAATCATGCCTATTGACATAAATACCACCTTTTGATATTAGTTTCCTAACTAATATACCCCGTTTGCATAAAACACAAACGGGGTATTTCTGTAAATATGTGGTTTTAATCGGCAGCCATTGGCGGCATGATGATATCGGCAAGCATTTCAAGCTTTGCAGCAGCTTCTCTCAAACCTTTTTCGTTATCATCGCCCATGTCAAACAAAAGCGCGGGCGGCTGAGTTGCAGAAAGAGTAAAGCTGTTCACTTCTTTCATCGCGTCCAAAAGCGCCAGCGGATCCATGCTTATATTCTGCATGAACCTGAGCACAAGCTGACGGCGGCGCATGAACACCTGCTCCACGCCGATACGCTCGCACACGTTTTTAAGATACGCAATGTACACAAGATTTTCACAGGCTTTGGGCATATCGCCGAATCTGTCCAGAAGTTCGTCTATGCAGTCGTCCTTGTCGTTTGCGCTTGATACCTGAGCGATGAGCTGATAAATATCCATCCTGAGCGAATGACCTTTTACATAATCATCCGGCAGGAAAGCATCCACACTGATGTTTACGGATGCTTCCGGGCGCGCTATCCTTGCATCGCCGCTTATCTCGCTCACCTGCTCCTGTATGAGCTTTACATACATATCATAACCTACCGCTGCCATATGACCGGATTGCTGAGCTCCGAGGATATTTCCCGCGCCCCTTATCTCAAGGTCGCGCATCGCGATCTTAAAGCCCGAACCGAACTGGGTGAATTCCTTTATGGCAGAAAGGCGCTTTTGCGCGGTCTCGGTTATGATTTTGTTGGCTCTGACCGTGAGATAGCAGTACGCTATCCTGTTTGAACGCCCTACTCTGCCCCTTAGCTGATACAGCTGAGAAAGACCGAATCTGTCGGCGTCATATACTATCATTGTATTTACGGCAGGAATATCAAGACCTGTTTCGATGATCGTCGAGCATAAAAGCACATCGTACTTTCCGTCCATAAAATCGATCATGATGTCCTCGAGCTGTGATTCTTTCATCTGGCCGTGACCTACGGCGATTTTGACCTCGGGCACCAGCATCCTTAAATGAGAGGCAAATCTGTCTATGCTCTGAACATGGTTGTAAACAAAATACACCTGGCCGCCTCTTGATACTTCTCTTAAAATAATATCCCTTATCGCGCTGTCGTTGTATTCGGAAACAAAGGTCTGAATTGGATATCGCTCTTCGGGAGGTGTTTCAAGAGTGGACATATCGCGGATGCCAACCATGGACATATGAAGAGTCCTTGGTATCGGAGTCGCCGACAAGGTCAGAACATCAATATGCTGCTTAAGGTTCTTTATCTTCTCCTTATGAGCTACGCCGAATCGCTGTTCTTCATCAATAATGAGCAGCCCAAGATCCTTAAAACGGATATCGTTGTTCAAAAGCTTATGCGTGCCTATTATAATATCGACATCACCGCTGTTGACATTTTTGATGATCTGCTTTTGCTCACTTGCGCTTTTGAACCTTGAAAGCACCGCAACCTTGACAGGAAAACCTTCAAAACGCTTCATCACGGTCTGATAATGCTGCTGGGCAAGGATGGTAGTAGGCACAAGTATGGCGACCTGTTTATTGTCCATTACCGCTTTGAAGGCGGCTCTGAGCGCCACCTCGGTCTTACCGTAGCCAACATCGCCGCAAAGCAGCCTATCCATGCATACTGGACGCTCCATATCGAGCTTAATTTCTTCGATGCTTCGCCTTTGGTCGGGAGTTTCCTCATAGGGGAACTTATCTTCAAACTCATGCTGCCAGGGAGTATCGGAACCGAATTTATGCCCCGGATTCTGCTGGCGCTGCGCATACAGCTTTATTAAATCAAAAGCAAGTTCCTTTACGGATCGTCTGACCTTGTTCTTCTGCTTTTCCCAATCGCCGCCACCGAGCTTGGAAAGCTTTGGAGCAACCTCGGTATTACCGATATATTTCTGTATCCTGTCCATCTGGTCGGTGGGTATATACAGTTTATCGGTACCGTTATAGCGCAGATGGATGTAATCCCTTGTCTTTCCGTCAACATCAAGCTTTATCGTGCCCACATAAACACCGATGCCATGAGTATCATGTACAACATAATCACCGGGATTAAGGTCGGTGAATGCTCTGAGCTTTCCGCCCGTGTTTGCTTTTCTTGAAGTACGCTTTTTCTTGGTAACACCGAATATATCGTTTTCGCATATGACCGCAAGCTTTATATCGGGCCATATACTGCTGTGCTGCAGCGTCAGCGGCAATATACCCACTGTTTTGGGCGTAATAGGATTGGGATTTGTTATAACATAGGCTTCTATACCGTATTTGTACAGATCGTCGGCAAGCCTTTGCGCTCTGGCTGAACCGCCTGACAAAAGCGCCACGGAATAATCGGACTGCTTAAACATTGCAACGTCCTTTGCCAGCATATCGATCTTGCCCAGATACTGTATGACCGAATTGCCATCTGCTTTAACTATCGCTTTTGGCGGAAGATCCGGCGACTGCACCATGAGCTGATTTACGAGCAGCAGACGCTTTTTCGAAAACTCGTTTGCGCAATAATCCCAAGTACGCATAAGCGCTTCATGACCCGGAACCGCATCGCCGCGCTCAAGAGCGGAAGTAAACACTTCTGAAAACTCAAGGCAGATATTATCGCAGCGCTCTTTCATGCGGTTTGGTTCATCAAGCAGGAAGACCCTGTCGGTATAATCAAAAAGGGTCTCAAGCTCGTCATAAGCATATGCGATATAGCTTTCGATATCGCCGAAGCGCTCGCCGTCCTTCAGCCATTGTGCGTTCTGCTCGATGAACGAAGTATTCGTCCTTTGACTTTTAAAAGCAGCTGCCTTGGGAGTATCTGGAGCCATCTCAAACAGAGAGGGAAGAATATCTTCATCCTCATCATCAAAGGAACCGAATTCATCTTCTATCTCTGCAGTCTCGCATATCTCCTGTGAAGTTCTGCCAAGCTTTATATTGAGCTTATCTATGTCAGCCCTGAGCCTCTGATATGCTTCAACCGGGTCATCGAATATAACCTCAGTTGCCGGGTAGACGGTAAGCGAACTTACTTCAAAGCCCGATCTTTGCGAGGTAATATCAAACGACCTTATGGTATCTATCTCATCGTCAAAGAACTCTATTCTGGCGCCCATCAGGCTGTCGGAGGGATAGATATCAATAATTCCGCCTCGCCTTGCGATCTGCCCCTTTGATTCGACTATATCGCTTCTTTCATAGCCGATCGAAACAAGCTTTCGGGTCAGCTCATCGATATCCGCGATATCCCCGGGTTTCAGTTCTATCACGCTTTTTTCAAAAACCTTTTTGGGGATAACCGGAGATAAAAGTGCTTCTATCGGCGCAACTATTATATCCGCCTTATCCGACACGATCTGAGAAAGCGCTTTAAGCCGCGAAAAAAGGATTTCGCGGCTCTGTGCTTTTGCACCAAACTGTGTATTATCATTTGCAGGAAAATACGCGACCCGATCGGGCAGAAGCTGCACCAGATCCTCGTACATGCGCATGGCTTCGCCGTTTGTGTAAGCGACGTATACTATGCCTTCAAGCCGTTTTGCAAGAGCGGCAGCCAGAAGCGGCCTGTGCCCTTCGCTCATTCCGTATATTGCCGTTGGAGATTTGCCTTGCCTGATAAGAGCAACCGACTCTTCAACAGCCTGAGTTGAAAGCAATGGATTCAATAATACAGATTGCATTTTACACCTGAGTTTCTGTCTTCACAGTCTCCTTTTCCGTTTCCTTGGGGGGCTCCTCTTTTTTGTCGTCGGCTTTTGGCGGTTTGGGAGGCTTCGGGGTAAAGTTGTATTTGCACATTGCGCTTGAAAGCCCGTTTGCAACAAGCTCCTCGACTGATTTTGCAGCGTTGGTGTAGGTATCAAACATGATCTGCCAGTCCTCCTTGGGGACTTTGCCTATCACCCAATCTATTATATCCATAAATTCGGGCTGCTTGCCGATACCCACGCGGACTCTCACAAAATCATCGCTGCCAAGATGCTGAACAATAGAGCGCATACCGTTATGGGTTCCCGCACTTCCCTTTTCACGTATTCTCAAACCGCCTTTGGGCAGGTCAAGATCATCGTATATTACTATCAGCTCGCCTTTTTCAGGCTTATAAAAATTCACAAGTTCCCTTGCCGCTTCACCCGAAAGATTCATATAGGTCTGCGGAAAGGCAAGAACGCATTTTTTGCCGCCGATAATGCCCTCACCTATCAGCGACTTGAACTTGTTTTTCCTTACATCTATTCCGTTACGCTGGGCAAGGATATTCAAAGAATCCACACCCGCATTATGCCGGGTATGCTCATATTTGGAGCCGTAATTGCCCAGACCGATTATTACATACATTTTATTTATCCTTTATAAGTATATCATTAAGAAGATTTATATTACCGCAGCCGACGGTCAGAACTATATCTCCGTCTTTCCAGCTCTCTCTAAGGTATTTATCACACTCAGTAAATCCCGGGCAATACACTGTTTTATATCCGAAGCCCTGCATCTTATCTATGAGCATAAGCGAATTGATATCTCCGGGATCTTTTTCCCTAGCCGCATAAATGTCGGTCACCAGAACCTCATCTGCGCCCTCAAAGGAAGGGCCGAAATCGCTCAAGAGAGCCTTTACCCTTGAATAAGTATGGGGCTGGCACACAACATAGAGCCTGTTTTGCTTTTTAAGCTGCGCTGCGATGGAAACAACTGTTTTGTATTCGGAAGGATTGTGACCGTAATCGTGATAAAGCTTGACTCCGTCCTTTATTCCCGTGAGCTCAAAGCGCCTATGCGGGA
Organism: Clostridiales bacterium; assembly: GCA_015056005.1. GTDB lineage: Bacteria > Bacillota > Clostridia > Christensenellales > UBA1750 > SIG373. The sequence continues at coordinate 18,789 of SVHB01000048.1, forward strand.
ATTTGAAATTAGCCATAGACGATACCACAGAATCAATATCCGCGCCCATATATGTGCAGCAGATGAACGCCGAAAGCGAATTGAGCACATTATGCTTTCCGGGTACGGAAAGCTTCACATGGGTTAGTTTTTTACCGTTTTTGATTATATCATATGACCAGCATGCCTCGTCATCGATAACGGCGTTAACGGCTGTATAATCACAGTTTTCGGAAAAACCATAGCTGATAAACGCTCTTTGGCTGTCCTTCATAACCTGCATAACTCGCTCGTCGTCACCGCAGCCGATGATAAGTCCGTCTTTAGGCAGTTTTTGAGTAAACTCAAGGAAGGTATCCTGTATTTCGTCAATATCCTTATAACAGTCAAGATGATCCGCATCGATATTGAGAATAATTTCAACGGTAGGTTTGAGAGTGAGAAAGCTTCTGTTGAATTCGCAGGCTTCAGTCACAAAAAGATCCGCTTTACCGGTCCTGACCGAGCCGCCGATGGCGTCAAGCATACCGCCGATGTGGATGTTGGGATCCATATTGGCGTCCATCATTATCTGAGCAAGCATAGAAGTGACTGTGGTCTTGCCATGCGTTCCGCTCACCGCTACGCTTTTCGAATAAGCATTTGAAAGCTGACCCAAAAGGTCGCATCGCTCCATTGAAGGAATGCCGAGCCTTTTGGCTTCCATCCTCTCAACGTTGTCGGGAGAAACAGCGGCAGTGTATATTACCACATCAGCTCCGTGCACGTTTTGGGCATAATGGCCGATAATGACCGGAATACCCATGCCCTCGAGCTTTTTGGTCATATAGCTTTCATCGCGGTCGGAGCCTTTAACTATAACTCCGCGGCTTTTGAGCAGCTCTGCAAGCCCGTGCATGCTGGATCCGCCAATACCAATAAAATGGGCTGTTTTTCCGATATAATCGTTAATATTTACCATGATCGACCACCTGCTTTCAGTAAAATATCATCTAATTATTATACATTAAAATCATGTGCTATGGCAATACCGCTTTTTATACTCGTGTGGAAAAGCGGTTCACGCCCAAAACGCCCAGCAATATAAGTATAACTGCAATACCGCTTGTTATGCTGAAAGGGTCATGCATTATTATTACGCCCGAAAGCACGGAAACCACCGTTTGTATGCAGTTAAAGGTAGCGTTTCTGGCAACGGGAAGCCTTGCAAGAGAATAGTTTCCCAAAAGATATGCTATGACCGAGCAAGCAATACCCAGATACAATATCGCCCCAACAAAACTCTTTTGTGAAAGAGAAGTCATCATCATTGGCAAAGTCTGTGCTCCGTAGCGGATAAACGCAAAGGCGGTAAAGAACAAGAAGCCTACAAGGAACATAACATACGTAAGTTCAAAAGGAGAAAACCTTTTGGAAAGCCTTCTTATGAGGATCGAATAGAACGCACCCGACAAGTAAGCCAGAACAAGGCAGATTGTACCCAGAACAGTTGTCCTGCCTCCGCTGACTCCAATAGATACCAGCAGCACCCCGACAATGGATATGCCTATGCAAAGCCATTGTTTGATATTTGGCTTTTCGCCAAGAAAGATCGCACCAAGTACAGCGGTAAGAATGGGACTTGTGGAAGAAAGAATGCCTGCAAGCGTTGTGGTGGTATATTTAAGCCCGTAGTTTTCAAAAAGGAAATAAAGCACCGGCTGAAGTATGCCAAGAACAATTGGCCCTATAAGCTTTTTTCCCTTCAGCTCAAGCTTCATAAGCTTTACCGAGATCAGAAGATTGAGTACGATAAAAGTAATTGTAAAGCGTATGCTCAAAAGAATGACTGGCTCGGTCCCGCTCAGAGCCATTTTGGTGAACAGATAGCTCATACCAAAAATTATATTTGCACAGACAGCCGCTATCATTCCTTTTTTCTCTTCGCTCATACAAAAAACCTCCCGAAACACAAAGCTTGCTGCAAAAGACGCGGTTGATATTTTACTATATATTGGCTTTTATAACAATATATTTCATAAAAAAAAGGCGCTCACAAAGGAACGCCCAAAAGAATTCTTTAGTTGTCAAGATCTTCCTTGGCCTTTGCCATCATGGTGGGGATATCAAGGTGATATTCGCACCATTCCACGCAGCCGCCGCAGGCAACGCAAGCGTCAGCCTTGGGATCGGGCAGAGCTTTGTACTGCTCAATATAAGGCTTGGTATCCTTATTAAATGCTTCGGCAAGAGAGAACCTTGCATGTACGCCAAGCACAGCGGGGAAATTGATATCCATGGGGCATGAGAACTTTTCAAGGCAATGCAGGCATTCACGGCAGATGGAGTTGAGCTGAACGGAAACCTTATCCGCCTCTACCTTGAGAGCGCTGCGTTCATCTGCGGTCAGAGGAGCTTCAACAGAAGCCTTGATATCCATCTCAAACTCGCTGATGCGCTTTGCGCCTGCATCTATAGTGCTGACATATGGATTGGACAGAACAAACCTGAGCATCTGGGGATAGCTGATATCGCAGACATCGCCGATGATCTTGGTTGCGGGAACCATGCCGTTGCCGTTGAAGCACTTCATGTTGACGATAGCGACGCCCATATCGTGTGCATACTTGATAAGATCGATCTCGCCGTCCTCGCCAAGAGCGCGGTTGTATACGTTATAGGGCAGCTCCACAACCTGGAACACGCCGGTATCAAGAGCTTCCTTGATCTCCTTCTTATCGCCGTAATGGCTGGAGAAGCCAAGATAAGTGAACTTACCTTCCTTTTGACGCTTGAGTGCATGCTCGATAGCGCCGGATTCCTTTATGGACTGCCAACGGTCTTCCTTGATGCCGTGGAAGAAATAAACCAGCTTTATCTCGGTGGAACCGATGAAAAGGCCGTTTTCGGTCTGCTTTACGCCAAGGGTCTTAAGAGAGGTCTCAAGACCTTCGTCAAAAGCTTCGGGGGTATAGCCGTGACCCTTTGTGACGATCACCATGGGCTCGTCGATATCGGTTCTGGAAGCGATGACCTGACCTACCAGAGCTTCGCTCTGAACTTCCTGACCGGATTTGTTGACACCGTTGTATGCTCTTGCGGTATCGATAAGGTTGATGCCCTGATCGATGACATAGTTGAGTATTTCAAGACCTTCATCAATGGTGTTGAGCTGACGAAGGTTCATTGCGCCGAGTGATACTTCGGAAACATTGAGGCCGGTCTTACCGAAAGGACGACGTTTGACCAAAGATTTCATATTACCTGCACTCTCCTTTTATTATTTTGTATATTATAACATTTATTTGACATTTTGTGAAACTCTATTATTGCTTATTTTGCAATAAAGACTATAAAAACGCAATCTTGTGCATTGTTTCAGAGAATGATTTATTATATAATACTTTTTAATGAACATATTTGGAGGATATCAAAGAAATGTCAAAAGTGTTTTTCACCGATATGCATGCATCGTATAAAGAGAACATTCCCGAAAAATTCGAGCGTCTCATCAAGACCGCAGGCATTGGTAAAATAGATTTCGA
>SVHB01000049.1 GCA_015056005.1 Clostridiales bacterium
ACTACTTCGCGGCTTGATTTTTCGGGTTGGAAAAGGATGAAAAACCTTGCCTGATAACCGAAAACCCTTGAAATACGGGGCTTTTCCGGTTTGTCGTAATTATACCGTAAGGGCACAGTTGTGCGAGCTTACTGCTTGCCAACGGTGTACCCTTGAAGCACATTCAAGAGTGGTTAGGTCATTCCGATTTTTCTACAACGGCAAATATTTATGCTCACCTTGATTACAGTTCGAAGATTTCTTCGGCACAGGCAATGGAAAACGGACTTGTAATGCCTGAGAACGGAAACTTTGAAAGCAAATGGAAAACAATCGAAAACGAGAAATGATTTTGAGGAAGTGGTCAAGAAAAAAGCCTGTAAACGGGCTTGTTTACAGGCTTTTTGGCGGAGAGTTAGGGATTCGAACCCTAGGTTCCTTTAGGGAACACATCATTTCGAGTGATGCACCTTCGACCTCTCGGACAACTCTCCACGAGTATATTTCAATCTGTTTTTCCAACCAATAAAAATTCATTCAAAAAACTTTTGGGAAGAAAAACAGGAAAGAAAACTAAAAATTATTCGATTTTCAAGTTTGAAAACCCCAATAAAATCAAGGCTTTTCTATGGACGAAACTACCAAACGGTCTTAAATTTTCGAGTCAGCCCCGTTATGACCACTTCGATACCTCTCCATAGCCTTAATATTATAACATTTTATGCGCTTCTTGACAAGGATTTTTTGTTTGCCTTATTCGACAAAAGGTCAGGCGTTGTATTCCTTCAAAAAAGCGGCGAGCTTATCGGGGAAATTTACGGTGGTGCCGTCGGCGCCGCATATGACGACCTTCTTCATGTCATCCTCTGTAAACACGCCCCATGCGCGCACGTTCAGGCCCATTTTATGCCATTTGTCGACCAGCTCTTTTGTGAGGGTCACGGTTTTGGGGCAGATCTCGCTGATCCCTTTTTCAACGCAAATTTTATCTGCGCCTTCCATATTATATTCGGTGATCAGCCAGCCGGTCTTAAAACCGGGGCGCAGCTTGAGCACATTTTCAATTCTGTTTCTCTCAAAGGCGGTGATGGTGACATTTTCGATGTCGCAGTGTTTTTCCACCATATCGATCACCGCTTCCTCGATGCCGTCGTCCTTGAGCTCAAGGGCAAGGTTTATGCCGCTTTTGCCGAAGCGGATAAGGAATTCCTCCAAGGTGGGGATGGGCGCGGGGGTCATCCTTGCGTCCTTTCTGCCGATCACGGGAATGGTTTTAAGTTCTTCCCATGTATAGTCGCCTATGCGCCCTGTTTTTTCTGTAACGTTATCAAGAATATCGTCGTGGAAAAGCACGAGCACGCCGTCCTTGGTGATATGCACGTCGGTCTCGATGCCGTTTGCCATTTTTGCTCCCATTTCAAAGGAGGGCATGGTGTTTTCAGCACAATATGAGCTTGCGCCGCGGTGAGCATATATAATGAACATAATTTACTCCTCAAGCGTTTTTATTTATGAGCACAAGGGTGCACAGGCAGGCGATATAGGCGGTGACGCCGATGATGGAAAGGCTCATGCCCACGGTAAATACCTCGGAGAGCGCGCCGATGATGACGGGACCGAGATACATGCCAAGGGCGTAGATGGACTGGAAGAAGCCCATTGCCGCGCCTCTGCGCTGAGAATCGATGTTCTTGATGGCAAGGCCCATGAGCAGAGGATAATTAAGACCGTTGCCCAGACCTGCGAGGAACTGGAATATGAACAGCACCCAAACGGTTTTGGAAACGATGGGAAGAAGGATGAGCGCGGTGCCGGTGATGATCTGACCGGTCATTATGCAGCGCTTTGCTCCCCATTTCTGCAAAATGAAATTGGAGGTAAGGTAGGAGGTCACCATCATGCCGCCAACAGAGATCGAGGTGAGCATGCCCAGCTGACCCGCCGTTGCGCCAAGCTCCTTTGCAAAGGTGGGGGAAAAGCCAAGAAGCGCGCCCTGATTTATGATCTGGAACAGCACGCCTATAAAGCTTACCGAGAGCAGCTGCTTATCAAGGCCGACTGAGAGCAGATCCTTTACGGTCACGCCCTTGCGGTTTTCGATTTTGGTCTCGGTCACGAACAGCGCAAGCACGAAGCCGATCACACCAAACGAGCAGGCGAGGATGAACGCAGCCCTGTTTCCAAGGTACTGCGCGATCTGACCGCCCGAGATCATAGCAATTATCTGACCAAGGTTATTGAAAACGGTGATCTTTGCCATCGCCTTGGGAGCGGAATCGGCGTCAAAATAGCTGGAGAACAGCACTGTGCTGGTGACCCAGGTGGACGCAGCGCAGCCTGCAAGCCCGCGGAATATCATGAGCATAACGGGCGTTTTGGCAGACCAAAGCCCTATCGCGGAAACGCCGCCGAGAACGGCGCCCAAAATTACGAATATTTTCCTTTTGCCCAGCTTATCGCTGACTATACCAAGCGGTATGCGAAGGATCAGCTGAGTCAAGCCGTATGAGCCCAGAATGGAGCCTACCATCGAGGCGCTCGCGCCTATCTGGGAAGAATATACGGAGAGTATGGGCTGATAGGCGTAGACGGACATCCAAAAAAGCGCGACCACAGCATAAAACAGACCTATTCTGGCCTTTGCGGGAGCTTTATTTGCATTCATTTTCAGTCATCCCTTTGTATAATTATAGATTGATTATACTCCTTAAACGCGGATAAGTCAAAACTAATCATATTCTTATTCTGCGCATATTGAATAGTTGAAAAAAAACTAATATAATAGGATCAAAGGAGTTGATACAATGAGATACGCAAGTGATTTCAGGGCAATGGCAAGGGGCGCACTCAAGGGCAAATGGGGCATCTCCGTACTCGTATGCTTCGTTGCATCTCTCTTGGGCGGCTTAACCGGCAGCGGCGGCTCATCGGGCGGTTCGTCTTCGGGCGGCGCGGCATCAGGCAGCTCGGGCGGCACCATAAACATCACGCCCGATGCCATAATGAACGAGCTTGAGATCGCAGAGCCCGTGATGGCGATAATCAGCGCCGTGCTGGCAGCAGCGGCGATACTGCTCATCTGCATAGGTCTTATCCACTTCATCGTAGGCGGTGCTGTGCAGCAGGGGCTTAACATTTACAATATCCGCCTGATCAAGGGCGAAACTCCCGAATTTTCCACCCTTTTCTGCCGTTTCAACAATTTCGGCAAGGCGCTGGGGCTCAGGGTCGTAACGGGCATATTCGTTGCGCTGTGGACTCTGCTTTTCATAATCCCCGGCATCATAAAATCCTACGCCTACATCCTTGCGCCCTATATCATGGCGGAAGACCCCGACTGCGGCGTAATGGAAGCGCTCAGCCGCAGTCAGGAGCTTATGAAGGGCAACAAATGGCGCTATTTCTGCCTTGAACTGAGCTTCATCGGCTGGGCAATACTGAGCCTGTTCACCCTCGGCATAGGCTCGCTCTGGCTCAACCCATACATGCAGGCCGCATTCGCCGGCTTCTACCTTGAAGTGTCGGGGCAGATAGTCTGACGGGCATCTGCCGGAAGCCTTCCTACCCAATATAGGGGCATACCGATAACGTGACCACAAAATGTATGGTATTTGGGCCATAAGCAGGAAGGATAAGGCTATAGAATTTAGTTATGTCACTTGGCAGCGCTATAAGAACGCATGCAAAATTTGCCGATATATAAGGTTTTTTGTTTCTCCGCTTGGGCAGATGTACATATTATTTCCAGTTGAAATACTATATATGGTGTGATATAATTTCATCAAGAGCTGTATGTTGTATTTCGGAGTGAAGAGAATGTACCTTGATTATTATTACAAGCCCTCTTACATCAACACCGTGAAGCGGGCTGTAATATCGATATTTCTGGGATTTTTAAGTCATGAGGACTTGCTGCTTTCCTATGAAGGCGGCGCAAGGAAAAGGCATAGCCGGGTTTTCGGCATGCGCACCTGTCTTCCCACCAAAGGTACCCGCTTTGAAGTATAGCTCACATAATATTGACAAGTTCATCCTAATTTGCTTATAGTGTTTTCCCCCGCAAAAGCATGGCAAAGGCCATGCTTTTTGCGTTGTAAGAAAAATTTAGGAAATTTTTAAAAAGTACTTGCAATTTATCAAAAAATGTGTATAATAATATGAGCACGGGGTTGTAGCCCAGTTGGCTAGAGCGCCACGTTGACATCGTGGAGGTCGATGGTTCGAGCCCATTCAACCCCACCAAGCCGCAAGCACTTCGTTTGCGGCTATTTTTTTCGTTTTTTCCCCCTTGTGCATCATGCTAACTTTCCGCTAAAATACCTTTGATCGCAGGATTTTGGCAGGAAGGTATGGATGAGGGGCGAATTTTTGAAGTTGGCGTAACTTCTAAATATAACGCCGTAAAAATTGAAAGGGGCGAAATTTCAAAATGGAATTTTTGCTTGAGGGTTTTATGAACGTCACATGGCAGCAGATAGTCATGTACGCCGTCGGCGCACTGCTCATCTACCTTGCCATCGAAAAGGACTTTGAGCCTGCGCTTCTGCTCCCCATGGGCTTTGGCGCGATCCTTGTCAACCTGCCCAACTCCGGCGCTATCAACCAGTCCCTTGAGGGCATCGGTGAAGTCGCCGGTATCGTTGAATGGCTCTTCGAGGTCGGTATCGAAGCTTCCGAGGCTCTGCCTCTGCTTCTGTTCATCGGCGTCGGCGCTATGATCGACTTCGGTCCCCTGCTTTCCCAGCCCAAGATGTTCCTCTTCGGTGCTGCCGCTCAGTTCGGTATTTTCTTTGCAATGTCCGTTGCATGTCTCTTAGGCTTTGATCTGCGCGACGCTGCCTCCATCGGCATCATCGGCGCGGCTGACGGCCCCACCTCCATTTTGGTATCTCAGGTGCTCGATTCCAACTATGTAGGCCCGATCGCAGTTGCTGCGTATTCCTATATGGCTCTGGTACCCATCGTGCAGCCCATGGCTATAAAGCTCGTTACCACCAAGAAGGACAGAGCGATCAAAATGGCTTACAAGCCCGCAGGCGTTTCCAAGATGACCCGCATCCTCTTCCCCATCATCGTAACCATCATCGCCGGCTTCATCGCTCCCACCTCCGTTGCTCTGGTAGGCTTCTTGATGTTCGGCAACCTTATCCGCGAATGCGGCGTTCTGGGTCGTCTTTCCGAGACCGCTCAGAACTCTCTGGCAAACCTCATCACCCTTCTGCTTGGTATCACCATCTCCTTCTCCATGAGAGCAGAGATGTTCGTAAAGTGGGAGACCATCCTCATCATGGTTCTTGGTCTTGTTGCATTCGTATTTGATACCATGGCAGGCGCACTGTTTGCCAAGTTCCTCAACATCTTCTCCAAGGAGAAGATCAATCCCATGGTCGGCGCTGCCGGTATCTCCGCATTCCCCATGTCTGCCCGTGTTATCCAGAAGATGGGTCTCAAGGAAGATCCTTCCAACCATCTGCTCATGCACGCTGTCGGCGCAAACGTTTCCGGTCAGATCGCTTCCGTTCTTGCGGGCGGTATGATCTTAAACCTCGTACCCATGCTGCTCAAGTAAAGGAGGAACCTAAAAATGATGGAAAACTTCGTGGCCTCTCTTGGCATTATGTGGAAGAGCATGCTCGGCATATTCGTCGTTATGATCGCGATCACCGCCGTTGTAAAGCTCCTCATCAAGATCACCGCAAAGAACGCGGAATAAAGCTTAAAGCAAAAGCTCGTGAATTCATTTCACGAGCTTTTTTGTTTATCTGTTTTTTAACCTATGAACTTATAGCCTGCGTCCTCGATGGCAGCCTTGAGCTTGGCATCGGGAACGTCTTTTTTCATGGTGAGCACAGCCTCGCCGGTCTCATGGGAGACCTCTGCGGTAACGCCGGGGATGGCCTCAAGAGCCTTTTTAACATGACCTGAGCAATGGGTGCACATCATGCCTTCGATCTTGACAGTGCGGGTGGTGGGTTTTGAAAACAGCATATTATCTTCTCCTTTCGAGTCTTTAGCGATGATTTTTTCGTCCCTGAGTGAAGGTTTGAAGAACCTGAGCCTTAAGGCGTTTGAAACGACGCTGACGCTTGACAGGCTCATTGCGGCTGCGCCGACCATGGGCGAAAGCTGCCAGCCAAGCAGAGGATAGAACGCGCCCGCAGCCAGCGGGATGCAGATGGCGTTGTAGAAGAACGCCCAGAAAAGGTTTTCCTTGATATTTCTGAGCACCGCATGGCTGAGCTCTATTGCTGTGACTGCATCGGAAAGATTGGAGCGCATGAGCACGACATCGGCGCTGTCGATGGCGATATCGGTGCCCGAGCCTATCGCTATGCCGACGTCCGCTTCCTTTAAGGCGGGAGCATCGTTCACGCCGTCGCCGATAAAGGCTACGCGGCCATTAGCTCTCAGGCGCTTTACCTCCTCCTGCTTTCTGTCGGGCAGAACGCCTGCGATAACCTCTAAAATACCCGCCTGAGCGGCGACTGCCTTTGCGGTGCGCTCGTTATCGCCGGTGAGCATTACCACGTTCATATTAAGATTCTTCATTGCCGAAACCGCCTTTGCGGAATCCTCCTTCAGGGTATCAGCAACTGCGATAAAGCCAAGCGCCCTGTTTTCCCTTGCCAAAAAGATGGGAGTTTTGCCCTGCTCTTTAAGGGCGGAAGCGTCAAAAGCGCTTAAATCGATGCCAAGGGAGTTCATATAATTCTCGTTGCCTGCAAGGCAGCGCCTGCCTTCTATCACGGCGCTGACTCCCCTGCCCTCAAGTGTCTCAAACTCGCTTGCTTCATAAAGAGGCGCACCCTTCGCCGCTTCGACTATCGCCTTGGCTATGGGATGGCTGCTCATCTGCTCGATGGATGCGGCAAGGCGGATGAACTCGTCTTTACCCATATCGGACACAACATCGGTCACGGACATTTTGCCCGTGGTGATGGTGCCGGTCTTATCCATAACAACTGTCTTTACGTGCTTTAAGGTCTCCATTGCTGCGGCGGTCTTGAAAAGCACGCCGTGGCGCGCGCCCTCGCCTGTGCCCATCATTATGGCAACCGGGGTCGCAAGGCCCAGCGCGCAGGGGCAGGAGATTACCAGCACGGCGATAGCGGCGCTGAGCGCCTTATAAAAGCCCTGACCCGCCAGCATCCAGGCTGCGGCGGAAATGATCGCGATGGAAATTACGACGGGGACAAAGATGCCGGAGACCTTGTCCGCTATCCTTGCTATGGGAGCCTTGGAAGCGCCGGCGCTCTTGACCAGCTCAATCATCTGGCTGAGGGTGGTCTTGCTGCCGACCCGCTTTGCCTCCACCTGAGCATAGCCGGAAACGCAGGCCGACGCGCACATTACCGTTGAACCCTTTTCCTTGAGCACGGGGACGCTCTCGCCGGTAAGCGCGCTTTCGTCAAACGAGGCTTCGCCGAGCACGCAAACGCCGTCGGCGGGAACGATCGCGCCCTGCTTGATGACCATAATGTCGCCTACCTGAAGCTGAGAGATCGGTATCTCCTCCTCCGCGCCGTCTTTAAGGATGACCGCGGACTGCGGGCTGAGCTTTGCAAGCCCCGAAAGCGCGTCGGTGGTGCGCCCCTTCGCCCTTGCTTCAAGGAATTTACCCAGGGTGATGAGGGTGAGTATCATTGCGGCGGATTCAAAATGCAGCCCCATGGGGTCGCCGCCGCCGTTGCCGATAGCGTATATAAGTGCAGTTGAATAAATAAAAGCTGCGCCCGAGCCCATGGCGACCAAGGTATCCATATTGGGAGCGCCGTTTATGACCGCCTTAAAGCCCCTTGAAAAATAACCGAAGTTGATGAACACTATCGGAAGGGTAAAAAGAAGCTGGGTGAACACGTAGTTAAATGGGCTGTGATGATGTGAAAGTATATTGGGCAGCGGCGCGCCCAGCATATGACCCATGGTCAGATAAAACAGGGGGATCATAAAGACCAGCGATGCTATTAGCCGCTTTTTCATTGCGCTCAGCTCGCCGCCCTCGTCGGTGCCTGCGTTTTCTGCTGCTTCGCCTTCACCCGTCTCGCCCTGAACGGATGCCGAATATCCGCCTTTTTTCACGGCGGCGCAGATCGCCTTGGCGTTTGTTGCGTTTTCGTCAAACTCCACAACCATGGAATTGGTGAGCAGGCTCACGGCGCAGGAGGAAACCCCTTTTACGCCCTTTACGGCTTTTTCAACATGGGCGGAGCAGGCAGAGCAGGTCATGCCCTGTACGGAAAAATTTTCTTTTATCATGCTTTACTCCGTTTCTACCTCGACGACGGCTATCTGCCGCCTGTTGTAGGTGTATGAGATATAGAGCCTGCCGTTCTTATAAACGCCTGCGGGGTAGCTGAATTCGCTTTTTACACCCTCAGGCAAGCCTTTAGTGGGCTCGCTTTCAAGGCAAAGGAATTCATGGAAGGTTTCGCAGTTATCGTTAGAATAATAGACATTCAGCGGATACCTTGCGCCCCAGTTTTCAGAAACTGGGTTGCAGATAAGGTAGACCCGCTTGCCTGCCTGAACGGTCTCTATACCCGAGTTATTGTTGGGCATGCTTGTCTTTTTCGCCTCTGACCATGTTTTTCCCATATCGCGGCTTTCGGTTTTGAATATCCATCCTTCCGTGGTGCGAAGAAGGGCGTATATGACGCCGTCGTTTTCCCAAAGGGTCGGCTGTATTGCGCCTTTGCCTAAGAAGTAATTCTCTTTGCTTTTATCGTTTGTGTTTATCGGGATATCGGAAAGCTTTGAAAAGGTTTTTCCGCCGTCAAAGGATACATCCACAAAAGGCCGCCACGCGGTTTGAGTTTCCACGGAATTTGGCGCTATGAGCCTGTCGGAAAGGATCAAAGGCTTTGATCTGACAGGTCCGCACGCCGGGTGCTCCTTTGAATATTCTTCCCAATCCCCAAAGCTTTTCCCAAGATCCAAAGATACGCGGGTATGAGTGACCCAGCCGGGAATGGTTTCCCCTACCTTATAGCAGATGCGGATCTCGCCTTTTTTTCCTTCAAACAGGACCGGGTTCCAATGCGCGGTGGGGATGTCTCCGTCCTTTGCGATCAGTACTGGCTTTTGCCATACGCCCGATACGCGCCTTGACAGCCATATGCCCACATCGGGATCCTTCTCTTTGGTGCCCGCAAAATAGGCAACCAGAATATCTCCGTTTTCAAGCGGGAGGATGGTCGAGGCATGGCAGGATGCAAAATGCTCCCCTGCCTCAAAAACAAGCTCTTTATTTACTTTCATATTACCACTCCGTGAGCATGACTTCGGTGACATTGTTACTGTCGTCGATGTACAGGGTCTTTATCTCGTATTTGCCGAAGGTAAGACCGATATGCAGGGAAATATCCTTCATTTTGATCTCGGCAAAGGTGGGAGTTTCAGACATATTATACGCCCTGACCACCCAGCCCTTGTTATCGTAGGCGCGCTTGAAGGAGGTCACTATAACGCTGTCTGTATCGATATCGATAAATGAGCGCTGCTCGGGGAGTCTGCCCGAATGCACCGAGCCTATGATATGGGTAAAGCGCTCGTTTCTTTCAAGCGCTGCCCTTGATATATCGGCAAGCTCGGTGTTTTCTTCCATGAGCATAATGGAATAGGAGAAGGTGTGCTCGCCCTGATCGGTAAAGGTGGGCTCTCCGTCCCTCGGCTGACCGTGATCGGCATAGATGGGGCTTCTTAAGGCGGTAAGGCAGATCTCGTTATCCTTTATGGAATAGGAATGCTTATCCCTGTTGAGCAGCGCGATGCCGCCTGCGCCCATGACAGATGCCCATTTCTGCGCGGGCTCTTCCTCGCCGTCGGTGGGACGGACAAAGGCAGCGCCCTGAATTTCATATACAGCCTTGGGGTCTTTGGAGCATGTGGGATAGCTGAGCTTTAACATCTTGTGCTTTTCGTGCCAATCAACGCTTGACGTTACCTCAACGATATCGCTGAGCGAGGTGAGCGAAAAGACCTGAGTGAGGGTGGAATCTCCCCATGCGGTTTTGACCCTGACCGAAGCTCTGACGGGGCCGTTTTCAAGAACGGTTATATCGCTGCCCTCAAAAACACCGATGCGCTTATCGAAGAAGTTCATCTGATGGCTCCAGCAATCGTGGTCGTATTCATCGATAACGATGGGGGCGGCGGGTGCGGACAGATGCTCGCCCGTCTTTTTGGAAAATATCGAGCTTATATGACCTGTCTTTTTATCAAACGAGACGCGCACAAGCTCGTTTTCGATATAGTCCTTACAGGCAAAGACGGGAGAATCGAAATCGACTTTTTCCTCAAGCCCGTAATACACGCTGTATCCCATGGGAGGCACGACCGCGGTAAAGAGGGTAGAAGGTCTGCCGTGGCAGTATTTGCCCTCTGCGTCGACAAACTGGACGGGAACACAGCCTTCCGCGCAGTTCTTCACGGAATTAAACTTTGCGTTGACCTCGATATCCTGCCTGACCACATGGGCGTTGGGGTTGAAGACGATGATGGGAACGCCGCCCTGAGTGGTGTCGATATTCCATGCGATGGACTGGAGCGCTCTGTTCTTAGCCTTCTCAGCTATGAAAAGCGCTTCCCCTGCGCTGTTTTTGGCGTCGTCATACACTCCCTTTACGCTGCAGCCGCCAAGGCTGTCGTGGAACTGGTTGAAGAGCACGTTCTGCCATGCTTCGTTGAACTTGTTTCCGGGATATGGAGTGCCCAAAAGTATATTTGCCATTGAGGAATATTTTTCCGCGGAAATAAGGGCGTTTTCGCTGTTTCGGTTAAGCGCCTTGATGAGCGAAACCGCGCTGTAGCAGCCGCTTGCATGGTGCTGAAGGTCATCCTTCACAGTGGGGAGCTTTTCTGAATCGAGCTCGTCAAAATACTCGTTGGGCGAGGAAAACTTCATTTTGAGGGAAGGCTCTTTTTGCTGCCTTTCCTTTATTATTTTCAGGTTCTGCTTGGTGGGACCGCCGCCGTGATTGCCCACGCCGTAAAAGAGCATTACCTCATCGGTGGTATTTGTACCCTCTGCGGCGATTTTAAGCGCGCGGGTAAGCTCATCCTGATCGGAAAAATTGTGGTTATAACGCTCGGTTATCCTGAATGCGGGGATCTTTGTACCGTCGGGGCTCTCCCAGAGGAAGGTGGAATGAGCCTGCGGCTTTTCATGGGTGCCGGGACGCATATACACATAGGCCCCCATGCCCGATTTTTTGAGCAGCTGGGGCAGCATAGCGTTATGACCGAAGCTGTCGACGCTGTAGCCCACCCTTGCGGTTATTTGGAATTTCTCATAAAAATAGCGCTGGGCGATGAGCGCCTGACGTGCAAAGCTCTCCATTGAGGGAAGATTGCAGTCGCACTGCACCCACCAGCCGCCGGTGATTACCCATCTGCCCTCCTTCACGCGCTGTTTGATCTCCTCAAACATTTCGGGCGCGGTCTCCTCGACCCATTTATACACCGCAGCCGCAGCGCAGGTGAATATGAAGTCGTCTGTTTCATTCATTCTGTCCAGCGCGCTCCTGAAGGTCGCAAGCGCTTCTGCCGCGCCTTCCTGCCAGCGCCATGTCCAAACAGGGTCAAGATGTGCCGATCCTACCATGTAAAACGATTTTTCCATGATCCATCCCCCTAAAAATATCTACAGTGATGATATCGCAGCGATACCGGCGACAGCAGCAGCGCCCGCGCAGGCAGCCGCGATCAAAAGCCTGCGGTTTCTTTTTCTTATTTCGACCGCCTCCCGCCATGAGCGGCGGTAGACGGGGTTATTTTTCTCAAACTTCAATGCCGTCTCAAAATCGATGATAGCATCGTCGTATTTTTTGAGCTTCAAGTATATCTTGCCGCGCATGTGATGCCATGCTCCGCCCCTGCCCTTTGCCGAGGAAAGCATGATGAGCGCCTGCTTGTATTGCCCTTTATCGTAAAGCTGTTTTGCACGCTGGGTAAAAAGCCCATCGCGGTCTATCCTCATCGTATCGGAAAGGTTCTGCCCGCTTCTTTGCATGAGCTCGCTTTTTATGATCTCATAGGCGAGGTTGATCTGCTTTAGTTCCTCCTGCTTTGCTTCATAAAGCCCGGTGCCCTGATATTGATCGGGATGACAGCGCTTGACCGCCTCTATATACGCCCTTTTAAGCTCATCGCCTGTGCAATTCGGCTCAAGCCCGAGCAGGGCATAATGCTGTGCTGCCATAAGTTCTCCTTTTTCGTGCATATTATTACATTATAATTATATACCATAAACCTTGAGCTTACAATGTTTGCATTGGCAATATTTTTATTGTATAATATATATAACTATCCCGCATCTGACGGGAAATGAATGAGATTCTTTGGAGGATACTGATATGGCAAAAGGCAGGGGCGGTTTCCCCGGCATGGGCATGGGCGGCGGCAATTTCCAGGCCGCTATCATGAAAGCACAGAAAATGCAGCAGCAGGTCATGGCAAAGCAGGCCGAGCTTGAAAAGGAAGAGCTTGAGGCCAACGCAGGCGGCGGCATGGTAAACGTAAAGGTCAACGGTAAAAAGGAAATTCTTTCCATTTCCATCAAGCCCGAGGCTGTGGATCCCGACGATGTCGAGATGCTGGAAGATATGGTCATGGCGGCCGTAAACGAAGCTCTGCGCATGGTTGACGAAATGACCGAGCGCGAAATGGGCAAGATCACCGGCGGTATGAACCTGGGTCTGTAAAAAATGGCTGTTCATCCCAGCGAAGCCATCGCAAGCCTGGTGGCTCATCTTTCCAAGCTGCCCGGAATAGGCAGCAAGACCGCGCAAAGGCTTGCCTATCACATCCTTTCCATGAATTCACAGGATGTCAGGGAGCTTGCGGTCTCTATCTGGAACGCAAAAAAGAATACAAAGCTTTGCTCAGTCTGCGGCTCATACTGCGACGATGAAGTTTGCTCCGTGTGCGAAGACCCCACCCGCGATCACAGGACCGTGTGCGTGGTGCGCGACCCAAGAGACGTTGCCGCCTTGGAGCGTATGCGCGATTACAGAGGGGTATACCATGTGCTGCATGGCACTATATCCCCCATAAACGGCGTCGGCCCTTCCGACATAAGGATAAAAGAGCTCATGGGGCGCCTTGCCGATATTGACGAGGTGATCATCGCCACCAATCCCGATATCGAGGGCGAGGCGACCGCGGCATACATCGCAAGAATGATAAAGCCGATGGGCATAAAGGTCACAAGGATCGCCCACGGCATGCCCATAGGTGCAGACCTTGAATACACCGACGAAAAGACCATCTCAAGGGCAATGGAAGGCCGAAGGGAAATGTGATATATCGGTACGCCAAAAAAATGCGGCGTACCTTTTTTATGTCAAAAAAAGCTTAAATATGGTAACTATTTGCTTAAATACGGGAATCTTATTGACGCAAAAAAGCGAAAGTTTTATACTTTTACCAAACGAAAAATCGGAGGCTGTTTTACTTTTATGGCTATCGGCATCGGCATAGACACCGGCGGTACCTACACGGATGCTGTCGTTTATGATTATGATACAAATAAGGTGCTTGCAAAGGGCAAGTCGCCCACCACTCACCATGAGCTTTCCATCGGCATAGGCAAGGCGCTTGATATGCTGCCGGAGGAACTTCTCAAAAAAGCAAAGAGCGTTTCTCTTTCCACTACCCTTGCCACCAACGCCTGCGTTGAAGACAGGGGCGGCAGGGCGCATCTTCTGCTCATGGGAACCAAAAGAAGCACACTTGAATGGCTCGGCGCGGACAAAAAATACGGTTTTTCCTACGACGACGTGCTTTGCCTTGATACCAAGAGCTCCTTTGATGGCAAAAGATACGAGCATCCCGATTGGGATAAGATCCTTACCGAAAACGAAGCGTTCTTCAAAAAAGCGGATGCGATCAGCGTTGCGGAATTAAACGCGCCCAGAAACGGCGCCGTTATGGAAAAGCTTGCTGAGGAAAAGATAACCGAAATATACAAAAAGCCTTTTATCGCCGCAAGCGAGCTTGTGAGCGACCTTGATCTGATGGAGAGAGGGGCAACGGCGCTGCTCAACGCAAGGCTCCTGCCCGTTATTGACAGATTCAGAGAGGCTGTAAAGGACGCTCTGGAAAAGCGCGGGCTTGACGCAAAACGCATGATAGTGCGCTCGGACGGCAGCCTTATGACCGACGAGCACGCATCTTCGCGCCCCGTTGAGACTATCCTTTCCGGTCCCGCAGCTTCCGTTATCGGCACAAGGGCGCTGGCTCAGGCTGACGACTGCCTTATAATCGACATGGGCGGCACCACGACCGATATTTCCATAGTCAAAAACAATTTCCCCTATATGTCGGGCGGCATATCGATCGGCGGCTGGCGCACCCAGATCAAGGGCGTTTTCATCGATACCTTCGGTCTTGGCGGCGACACAAGGGTATACTTAAAGGAAGGGCAGCTCACCCTTGATTCAAGGAGAGTAGAGCCTCTGTGCGCAGCAGCAGCAAAATGGCCCAAGGTAAAGGAGGAGCTCAAAAAGCTTTATTCTCAGGCAAGGTTCCACACCCAGCCCCTGCATGAATTCCTTTATCTTCTGCGCGAGCCTAAGGAGACCGACGAGCTCAGCGAGGCTCAGACGCGCCTTGTAGAAAAGCTGCGCGGCGGCATCGAGATGATAGGCGGCGAGACGCTTGGCATTTACGTTCCCGAAAGCGACGCCCTTGAAAAGATGGGCATAGTAATGCGCTGCGGCCTTACCCCCACCGATATTATGCACATAAAGGGCGATCATGTAAGCTTTGATACTCAGGCTTCCCTTTATGCGGCTAAATTCTTTATCGGCTCGATGGACGCATACAAAAACGACGAGGAAGATCACCTGTCCGATTTCTGCGACGAGGTTTACGAGCTTGTAAAGCACAGGCTCTTTGTCAACATCGCAAGGATATTCCTTGAGACCAAATATCCCGATATATTCAAAAAGGGCGCGGATGCAAGCACCCTTGCGATCATCGAAAAGAAATGGGAAAGCAGGAACGAAAAGAAGGACGATAAGTTCTTCGAGCTTGATTTCAATGTATCCGCACCCCTTATCGGAACGGGCGCGCCGACTCATATATTCCTGCCGGATGTGGCAAAATATCTTGGAACAAAGGCAATTATTCCTAAGCACAGCGAGGTCGCAAACGCCGTGGGCGCTGCGGTCGCAAATATCGTATGCACAAGTCAGGTCATGATCCGCGCAGATTATCACACGGGCGGGCTTGGCGGCTATATTGTATATGCAAGGGACAGCCACGAAAAATATCCCGATAAAGCAGACGCGATCGAAGCTGCAAAGGCTGCGGCGCTGAAGGAAGCTACGCAGGAGGCAAGGCTCAGGGGCGCAAAGGGCGAGCTCAAAGCGGAATTTTCCTTTTCTTCAAGGGGAAGCCGCGATAAGGAAGGTTCCGCCATCGACCTTGGCACGACAGTTATCGCAAGGGTATCGGGAAGAATGGAAGTGTAAGAACCGTTGCTTGGCAAGTCTTCTGTAAAAGGCTATATCTATGTAATGCTCTCGGCTGTACTGTTCGGGTTCACGCCCGTGCTTGCGGCGATGTCATACGAGGGCGGCAACAACGGCGTAAACATGACGTTTCTGCGCGCGCTTTTGCCGATCCCCATACTTTTCCTTCTTGCAAGGAGGGAAAAAGTCAAAAAGATCAGCAAAAGGCAGGCGCTTATAAGCGTTATACTCGGCGTATTCGCCTATGGCTGCACGCTTCAGCTCAATTTATCCTACGCTTATATTTCGGTCGGCGTTGCCACGACGCTGCATTTCCTTTATCCCTTATACGTTTCGCTTTACGAGCTTACCGTTCAGAAGATCAAAAAGAGCCCGCTGTATTTTGTCGGGCTCTTTGCCGCGCTTTTGGGGGCGGCGTTTTTCCTTGACCAAACAGGTCAGGGCTTTGACATAAAGGGCGTAAGCCTTGCGCTCATATCGGGCATATTTTACGCCGCATACATGATAATCCTTGACGGCGAAAAGGAGCGCGCTCTGCCGCTTTTCAGCCTGACACTGGGCATATCCCTGACGGGCTTTGTCGTATTCGGCGCATTCGGGCTGATCACCAGGGAGCTGACCTTTAATATGACCCAAAAGGCATGGGCGTTCGCATTCGTCGCCGCGATACTTTCAAGCGTTGGCGCGATAGTGCTCTTTCAGGCGGGTCTGCGCGTAATCGGCAAAGCTGACGCGGCGATTTTCTCCCTGCTTGAACCCATCTGCAGCATTATTTTTTCAATACTGCTCATGGGTGACAGGATGACGTTTACAAAGCTTCTTGGCTGCGCGCTGATAATCTTCGGGCTTTTCCTCACAACAGCAGCAGAGAAAAGAAGCGCCTTTAAGGTCAAATAAATTTTTGCATGCAATTGAAAACGTATGCAAATGATGATATAATAATAGCATAAAATCACACACATCACTTGTAAAATACACAATGAGGTGATCAACATGACTATGACTTCCAAGGAGATCGTGCGCCGCACCATACATCATCAGGATCATCCCCGCATCGCATGGGATTTTGCCACCGTCAGCGACTTAAAACACGTAGGCACCGTTCGTCTTATAAACAAAGAGACCGAGCCCTTCTATAAATGGGGTTATTATCCCGAGCTGCAGAAAAAGGCCAATTTCATGAACGGCGAGGTCTGCATGGATGTTTACGGCAACATCCTCGGACGTTTGAACGGCATCACCAAGGGCGAATGCGTGCTTGGCGCGCTTGAAAGCGGTCTTGAAGACATTGACAAGTATTCCTTCCCTCAGATAGATCTTGCCTTCACCGAAAAGGTCAAGGCAGAAAACAATTTCAAAGACTGCGATAAATATGTTCTCTCCGGTCTTCCCTTCGGCGTATTTTCCACCCTGCGCGATTTAAGGCTCATGGTAAACGCGCTCATGGATATCGCAGCCGATCCCGAGCTGGTCGAAAACTATCTTGAAAAATTCGCTCAGTTTGCGGTAAAGCTCGTTGACCTTGCGGGCGACTGCGGCGTTGACGGCGTTATGATCGCAGACGACTGGGGCATGCAGGATTCCCCCTTCATCAGCCCCAACTCTTTTGCGAAGCTTTTCAAGCCTGTTTACAAAAAGATCACCGACGCCTGCCACAACAGGGGCATGGATTTCCTGCTCCACTCCTGCGGCTATGTTCTTCCTCTTGTTCCTCACGAGCTGGAAGCCGGCATCGACGTTTTCCAGTTCGATCAGCCCGAGGCAGCAGGCAGCGAGATGTGGGCAAGGGATTTCGGCGACAAGGCCGCGTTCTATTCTCCCGTTGACATTCAGAAGATCCTGCCCACCGGCGACAGAGAGCTTATCGAGACCACCGCTTACAACATGGTGACCAATTTCAAGAAGTACGGCGGTTCCCTGATCGCAAAGGATTACCCGGATTATCCCTCCGTTGGCGTAAAACCCGAATGGGCTACCTGGGCAAGGGACGTTATCCTCAAGAATTCCGACATGAAATAACGGAGGCAAATATGACACACCCTGTAATCGAAAAACTGGTCACGGATAACATCGCATACAAGACACGCAAAAACACCGACAGCCTGTTCAATCTCCCTGCAGGCAGCGTTTCCTTCTCGGGCGTGCTCATGGATTCGATCAAGTTTGTTGAAAAGAGCCAGCTGCTTTCCAAAGAGACCTGGCTGCTCTTTGTCGATCAATTCCGCAAAGGCAACACCGACGATCACAACGTCGGCTGGAGATGCGAATACTGGGGCAAGATGATGCGCGGCGCGGTGCTTTGCTATAAATGCACCAATTCCGATGAGCTTTACGCCGTGCTTGAAGAAACCGTGCGCGATATGCTCACCACGCAGGACAGTCTCGGCCGTTTTTCCACTTATTCCAAGGAAAACGAGCTCCAGGGCTGGGATGTCTGGGGCAGGAAATACATCCTCCTGGGTTTCCAGTTCTTCCTTGAGATCTGCAAAGACGAGGCCCTCAAAGCTCAGATCATATCCGCTCTCATTCGTCATGCCGACGCGATGATCGACACCATCGGTCCTTATTCCGAAGGCAAAAAAGAGCTGCACGACACTGCGAGCCACTGGGAAGGTCTTTCCGCAAGCTCGGTTCTTGAGCCCTTTGTGCTCATGTACAACATAACCGGCTTTAAGCGTTACCTTGATTTTGCATCCTACATCGTAGAGCGCGGCGGCACCAAGGTGGGCAACCTTTTTAAGATGGCATACGAAAACAAGCTCGCGCCCTTCCAGTACCCCGTTGTCAAGGCGTACGAGATGATGAGCAATTTCGAGGGCCTGCTTGAGTACTATCGCGTGACCGGCATAGAAAAATGGAAGGAAGCGGTCATCAATTTTGCCCATCAGGTGGCAAAGACCGATATCACCGTTATCGGCTGCTCCGGCTGCACTCACGAGCTTTTCGACAACTCCGCAGTGCGCCAGTTCGATATCGAGGAAAAGAATATAATGCAGGAGACCTGCGTTACCGTTACCTGGATGAAGTTCTGCTGGCAGGTGCTTTGCATCACCGGCGACAGCGTTTTTGCCGATTATATCGAGCAGTCGCTTTACAACGCCATGCTGGGCTCCATCAACACTTACTCAAACACTCACAACGGCGGTCTGCCCTTTGACAGCTACAGCCCCCTTCTGCCCGGTCTCAGAGGCCGCAAGATGGGCGGTTATCAGGAAATGGAAGGCGGCAAGTTCTACGGCTGCTGCGCCTGCATCGGCGCTGCCGGCTTAGGCCTGCCCGGGCTCATTTCCACCATGATCCGCTCAGACGGCGTTGCAGTCAATTTCTATCAGGAAGGCGTTGTAAACACCCTCACCCCCGCCGGAAATGCGCTTACCCTAAAAACGCAAACCGCTTACCCCGTTTGCGGCAATGTCAGGATTCAGATCGAAGCAGGCGGTGAAGAGGAGTTCGTGATCGCGCTGCGCATCCCCTCCTACTCCGATAACACTGTTTTGACCGTTAACGGCGAGGTCGTTCCCGTCACGCCCGGCACCTACTGCGAGCTTTCCTCCGCGTGGGGCTCAGGCGATGTTATCGAGCTCAGCTTTGACATGCGCGTGATGGAGGTCACCCCCATGGAATACGGCGTTTCCCGCGCAGACGCCCCTTACGACGCTCTCAGGCGCGGTCCCATCGTGCTTGCGATGGACGCAAGGCTCGGAAACGATCTGGACAAGAAAGTGACCCTTCTCAAAAACGAGGACGGCTCCGTGAAGGTCGCCCCCTCCAAAGCGCCCTTCGATGCTCTCCTTTGCCTTGACGTTTATCAAAAGGATGGCTCGACCTTCAAAATGGTCGACTACCAGAGCGCCGGCAAAACCTGGGCCGAAGACTCCCGCATGTGCGCCTGGTTCCACTACGAGGATTAAGGGTGATTACGTTCGAGATGGCTGCGCCCTCTCAAGCTCTGGGCCCAAGGGTTTGCATCCCTTGGAACCCGCGGCTTTTGGTTTGGAGAAATTGAAAACGTTAGCTTACGAGGAACCCGTAAAGTATGGGTTCCTCGTGATCGCTTTACAGGAAAGTTATTCTTTAGGGTAGTTACTAACCATCATGTGCGCGCAGCGCATATATCATATTCCGAAGGAATATATCATTCATCACACGCCGCAGGCGTATATCATTGGCGGTCATGCCACGCGCGACCGCAGCTTAGTATCATATATTCAGCAAAAGGAGCTGATACCAATGATCGACCTGAACATTGCAAAAACCGAGCTTCATCTTGGACTTTTAGCGCCTGTGCGCCTTTTGCAGATCACAGACGCGCATATCTCCCGCGCTTACCCGCACGAGATGGATGATCCGCAGAAATTCGCGCATCGCAAGACCGCTTTCGACGGCGATCTTCCAAACGGCGCCGAAAAGCGTTTTGAGGCGCTTCTTGCCTACGCAAAGGAAAATTCCCTGCTCCCCGTTTTCACGGGCGATATCTGGGATTATATGTCTGAAGCCAATTTCGAGTACTGGGATTTGATCACATCCGGGCTTGACCACATTTACTGCGCCGGCAATCACGATTTTTGCACATGGCCGGGCGCGGACAAGGAGGATCACACTTACAAGCTTTCCGCTCTGCCCCGCGTTTTGCCCCATGTCAAGGATCACCCGGTATTCTCCTCGCGCATAGTAAACGGCGTGAACCTCGTTTGCATCGACGACGGTTACTATCTTTTCACCTCTTCTCAGCTCGATTCGCTTATCAAGGAAGTCGAAAAAGGTCTGCCCATCGTACTCTTTATGCATGTACCCCTCTTCGCCCCTGCCTATGCTGATCTGCTGCTTCACAAAAACCCCGCCTGCGCATACCTTACCGCGCCCACCGAGGATTATTTGAAGACCTATCAGCCCTTCCGCGCCGCCCAGCAGCGCCCCGATGACATAACCTGCCGCATGGTCGACTATATCAAGTCTCAGCCCCTCATCAAAGCCGTGTTCGCCGGTCACATCCACGACCACCACGAACACCTCCTGACCCCCGCCCTTCCCCAGTTCGTCACCGCCTCAGCCTACCACTCCGCCGCCCGTGAGATAGTGATAAGGTAATAAGGGGGTACGTTGGAGATTACGTTAGGGATGGCTTTCAGCCCTCCCTAAAACCCACCTGACCAAGGGATTGCATCCCTTGGAACCCGCGGCATTTTGGTTGAGTAATTAAATACGTTGGTTTACGCGTTGCCCGTAAAGTATGGGCAACGCGTGATTGCTTTTAAAGTAATTTATACGAAAGTAATTGCAGGCTGTTCAGACTATTATCTTAGTAATAGATTGTCGTGGTTTAAAGCCTCCCTCCATGAGAGAGGTGGCACGGCGAAGCCGTGACGAAAGGAGTTCTCTAAGTAACTTGCCAAAGCCCGACGCGGGCTTGTCCCGCGGCGCGTTGCTGTCAGCCGCGAAGCTGACTGAGGGAGTCATGCAATAATTTGTAAAACTTGATTACTCGTTCCATTTTATTAGCCAGAAATACCGTCCAAAATCTCCCACTCAGCAATTTCGATGGCGGCATACCTGCCGCCGCCATCGACCGCAAACGCAAAACACCCCTCACCCCCAAAGTCTCAGGAATCCAAGGGATGAAATCCCTTGGTGGGATGGGGCTTGGGGAAGGGTGAAACCCTTCACCAAAAACCGTTCCCCCAAAAAACCGTTCCCCCAAAAAGCAAAATAAAAAGCCCCCGCGGGTGAGATTAATCCCGCGGGGGCTTAATTATTTGGTTAGAACATGGGGTGCGGAAGAACCGCGAATGAATTAGTTAAGTAACTAATTATTCAACCTCTGCGAGGTACTTGCCATGGACATAGCCGCCGTCGTTGAGCTTGACCCATACAGAGCCTTCAACTTCGGTACCGGTAACAACGGTGTTACGG
>SVHB01000050.1 GCA_015056005.1 Clostridiales bacterium
CTTTCGCTCTTCGCCGGCGCTGAATTTCCTTCTTTTTCCTTGGCTCGATTACCTCAAAGAATTTCTTAGGTTTATTTCATCCTTGAATTACTTCGTTTTTCCAATGTTTCGTTTTCAAAGTCCGTTCTCTTACCGGGCGGCTTTTCGTGCCGCTCTCGGTGAGAGCTTGTTCATAATACCACCCCCTCCTCATTTTGTCAACACCTTTTTTTATCTTTTTTCAAAGTTTTTTGCAAAAATGCACACTTCGTTAAGTGTGCATTTTAATATTCGTGTTTTCATAACTATATGTCACATTATACGAATTCAAACGTTCGTGTTTATCAGTTTTTGATCTTATCAAGGATCTTCGCGCGCTTGAGTGCAAGGGCCAAAGGCTTGGCAAGAAGCACTGAAAACACAACCGCAGTTATCATATTGATGCCCGAGGTCACCATCTTGACCGAGCATGCGGCAACCGCGGGAATAAACGCGCTGCCTGCAATGACAAGGGTCAGAATGCTCTTTCCGATATAAAGAACGTAATATGTCAACGCACCGCAGACCGCGCCTATGATATTCTTCTTGAGATCTGTGCCGTCTGCCTTACCGGAATTGCTGATCACGCCGCAGACATACGCCATGAGGAAGAAAAAGACCAGGGTGACAAGAGCGCCCGAAGCATATTTGGGATCCATGAGGTCAAATATCATGGAACCGATGCCCGCCGCAAGCCCACCGTATACTCCACCGAACAGCATGCCCGCAAGCAGGCAGAGTATGTTGGCGGTCTTGAGATTGGTGGGACCGACCGGGGTCATGATCTCTATTCTAAGAAAATATGTTGCAACAAATATCATTGCAGCCATAACGCCCACAAAAGCAAGCTTATGTACATTGAGTTTCTTCTGCATCACAAAACGCCTCCTATTGACGACCAAATGTTTTATGTGTATGATTATACCAATAACTGACCACATTAAAATAGCCAGTTTTAATCTTTTTAACAATGTCAGTTTATTGAGGTGTTTATAAATGTTTGATTTTTCTTCCGAACTTACCAAAAACACGAGCGAACCGCTGTACAAAATACTTTACGATAATATGGTCAAGGAGATAACGAGCGGAAGCATCCGTGCCGGTGAAAAGCTGCCCTCAAAAAGACGGATCAGCTACGACCTTGGCGTGAGCATGAGCACGGTAGAAACGGTCTATTCGCTGCTTGCAGCGGAAGGGTACATCGAATCCAAACCTCGCAGCGGATATTACGCCTGCCAGATGATGCCGCTTGAGCCCATTGATAAAAACTTTGAAAAAAATTTTTCTCCGAAACCGGAACAACCTTCGATTTACAAATATCAGTTTTCAACATCGGGCATAGATACCGATATCTTCCCCTACTCCACATGGGCAAAGCTCATGAAGGATACCATCTACAACGGGCGCGGTCTTTTGACCAGAGGCGACAGTTTCGGAGACCGAGAACTAAGAGAGGCACTCTGCGCTTTTCTGCATGAATACAGAGGGGCTCAGGCACAAAGTGATCAGATCATCATAGGTTCCGGCATACAGTTTTTGCTTGACAGGCTTTATTATCTCCTTCCGTACGATTCCGCATATGCCTTTGAAGACCCTACCTACCTCTCCGCCTACCGCACGCTGAAAGAAAAAGGCGCAAATGTCTGCTCCATCCCCTTGGACGATGCCGGAATGCGAAGCGACAAGCTATTTGAGAGCAAGGCGGATATAGCCTATGTTACCCCTTCCCATCAATTCCCCACAGGAGTTACAATGCCGGCTTGGCGAAGGCGGGAACTTATCGCATGGGCGCAGGAAAAAGAGGGGCGTTATATAATCGAAGACGACTACGACAGCGAATTTCGTTATTCCACCCGCCCCATTCCCTGCATGCAGGGTCTTACGGGCAGCGACAGAGTTATATACATGGGCACCTTTTCAAGAACCATCGCGTCCTCGCTCAGGATAGCATACATGATCCTGCCCCGCCATCTTGTCGATATATACAAGGAAAGATACGGCTACATGACCTGCACCGTATCGCGCTTTGAACAGCAGGCGCTTGCAAAATTCATTTCAAGCGGACAGTACGGCAGGCATTTAAGGCGCGCCGCGCTTTTGTACAAACAGCGCATCCAGCTGCTTACCTCCCTCATATCCGATATCCCTCGCTCAACTATACGCGGCGCGGAAGCAGGGCTTCATTTCATGCTGACCGTGCCGTCTTATACAGAAAACGAACTCATAGCCCGCGCAGCCGAGGCAGGCATAAAAATCCATGGTCTGAGCGAGTATTACGCCGGCGATAACTGCCCCGGCTCCACCCTTGTTTTAGGCTTCGCAGGTCTTGACGAAGCCGCCTTGAAGGACGCCTGCGCCATACTCAAAAGCGCCTGGCAAGCCTGAAAGCAGCGCCATATTTTCATTAAGAGCTCACTGCTTGGTGTTATTATTTTCAAAAACAGTATGCTGACAGTTAATTGCTTGCGGGAGTTTCTTCTGTTATAATATATACAGCTAAAACATCTGTTGAAAGGATCGATTTATATAATGAAGAAACTTATAAGTTTTCTGATGTGTGTAACCATGCTGCTCACAATGCTTGCACCTGTGCAGACAGCGTGGGCGCAGACTGTACCGCCTCCTGGCAAAAAATACTTTGAGAAACTGGTACCTATATCAAAAGATGATTGCAGCGGTTCTTTGACCCAAGCGGAAGACCTGATATTGTTTACCGACAAAATCGAGTCCTTTAACGCGGAAGATGGAATACTATCTATAATAAGTAATTTTACCGCTGAAGAATGGAGCACACTTTGCACACAGTACTACAATACATATAAAGATACCGGTAAGTACACCGGAGAGATCACAGCAAAAGTTACTTTGAATGTGCCGGAAGGTGCAAAAAAGGTTGCTTTTACCTACATTGACGATGCATTCGGTGCTTCTGATGATGACTTGGACGCAAAATTAGAGTATTTCAATGCTCCATCAGATTCTGGAAAATGGTTTGACTTACTTCCCGAATTTCCAACAATATCATATCATGATATCTCTGTTGGTACGATTTCAGATTTCGCTTTGACATTTAACAGGGCTCCGAAAGCATTGCTCGTATGCTGGCTCGATGAGAACGGTAATAAAATAGAACTTGCAGAGGGGCAATATATCGGTTTTACATTAGTCAACTTCATTCACGAATTTGAACAAAATGATAATTTACTCTTCAATCCAAATCATCCTCTCTATGTCCCATATTCCCGAGGTTGGGATATAATTGAAGAGAGTTGGAGTAACGATTACAGCAATAGCCAGCTTGATTCTATTTTTAATGATCAAGAAAAGTTTAAATGGACCTACGATGATGATGAAGGTTGATTGATGTCGAGTTAAATCTGAATGCCGATGACTGGCGTAAGATATATATGGCATCTGCAAGCGGCGTTGAGGTTATCGATTTCAGACTGAGGATTCCACGCCCTGAAGGTGCTGCGCGCTTCGCAGAGTCCAGATTCAGTGAAAATTTTAAAAACACGGTAGCTTCTGCACTTCTTGATACTTCCATCAGTAATATGAGTCAAAATGAGTTCTGGTATCCCGGCTGCGAGTGTGCATCTGTTCGCAGATACAATGACACTATCATGATAGAACCCACAGACAGACTGTTCTGCATGATGGCATACTGGTGTGATAAAGAAGGGAAGCCCATTGATATCGCTGCCGATGATAATATTGAAAGCTCCATCGAATACCTCAGGGTCAACGTCAGGCACGCAAACAAAGATATCGTAACTTTTATCGACGATACTCAGATTCCGCTTGAAAATATTAAGTTCAACACCGGTGATTGGGATAGCGAATATTACGGCGAGGATCTGGTAGATGGAAAAGAAATGTTCCCGGAATACAAAAACAGTGAGATCGTTTATTTCTTCGACTATTATAAAGTGAAGAATCTGTTAGATGGCAATTCTTCGGTACAGGATCAAAACAAATATAAGGTACTGCATACTGCTGTAAAAGCGCCCTCAAATGCTCAAGGATGTACAGTAAACGGAAACTCGGTTTCTATCGATAATAACGGCTACATAACTCTTGGTAAATCGATTTACAATGGTTCAACCTTCTCTCATGAAACGAAAGATGTATTTACAATCGTCTGGGATATGGGCGATGGTACTTCCAAGACCCAAAGGCTAACAATAACTGCGACGCCTGTAATGGGTAAAACCTCTATGGATATTGGTGGTTGGACTCCTGTTCCGGATAAAAGAATAAAAATAAATCAAGATTACACGGGCAGCACCGGATTCATAATAGAGGTAGCAAAGAAGGACTCGGGGCATCTATGGAACAGAAACACCGGTAAAGCGCCGGAGCCGGTACCCCATGGCGCAGTTCTATTCACCATAGAAGCTCCCAGTGATCCCGATATTATCGGCTATAGAATGAATCCTTCAAGCGGCGGTAATGTATATGACGCTGATCAAAAACGGGCTGAAATGCAAAGAAATCTTCTAAATGCAACACCTGTAACAAAGTTTTCCGGTAATGACAGATCTATAGAGATCTCAACAAATGTTATTAGGACATTTGTTGAAAGAAAACTGACAGCGGATAAAGGCGGCAAGAACATAACCGTTACTGTTTACTTCCCGGAAATCTACGGTAACAGCATAAGAGGCGGCTCTTATATAGTGATCGATTGGATGAAAGAAGACGGCACATATATTAGCGAATATGTTTACCACACCAACGATAAGTTCACCGAAAAATACTATTCAAAGGGCAATGGCAACGGTAATTCAAGGGCTGTAAGCGAGGATTCAAGCGATAATCCCACCGGTTATTCTCTCATAAACAGCGACAACACTCTTGTCATCGAGACCTTTGCGCAGGATTTTGGTACTGCCACGAACAAGGGTGCGGAATATGTTCAGCTTTCGCTTGAAGATGAGAACGGTAATCCCATCCAGCCCGGCGAAGGCGGTGAGACTGTACGCATTGCTTATCCCGATGGTACTACAAAGGATGATGATTTCACCCTCGAGCACTATAAGGATGAAAGCCATACCGATCTTGAAGTGATCAATGTGACCAAGCACGACGATTATATCGAATTCACCACAAAATCCTTCAGCCCCTTCATGCTCTCTTGGGAAAAGGCCGCCGCAGACGACGGTACGGGTGATGACAATACCGGCGATGACAACACCGGCGACGGCGGTACAGACGACGGAAATACAGGCAATACTCCTTCCTACCCCGAGTATGACGATGATGATTTCATCCCGATCAAGCCTTCGATCGGTTTCATTCCCGAAACCATCGTTCCTGCACCGATCACTCCCGCGGAGCCTGAGGAAGTTGAAAACACCTTCAGCGTGCTCTGCAATAAGCTGAACATCCGCTCGGGTGCGGGCACGGGGTTTGAGAAGATCGGCTCTCTCAAACGAGGAGCTTCCATCAAGGGCGAGCTGCTTGAGAACGGCTGGATCAAGTTCACCATGGAAAACGGCATGATCGGCTATGTCAGCGGAAAGTATGTTTACCTTATGGATGGAGAGGATTGCATTGATTGCGAAGGCAGTGCAACCGTTGTATGCGGCACCCTGAACGTACGCTCAGGCCCCGATACATCCTTTGACAAAATCGGCAAGATCAAGCGCGGCGACACAGTCTACATCGTCTCCTGCGACGCTACACATTCCTGGTATAAGATCATCTGGAACGATGCTCACGCGTGGATATCCGCAAAATACGTTTACACCGATTAACAAAACGAAAGAGAGTTCTTAAAAAGAACTCTCTTTTTTGTTTTCGCCCTTTTATTGTCGAGCGCACTGTTATTTTGGCGTATTTTTTTGAGTATTGGCGCATTTCACCCGCGCGGATTTCTGTTTGGTATAATCAAAGGCGGGAGGGATGGTTATGGATATAGCTATATGCGCAGGCGAGCGAAGCAGCATTATTCTTGATTATTTATCCGATCACGATGCGTTTATTATAAAGGACGCAAGGAAGCTTCGATCGATCGAATGCGGCGCGATCATAATCGACGTGGCAATGCGCGGTGCTGACGCGTTTCAGGTCATTGATGAAGTCGGCGCAGACAAATGCATCGTTATCGTGCCGG
Organism: Clostridiales bacterium; assembly: GCA_015056005.1. Classification (GTDB taxonomy): domain Bacteria; phylum Bacillota; class Clostridia; order Christensenellales; family UBA1750; genus SIG373. Next base: position 6,137 of record SVHB01000050.1, read on the forward strand.
AGCATTTTTCTTTTCTGTCAAGCCTTTTTGCATCCAAAGGCGCCGCAGTTGTACAAGCCGAGCGCTTATTTGAGCAGCTCCCCAAAGCTGTTTTGGGGCTTGGCGATGAAGCTCACAGGCAGCTGGGTGACAGGATACGGCGAGTGCTTGATGAGTTTGGCATCAGGCGCTCCATTCGCGGTTATTCCTGTCTTTTGGATGCGGTGATGATCGCCGCAAAGGATAAAGGCGCGATTACTTCCATGCGCTCCAATATTTACGAGCCCGTTGCGGCGCTGCACTCGTCAACGCCCGTTAAGGTCGAGCGCGTGATGCGCTTTGCCATCGAAAGCGCAATGGCAAGGGCGCGCGTGGACGTTGTTGTGAACATGTTCGGCTATTCACTGCGCGAAATGACCGGCAAGCCCACCAACTCCGAATTCATCGCGCGGGCTGCGGAGCTCGTGCGGTAGGTGGGGATATACGTTCGAGAGTTTTTTCTTGGAAGAAGGCTTCGCCTTCTCCCAAAGATTTTTCTTCCGCCGGCAGATAAATTTTGTTCTATAGTTGTTTTTGGAAGAAGGCTTCGCCTTCTCCCAAACCCTCATCCACCAAGGGTTTGCAACCCTTGGAACCCGCGGCTTTGGGGGCGACGCGTTAAGAAAACAGTCCGGTGGACTGTTTTAGCCAAAGCCCGGCTCGGGTTTATCCCGAGACGCGGACGAGTAATTTCATACATATGCTTACGAGGAGCCCGTAAAGTATGGGCTCCTCGTAAATTACTTTTATAAAGTTATTAGGTTTTGCGGTGGCTGCTTATCAAAATATGTGCGAAGCATAGCCGCCCGCTCTCATTCAATATCCTGATCGAGAGCGTCATCGTCCTCATCGCCGAGGTCGTCGCCCATGAGTTCAGCAACTCTCATTCTGCGGGAGAGCTTGTTTTCTTCGACGAGTTTATGGAGCGTCTCTTTTACATAGAGAGGATCTTTTATGTTCTTCAGTTCAAGATCGGGCAGAGTTTTATCGGATGACTTTACCATAACGCTGCCGACTGAGAATATTTTTTGTCCAAGGCTTCTTTTCATGCCGATATCGCGTATGCGATAGAGCAAAATTTCATCATAATGAGAATTGAACAAACCTGTTTCCAAGAACAGCCTGTCCTGACTGAGCATATAACGGGTAAACGATATGGGCATACCGAGTATGCGCTTGCGATCCTTCCAGATATAATTCAGTTCACCGCGATCTTTCGCCATGAAATCACCCCCGGGTATTTATATGTCGATTTTATAACATATTAGAACCAAATTCAAGCTCCGGCAGCCTCGGACGCTGATTTTTCATCGAGCACAGCCTGTTTGAAGAACTTGCTTCTGTGATAATAAAGAAACATGAGCAGACTGCAGAGCACCCAGCCTGCGGGATAGGCAAGCGATATCATAAAGAAATTGTTGCCCAATGCCTTTGCCACAAAGAGATATGCCTGCCTGAAGACTACGAATGAGGACATCATGATGATAACAGGGACTTTAGTATCGCCGCTGCCTCTGAGCGCACCGGAATAAATCTGGTTGAAGGTGGTAAGCAGATAGAAGGGCGAGATAAGCCCGATGAAAAACTCGGCATACTCAATGACCTCGGGATCGGAGTTAAAGAATTTGACAAAGGTGGTCCTGAGCATCATAAGGATCGCGATAAGCACGACACTGATCCCAAGGGAAAGCTGCAGAGCTTTGGTCACGCCCTTTTTCGCTCTGGGCAGGTTCTTTGCGCCGTAGTTCTGACCAACGAAGGTCGACGAAGCCGCAGCTATGCACTGCATGGGGATAAGCGCGTAGATATCAAGCTTATTGTAGATAGACCACGCCGCCATGACCGCCGAACCGAAATTGTTGATATATGACTGAACGAAAACATTGGAAAAGCTGGTTATGCCCTGCTGTATCGAAGTGGGGAAACCGATACCGAAGATTTTCTTCAGCATCGGCATATCAAGATGCAGATTGCGCCAGTCTATCTTGTAGTTGGCATCGGTTTTGGTGAGCACGTACAAAACCAGAAGGCTGGACAGGAACTGAGATATTATGGTAGCATAAGCAACGCCCGAAACACCGAGCTTGAACACAATTACAAACACAAGATCGAGCACGATATTCATGCAGGCCGAAAAAATAAGAAAATACAAGGGGCGCTTGGAATCGCCGACCGCTCTTAACACGCCCGAGCCCATGTTGTACACCATAAGACCCGATATGCCGGCAAAATAAATGCGAAGATAGGCTGTGGACTCACCGAAAACATCGTCGGGAGTATCCATCATCCTGACCAGGGGATTTACAAGCACCATGCCAAGCGCAGTGATGATCACGCAAAGGATAAAAGTCATCATAAACGTGGTCTGAACCGCCTTGTGAAGCCCTTTATCGTCGTGAGCGCCGTAGCACTGGGAGATAACAACGGTAGCGCCAAGCGAAAGACCGTTGAATATACCTACAAGAGTGTTGATTATGCTGCCTGTGCTGCCAACCGCAGCCAAAGCCTCTTTGCCGACAAACTGACCTACGACCAGAGTGTCGACGGTGTTGTAAAGCTGCTGGAAGAGCATGCCAAGCATCATCGGCACCGCAAAAGTAATCAGCTGTTTCCAGATGACGCCCTGAGTCATATCAGCGTCGCTTCTCTTAAACTTCGCCATTTCACTGTACCTCTAACCTAAATTTATATAATAATTATATCACCTGTGCATAATAATACAACACGATTATTGTTAAGAATGTGCTCCGCCGCTCATCTTACATCACTTAGATCATACGACAGCACCAAGGCAAGATCGCCCATCTGATCAAGATCGTTCACCGTGGGCGAAAAAAGTGTAAAAATACCGTCCCCATATCTCCATGATGCCAAAGCTCCGCCGTTATCCTTTACAGTTTTTACGTCAATGGTCACGCTTTTTTCCTCGCCGCAGGCGCTTATGCTCTTTGCTTCGTCGTTAAACGCAGCATATACACCGGAGATGTCTTCATCGCTCAACGCTGCCCTGAAGGTATATTCGTTTTCATCCAAAGTAAATCTTATCTGCGCAGTAAAACCGCTTATTGTGGAATAGCTCACGTTTTCTGCGCCCTCGGGCGCTTCGATGTACACCCCGAGCGCTTCAAAATCCGCCGCTGCGTTTACCTGCTTTATCGGGTTTGCGATTTCGACGCTGTTTTGAGTCTCAGGCTCACCCGTGCAGGAAATAAGCAGCAATAAAGACAAAACAAAAAGGACAAAAGCTGTCTTTTTCATAATATACACCCCTTTATAAGGTATATATTATTATACAGCTTTCGCCCTTTTTTGTCTAAGGTTTTACAGATATTCCTTGAGCCTTTTGATGGCGTTTTCCTCGTGATCCAGAAGCGAGGTCATAAGGTCGAGCGCCTGAGGGTCTGCGCCGTCTTCGTATTCCCTGAGCTTTTTCAGCGATTCGATAACGCCCATATTGGTGCCGATTATCATCATCTCCGCAAGATGGGAAGTGGATTCGTCCGTTAAGGTCTGCATATCGATCATGATATTCGTTCTTGCCTTTTCCATGAGATTCAAACCTTTGACCTCGCCGCCCGCGCCCTCGATCATATCCTGCGCTTTGCCCCGAATATCGTCATAGATACCCTTCTGAGTCCTCAGATCATCGGTAAACGCGCTGTCTTTGCTGTGCTCAAGCACGGTCGTGATCGAGCCCGCGCCCATCTGAGCATCCTGATAAATGTGATTCAACAGCTTCATGGTGTTGTTCATATAAATCATCTCCCTGCATTTATTATCGGCAGTGAGATAAATATATATGCACTATCCCAGCGCAACATCCAGCGCCATCATTAGGGCAAAGCCCAAAAGAGCGCTGAAACTGCCCCAAAAGCTGTCCGCACCCGCAGACTCGGGGATCAGCTCGCTGTATGTTACAAGCAGCATTGCCCCTGCAGCAAATGACAGGAAAAACGGCATAAGCGGCTTTATATAATACGCCGCAAGCGCCGCAAGAACGCCCGCTATGGGTTCGACAATCCCCGAAAGGCTTCCGTATATAAAGGAAGCTTTTTTGCTTTTCCCCGAAGCATGCATGGGAAGTGATATAGCCATGCCCTCGGGAAAATTCTGAACGCACATTCCGAAGGCAAGCGCCGCTGCTGCGGCATATCCTGCCGTGTTTGAATTACCCGCCAGCGCAAAGGCAAGCCCGACCGCCATCCCCTCCGGGATATTATGAAGGGTAACTGCGGTCATGAGCGAAGAAAACCCGCCTTGGGCAAAGCTCTTTTTTCGTATAATGCGATCGAGCGCCATCAGAAAAAGCGCACCGAAGAAAAGCCCTGAAAGAGTCGGCAAAAGCCCTCTGCTTTCATTGAGCGACGGTATCAGAAGCGACCAGATCGATGCGGCGCACATCACGCCCGATGCAAATCCCATCAAAATGCTTTTGATTCTCTCCGACATCCTGCCTTTTATAAAAAACACGCAAAGAGCGCCTGCGGCAGTGGAAACAAACATAACGAATGTAGCTGCAAAAGCCGCAAGCACGGCGTTTATGTTCAATATGCTCTCCTCCTTTTTTCTGTCTATACCATATTATTCCTCACACTGCATGTGAGTTCAAAAAACGTTCCCGTTGCCTAAAACGATTCTTTGCGGTAAAATAATATTAATGAAAAAGTGAGGCGACATATATGTATATCAAAAATGCCAGAGTGTTTCAGGACGGCAGATTCATAAACAGCGGTATATATGTAAAGGACGACAGGATCGAAGCCGTATCTCCCAATGGATACGACGATATTGAAATAGATTTTGGCGGCGATATGGCTGTTCCCGGCTATATCGATGTTCATACTCACGGCTACGGCGGCACCGATATGATGGACGGCGCCGACAGCATCAGGAATATGGCAAGAAGATATGCCAAATGCGGCGTGACCGCTTTCCTGCCCGCGACCGTGACCGATTCTGTAGAGCGCACAAATAAGGCGCTTTCAGGAGTAAGGGAAGTTATGTGCGATACGAGAGAAAACGAAGCGCAGGTGCTTGGAGCGCACATGGAAGGTCCGATGCTTGGCAGCAAATTCCCCGGCGCACAGCCTCCCCAATACATAATTGACGCAACAAAAGAAAACTTTGAAAAGCTCACCAAAAACAACGCCGATATAGTAAGGCTGATAACCGTAGACCCGGCGCAGAAGGATGTAGAATCGCTGATCGTGTACTTAAAAAAGCTTGGCATTACCGTAAGCCTTGGTCATACCGGAGCTACGGCCGAAGAGGTGCACAAAGCAGCCGACTTCGGCGCCAGCCATATGACCCATCTTTTCAATGGAATGAGCGGGCTCCATCACAGGGAAGCAGGCGCAGTGGGCGGCGCGCTTTCCGACGACAGGATAACCTGCGAGCTGATCGCAGACCTTATCCATGTATGCAAGGACGCGCTCAAAATAGCAGCGCTTTGCAAACAGGGTAACATCTGCCTTATCTCCGATTCCATTATGGCAGGCGGCATGCCCGACGGCGAATATACTTTCTTATCAAGCAAAGTAACGGTAAAAGACGGTATCGCAAGAATACCCGCCGGCAACCTTGCAGGCTCCACCCTCACCCTTGACAAAGCGGTCAGGAATATGATAAACGAGGTTGGTCTTATGCCCGAATTTGTTATCCCAATGGCAACGAGCATCCCAGCAAGGCAGGCGAACCTGCTCGACAGAGGCATGATAAGAAAAGGCTTTATTGCCGATATTCTAAGGCTTGATGACGATTTTAACGTAAAGGAAGTCATTTTAAGAGGCAAACTCATATAAAAATCATTTCGGAGGAGCGCTATGAAACGTATCATAAGAGCGACAGGCTGCCCCGTATCTCAGGAAGATCTGCTCAAAGAGGACAGGATACTGAACGTACAGACCTTCGGCTGCATGCCGGGCGGTGATCCTGTCATGAACACCAACGCCATAAATCAGGCGATCAACGCCGTCCACATGTCAGGCGGCGGAACGGTGTATTTCCCTCAGGGCGAGTATAAGGCTTATACGATACGTTTGATGAGCGACGTAAATCTGAAGATCCCCTACGGCTGTGTGATAAGAGCCGCAAGAAGCGAACTGCGTACTCCGTTTGCAAGGCTATCGGGCGAGGGCGGGAACTATGACGAACCCGAGGTAAACCTCTACGGCGGAATACAGTCCAATGGTCATTCGGCTTTTGCCAACGCGCAGATATACGGCGCGGATATCAAAAACGTCATGATATACGGCGGCGGCAGGTTTGACGGAAGCTGCATCGATCCCATAACCAAAAACAGGGTGTACACACTTCAAAGCATGGATCCGGGTGTCAATCCCGACCGAACCAAGCCTTCCCATGACGGCACATGGTTCGGCAACAAGTGCATCGGGCTTGTAAGATCGAGCAACATCGTGATACAGGGCATTGAAATACTCCTTGGCGGTCATTTCGGCATAAACGCGGTTGGCTGCGATAATCTTCTGGTCGAAAACACGGTGATCGACACCAACAGGGATGCGTTCAATATCGACTGCTGCCAGAACGTGACAGTTCGCCACAGCAGGTTCAATTCACTCACAGACGATGCGATAGTATTGAAAGCAAGCTTCGGCGCGGGCATGTTCAGGCCCTGCAAAAACATACTTGTGCACGACTGCACGGTTTCCGGCTATGATGCGGGTTCCGTTATCGCGGGTACGTTTACCTCCGATAAGCTGGCTGCAACAGACAGATGCGGGCCCACGGCAAGGTGTAAGCTTGGCACTGAAGGCACCTGCGGTTTTGACACAGTGCTTTTCAGAAACATCACCTTCAAGCGCAGCCGCGGCTTTGCGCTGGAGGCAGTGGATTGCTCGGATATTTCCAATGTCATATTCACCGACTGCATAATGGATGACATTTCCTCATCTCCGATATTTATAAGAGTCGGCGACCGCGCAAGATTTCCCGTCACCGGAAATTCTCCCGAAAACCTTTATAAATGCGGCGACAATAATGTAAGATACGATAACCGCGAATGGGTATTGCCCAACAACGCCCTTTTCGGCAAATTCCCGCCGGTAAGATACGTCCCCTCCTACAGGCGCGATATCAGCATAAACACAGACGGCACCGATGAGTTTTCGCTCATCAACCCCAAAACTCCCGTGAACATAAACCACGGAAATGTAAGCCTTATAGACGGAAAGTATTATCTCAACCGCTTTGATCCTCACAGCGGCGCGTACCTTCCCGATATGAAGGAAGAGATAAAGGAAGACGATCTCCCCAAATATGCCAACGCCGTAGGCGGCCGGATTGCGCGTATATATAATGTAGAAATTGCCAACATAAAGGTCACGAACGCCGATCCCAGATACCCCGTTATCCTTGCGGGACTGGTAGACAGCAAAATAGAAAACGTGACTATACGCGATATCGACATAACCTACAGGGGCGGTCTTTTAATGCGCGACGCAGTTGAGCAAAGGCGGATCAACACCAGCTGGATGTATACCCAGTTTGAAACCTCGCCTTGGGTGCAAAGCCTGCCCTGGATGGTAAACACCTTCTTTGCAAAAAACGAAACGCTGCTGCCAAGGGTCAAATTTGAAAACGGCGCTTGGGTAAATGACCCTTATAACGTACCCGAAGCCGCAAACGATTATCCCGAGCCTTCCATGTTCGGCATACTTCCCGCATCTGGCGTGTATATGCGCCATGTAAATGCCGTAAAAATGGAGAACATAAAGATCAGGCATCTTGTGCCCGATGAACGCCCGATATTTGTGCTGGACGATGTACGCGAAGCCGAATTTTCTAAAATAGACGCGCAGTCCCATATAGGTTCACAAAAATTTGTGGGCGTAAAAAACGAATACAAGCGCAGGACCAATTTTGAATACATAAAAAACGAGCCCTATTTTACAACCGATGTATGCGATATAACGCTTCCCGAGGGCGAAACGCTTCACAGGGTCTGCGTAAATTCGCCAGCTCCCGGCACTCCGCCCGATGATCTTTTTAAGCTTCCCACCGTCGCTCTTGCCTCAAACGGCTTTGTGTATGAAACGCCTACAAAGAATCATCCCCTGCCGCTTACGGTACACAGACCCTTTATAAAGCAGATTACCGATATTAGTAAAAACGTGGGCGAAGAAATAGCTTTCAAAGCGGAAATAAGGGATCCCGCAAGCGAGTTTGCCGAGGTTCCCCTTGATACGCCAAGGTTTATGAAGCATTTTTCCGCGTGGACTGATACGGATGTATCTCCTTATAAGGACAGGATAAGGCTATACGCCGAAAAACTCCCCGAAGGAGCATCTTTTGACGAAGAAAGCCATGAATTTACGTTCACCGCAGATAAAAGCGGAGAATACGAGGCCGTTTTTGTGCTGGATGACGGAGTACTTGAAGAAAAGAAAGTTGTAAGAATAACCGTTACTGATTAAAAGGAGGAAAACTTATGTTAAAGCCGCTGACCTATAAAGCACCCGCTCTAAAATGGGTGGAAGCGCTGCCCATCGGCAACGGCAATATCGGCGCAATGGTGTTTTCGGGCGTAAAAACAGAACAGCTGTCGCTCAATGAAAGCACATTCTGGTCGGGATATCCAAGGCTTTACAATAAGCCTTTCATCTATCCCAATTATCTGAAGGTCAGGCAGCTGATGCTTGACGGTGATTACCTTGCCGCGCAGAAGCTTCTCATGGACGAGCTTACGGGCGAATTTACCGAGGCATATATGCCCCTTGGCGATATGCGCATCGATTTTGCAGATGATGATCACTCGGATTTTGAGCGCAGCCTTGATATGAAAAAAGCGCTTGTGGAGTCTCATTACACAAAAAACGGGGTAAAATATACAAGGGAAGCCTTTGCTTCCTATCCCGCAAGAGCAGTCGTGATAAAGATAAGCGCAGATAAGGAAGGCGCAGTCTCCTTTGAGCTTTCCATGTCCAGCAAGCTCAGATATTCCACTCAAGCAAAGGACGGCCTGCTTTTGATGCACGTAAAAGCGCCTTCGCATGTCGAGCCTTCCTACAGGCGCTTTGAAGAACCGATATTCTATTTTGATGAGCCGGAAAGACAGGGCATGCGGGCGCTCACCGCAGTGAAAGTGAGCGCAAAAGGCGGAAAAGTCATAGTTTCGGATGATAAAATTTCCGTAAAAGACGCCGACAGCGCGCTTATCGTGCTTTGCGCGCGCACGAGCTTCAACGGCTATGACAAGCATCCCTTCTTAGAAGGACTTGACGAGGAAAAGCTCTGCCTTGAAGACATAAAAAAGCTTGAAGGAAGATCCTTTGACGAGCTTTATGCTCAGCATCTTGCCGATCACCAAAAATACTTTGACAGAGTGGATTTTTCTCTTGATCTGCCCTCGGGCGATGCGACTACCCTTGAAAGGCTTAAAAACTACGATATCGAAAAAGGCGATACCGTACTTTACGAGCAGCTCTTTGCTTACGGAAGATATCTTTTAATAGCTTCCTCCCGCAAAGGCGGTCAGGCGGCAAACCTGCAGGGCATCTGGAACGATCAGACCTGCCCTCCGTGGTCGAGCAACTATACCATTAACATCAATACCCAGATGAACTACTGGCCGGCAGAGCTTACCAATCTTTCCGATATGCATTCACCGCTTTTTGAGCTGATAGACGGGCTCATGCACACCGGCAAGGACACCGCAAGGATAATTTACGGCGCAAGGGGCGCTGTCGCGCATCACAACACCGACCTTTGGAGGCTTTCCAACCCGGTGGGCGAGCAGCTCTCAGGAAGCAGCGCCTATGCCTTCTGGCCCGTTGGCTTTGCATGGCTCACAAGGCATCTGTTTGAGCACTACGAATATACTCTGGATAAAAAATTCCTTCGCCATAAGGCTCTGCCAGCGATCAGAGAGGCTGCAAGGTTCTACATCGATACCTTTATAAAGGTGGACGGAAAATATACCTTCACCCCCGCAAACTCTCCCGAAAACACCTTCTATATGGACGGCGAGGTCTGCGCAATAGCAAACGCCGCCGCAATGACCAACGCGGTGGCAAGAGAGGTATTGACAAACTACATCAAGATCTGCGATATTCTTGGTCTGTATGAATCAGACCTTATCAAGGCTCATGAGCTTCTGGATAACCTTCGTCCCCTTGAGATCGGGCGGGATGGAAGGCTCGTTGAATGGGACAAAACTTACGACGAGGTAGATCCCCATCACAGGCATGTTTCGCATCTGTATGCTCTGCATCCCGCAGGGCAGATCACGCCCGAAAGCTCGCCTGAGCTTCTTGAGGCCTGCAAAAAGACCCTTGAAATGCGCGGCGACGACGGTACCGGCTGGTCTATGGGCTGGAAGATCAATTTCTGGGCAAGGCTCAGGGACGGCGATCATGCTCTTGCGCTCATAAAAAGACAGCTCAGGTTCGTTGACGAATCCGGCACAAGGATGACGGGCGGCGGGACCTATGCGAACATGTTCGACGCGCATCCGCCCTTCCAGATCGACGGCAATTTCGGCGCCTGCGCAGGCATTGCGGAGCTTTTCCTGCAAAGCGATGAAAAAAACATATTCATCCTCCCTGCCCTTCCCAAGGAATGGACGGCAGGTCACATGAACGGCCTTTGCGCAAAAAACATGGTCACATGCGACATAGAATTCAAAAACTCCGCCCTTTATCGCGCTGTACTCACCTGCAAAAAAGATGCAGGAAAAGTCACCGTGCATTTTGCGGGCAAAGCACAGGAAATTGAACTGAAGCGCGGCGAAACTTACGTATTTGAGGGATAATATGCAGGATAGAGAAGAATTACTTAAAGAACAAAATCATCTTGATAAAATCAGGGAGCACATCGCCGACAGGCTTGAAAAGACGCACGAGGATATGGACGACACAAGGGAAGGGATAATGACGCAAAGGCTCTTCCTCTGGGAAAACTATGCCGAAAACGTGCGCGACTTTTCCGCAGACGAGATGGAGCTTTCAAGGGCGATGAACAGCCTTTCGCTTCGTCAGACGGGCGCAAGGACTCTGCGCCGCCTGTACCCCGCGCCCTTTTTTGCCCGCCTTGATTACAAAGAGGACGGCGAAGAAAAGGAACAGCTGTATATCGGTCCTGCGGGTCTTTATGACGACGATACCTACGAAACATATATCTACGACTGGCGCACCCCGATAGCTTCCATGTACTACGATCATGAGCTTGGCAGAGCGAGCTATATTTCGCCAAGAGGCAAAGAAGAGGGCGAGATATCCTTAAAACGCCAGTTCAAGATCGAAAACGGCAAAATCACAGGCATGTTCGACAGCTCGGTCGCCATTCAGGACCAGATGCTGATCGAGATCCTTTCCAAGGGCGCACAGGAAAAGATGGGCAGCATCGCCCAAACCATACAAAAGGAGCAGAACGCCGTTATAAGGAATGAATCGGGCGCGCTTATCGTTCAGGGCGCAGCCGGCAGCGGAAAGACCAGCGTTGCCCTGCACAGGGTCGCATATCTCCTTTATCAAAGGGCAAAGAAGCTGAGCGCAGATAACGTGATTATCTTCTCGCCCAACTCGATCTTTTCCGATTATATAAGCGAGGTCCTGCCCAGCCTTGACGAGCAGAACGTGTGGCAGACCGACTTTGACAGCCTTGTTTCCGGAATTCTGGGCAAGGAGCTTCATATCGAGCGCAGTCAGGATTTCCTTGAAAACATATACGACGATTCTCTCAGCGATATCAGAATGAAAAATATTTATGAGAAATTTTCTTATGAATATCTGAATTCGCTGGAAAGCTTTGCTCAAAGAGTGAACGAGAGCTTCTCCGATTTTGCCGATATAAAGCTTCTTGGCGAAATCATTATAAGTAAAGAGGATTTTTACGATATTTTTTCAAGGAGCAAAGATCTTCTGCCCGCGCAGAGCAGGCTGGAGCGCGTCAAGGCGCTGTTTGATGAGCGCGAGCGCGACGGAAGAAAAGACAGGCTCAAAAAGATGGAAGAGCATCTTGACGAGACCAGCGAAGACTATACCTTCCTTTCCAGAGAAGAGCTCAAAAGCGAAGCCAGGCGCCAGTATTTCATCCATGTGGATGAGGCAAGAAAGAAGGTCTACGATAAAGCGACCCTCAGCGCTGTCTCGCTTTACAAGCAGTTCCTGAAAGAGTATTTTGTAAAGATCTCTCCCAATGAGGACAGAAGGTTTGAAAAAACGCTCAAGGACGGAAGAATGTTCTTTGAAGACGCTCCCGCGATCGTTTTCCTCATGGCAATGCTCGGTCAGGTAAAGCCCGTGCCCGGCATACGCCATGTTGTCGTGGATGAAGCGCAGGATTATTCCTTCATCCATTACAGGATACTCAAATATATGTATAAGTACGCCGATTTTACCGTGCTCGGCGACGAAAACCAAAGGCTCAACCCATTCCTGCCGCGCTTCCCACTCAAAAAGCTCACGGAAGTTTTCGGCGAGAAGTCAAATTATATGGAGCTGCCCAGATCCTACCGCTCGACCAGCGAGATCAGCGAATACGCAGCATCTCTCTTGGGAAATGAGCTGGACTCCATCGAGAGGCACGGGGAACCCGTAATTATGGCGAGCGCCGATGATATGGAAAGCATCATATCGCACATCAAAGCCTTCTTTGAAAGCATTGAAAACGAGAAGATGAGCTGCATAATCACAAGAAGCCTCAGAAGCGCCATTCTTCTAAGCGTTGAGCTCCCAAAGGAGCTCGGCTTTAAGATGATAGGCAATTCCAAGGACGACGAGATCGGTGAGCGAATGATAATGCCCATCTACCTCTCCAAAGGGCTTGAGTTCGACAACGTAGCTGTACTTACCGACAAAAACTCTGGCGACAAATACGAATATGTCGCCGCCACCCGAGCCACATCAAGGCTGATGGTGATAGACACGGATATCATATAAGCAAAAAACAACTCCTGAAATTTCAGGAGTTGTTTTTTATCAGATACAGTACAAGATCATCGTCGTTTGAACAGGGAGCGTATGGCTCCAGCACTTTATCGCCGTACCATACTCCGCTGCCGTCGGGGATATAGCCGCGCTTTATGTACATGCGCTGAGCACTTCCGTAGCCCGAATGCAGACCAACGCCCAAGTACACCTTATCGCTGTATTCTGCGGCGATTTTCTCCGCTGCGTCCATGAGCTTGGTTCCGATACCTCTATTGCGATATTTTTCCAGCACGCCAAAATCGACTATCTCAGGCAGCCCAAGCTCGCCGAACGCGCCCCATTTCGAATCGGGATATACATTTATATAGCCTGCCACATTTCCCTTATATTCTGCGACCAAAGCTATCGCCTTGCCGCTGTCCCTGTCGCGCAATCTCATCAAATATTTATCTATGCTCTGATTCCAGCCCTGTGCTATTTCTTCATCGGTAATGATCTTGGCGTCTCTTTGTTCAAGATCGCGTATTCTTATCTCTTCGTTTTCAAAGTATATCATATTATCACCCATTATCAATTATTTCACGAAAACGCTCATTTTTCAATATGCTGTTGAAGGTAAATTTCAGCGATGCTATAATAAGCATAAGGCGGTGAAACCAGTGGAAAACATGATCACGATACGCGAATGCGAAAAAAGCGAGGAACGCATATTCATAACCCTTCTGCATGAATACTTTGAGCGCGATATCGCCCCGCACATGAACGAAGAGGACAGAGATTATTTTCTGAGCGTATCATACCTTCACGATGTAAAGCTTCTGCATGATGACACGGACGAAGACGGTCATATCCGATATATTTTCATTAAAAACGATGGCGAGCTTATCGGCTTTTTAATGCTGCGCATATGGAAGCACAACGACGGCCGCTGCCTTCTGATGGAGTTCTGCATACTGCCAAAATACAGAAACAAAGGCTTTGGGATCGCAGCAGCGAAAAAATGCATCGATTTTGCCGCCCAAAACGGCGCTGCCTATATCGACGCAAACTATATCACCGAAAGAGCCAAAGCTTTCTGGGAGAAAATCGGCTTTGAACCAAACGGCGCCGACGAAGACGGCTCACCGCTTATGACATATATGAAAAACTCCTCTTCTCCCATCAGCGTAAAGCAGGTCACCCATCTTCCAGTTTACCCCGCATGGCGCATGCTGAACTCGGCAAACTTAGAGCGAGGCAACGATATTTACCCGGATATCGAGCCCGTGCTTCAATTCCGTGACGCGCTCACTCTTGGACATACCGCAGTTTTCACCGCAGTCAAGGACAAAAAATACATCGGCATCTTAGTGCTGAGCAGGTTTTTCTCTACCAAGCGCGGTTATTTCTCTGCAGTTATCGACCGCCTGTACGTCGAGCCGCTGTTTTCAAAAACGAACGCAAAGGAGCTGCTCATAAAGGAAGCGATCCGATATTGCGCTGACAAATGCTATGAGGATATGTACGTTTCCGACGCTTCGGATAATGACTTATATGAACGCCTTGGTTTTGCTTGCAAACAAGGCGCAATGCATCTTAATATCGCCCCAACCGGTGACAGCTACGAGCTTATTATAGAATAAAGGAGCAGCATATGACCGACCATAACTCTCTTGAAATGCGCAAATCTGATAGGCGCGTGACCGATAAGGAAATAATAAAAGCTATGCTTGATATGTGCAAAACCTGTACTCTCAGCGTTCACGACGAGCCCTATCCATATCAGGTGCCACTGAACTTCGGCTATGAATGGGAAGATGAGCTTATAATCTACCTGCATATGGCCTCCTGCGGACATAAGATAGAGCTTATTAAAAAGGATCCGAGAGTGAGCGTGAACGCCCACGCCTATCTTGACCGTTCTAATCTGCCCAAATATCGGGGAGAGAATCAGGATTACAGAAGCGTAACCGTATTCGGAGCTGCACAGATTATAACATCCGATGAGCCCGACGAATTCATGCGCGGTCTGAACGCTCTGCAAAGGCATAACGCAAGAAAAGAGATAAGCAGAGCGCCCCAAACCGACTCTCTCTATGTGATAAAGATCAAGGCAGAAGCTTTCTCGGCAAAAGCCATGTATCCGATAAATGACATCAGCGAAGCTGCAATGCCGCCGAATCAATAATATCCCGCCCGGAATAATGCACAGGTCCAGTAAAAACGGACAATAGAAAAAGACCACCCCCTATGGTAGAATTAAAGGGACTACCATAGGGGGATTTTGTATGGCAAGAGAATACCGACATATACAGCAAT
>SVHB01000105.1 GCA_015056005.1 Clostridiales bacterium
TTACCACCACATCGCTTTCATCCCTAAAAAGAGAAACCGATATTTTCTTTTTGGGCGGTGTATATTTAATTGCATTTGCCAAAAGATTAAGCCAAACCTGCAGCAGCAGCTCTTCGCTGCCGAAATAGGTTACATTGTCAAGTTCAATGTCAAGCTCGTGATCCTTTTCGGTCCACTGAGGCTCAAGGGTAAGTATGGCGCGCCTGAGCTGCTCATCAAGTGAAAATTTGTTTTTAACCTGCACTATCTCTTGATTTTCCAGCTTTGACAGCTTAAGTATATTCGAAGTTAATGTGGACAGCTTCTTTGCGCTTTCAAAAATGAATGCGCTGTATTCTTTTCTGTCTTCTTCGGTTATTTCATCATTTTGCAGAAGAGTGGCATACCCCTCAATCGAGGAAAGCGGCGTTTTGATCTCGTGAGAAACATTTGCTATAAAGTCATTTCTCAGCGTTTCTATTCCGCTTATTTCATTCGCCATGATATTAAAATCATGCACCATCTCCTGTATCTGCTCTATACCTATTTTCTCATCCAGCCGTACATCAAAGTTTCCGCGCGCAACTTCTCTTATCGCTTCACGAAGCTTTGCCAGAGGATTGATTATATTGCATCCTACGATAAGCATCATAACCGTTCCGATTATTATTCCGCTGAACACCGATATAATAACCATTTCATAAGGAAAGGGAAGCCTGAAATCGACTATTCCCATTCTTCTGAAAAATATTAAAATCCAACTTCCGAGAAAAAACGAAAGGACGACCGATGCACAAGATGAAACAGCAAAGCTTACCCAAAGGGATGAACTGCTTTTTTTGTTCATCTTCCCTTCACCGCCTTATATCCAAGTCCGCGAACGGTTACTATGTCAAAGGCTTCACAGTTTTTAAACCTGTCACGTATGCGGTTTATGTGAACGTCTACCGTTCTGATGTCGGTAGAGGAATCTACACCCCATATTTCATCCATAAGCTGCTGACGGGTAAATATTTTGTCGGGATAGGAA
Source organism: Clostridiales bacterium (assembly GCA_015056005.1). Classification (GTDB taxonomy): domain Bacteria; phylum Bacillota; class Clostridia; order Christensenellales; family UBA1750; genus SIG373. Next base: position 1,010 of record SVHB01000105.1, read on the forward strand.
AGCAGCTTGTAAAGGAGATAAAACTCTTTTTGAGGAAGAAGTTCGTTAAAACCTGCACCAACTACAGTAAGCGCATCGTAATCAAGCGTTACCTCTCCGCAAACTATTTTACGCTCATTGATTATCTGGGCACGTCTTAAAAGTGCTCCGACACGCAGCAGAAGTTCATTTAAATCGATGGGCTTTACCATATAATCATCTGTTCCGCTCATAAATCCGCGCTGCATATCAGCAAAGGTATCTCTTGCGGTTATCATAAGTATAGGAAGATTATTATTGGCGTTGCGAAGCATGCTGGTAAGTCGATATCCGTCCAGCATCGGCATCATAACATCACATATCATGAGGTCGACAAATTCCTTTTCAAAAAGCCTTAATGCTTCCTCACCATCCGCAGCGCCGGTCACGCGGTATCCGTTTTTTACAAGAACGGTACATATCAGTTGGCGCAATTTTGCATCGTCTTCCGCAACTAAAATATGGAACACACTACCACCTCATTTTACACCTTTTTGTCCCTATATTATATCACAATAATCAAGATAAATCATCTATATATTTATCCGTTTACTATTCATCTATTTTTCACTCAGGTTACGCTTTCAGTTTATATTGAGTTAATATTTCAATGGTAATATTCTCATATATGCACAAATATTTTTGTAGGAGTTGACAATATGGAATCCAAAAAGCCAAAGCTCAGCAAATATGCAATAAGCCTTGTCGTTGTAATTGCAGCGGCAGTTGTCGCAGTATTTGCATTAGGAGGATTCAGCGGAGCACCGGCAGGCGGTCCTCCCGCAGCAAATGCCCAGGGCGGAGCAAACGCCCCCGGCGCTAAAAGAGGTTCTGCCCCGGCTGCCATAACGGTAAACGTTGCATATCCCGAGCGTGAGACCCTTTCCCGACAGACCGACTTTGCGGGAAGGATCGAGGCTTCGCAGACAGTAAAGGTATACCCCGATGTCAGCGGCACCGTTGCCAAGACCTATTTCAACGCCGGCGATACCGTAAAAAAGGGAGATCTTCTTTTTGAGTTTGACTCCGAAAATGCCGAGACCGCATTAAAGCAGGCAGAGCTTTCCTATCGCAAGACGATGAATGATATCGAGTCCGCCGAAAGCGGATCTGAAAACGCGCTTACAATTCTCAAATATGAAAATGCTATAAACAGCGCTCAGAACAATTACGAGAACGCGAGAACTCAGCTTGATATTCTTGCCGATGATGACTTTGACTTTGCTGAATTCCGCCGCCTGCGCAAAAAGCTTAAGGAAGCCGAAGCGAAATATGATGACAATCAGGACGCTGAAAGCTGGGCAGCATACAAAGACGCTCTCGACGATTACGACAACGAGATGGAAGACTACGCTTTCTGGACCACCTCCCGCAATACTCTTACTTCCTTTGAAAACTCCTTTGATAACTATCTCAAGGCTGTTGAAGAATACGAGATTTACAAGAGCATGACCTCCGGTGAGGATGCTGCCAACCGCGACATCACCCGCGAGCAGGCAGAGCTTACACTTCAGAATGCGCGCAAGACCTTTGCCAACCAGAAGGTGTACGCTCCTGTTTCCGGCATCATCTCCGCCAAGAACATAAACGAATTCGACAACGCTTCCAGCAACACCGTTACATATACCATATCGCAGGAAGGTATGCCCACCGTTTCCTTCAACCTTTCCGAAGACGGCGCAAATGCCATGGACATCGGCACCAAGGTTTCGGTATTCTATAACGGCAAAAACTACGCCGCAGAAGTTATCGAACTTGCGCCCGAAGCCAACTCCTCCACCGGACTTTATCCCGCAAAG
>SVHB01000051.1 GCA_015056005.1 Clostridiales bacterium
GGACATTGCATGATATAATATACGTGTGATGAGTGTCCAAACCTACTCTGAGAGTGATTTCGGAGTAGGGGTTACATAACGGTGCTGCATACGGCGGCACGAATGAGGATGACGATATGAAAAAAGACAAGATAAAAGTATATATTTATACGAGAGTATCCACCACGATACAGGTGGATGGATACTCTCTGGATGCTCAGAAAGCCAGAATGAAAGCATTTGCCGAATACAATGAGTATGAGATTGTCGGTGAGTATGAGGATGCCGGTAAATCCGGCAAGTCCATCGAGGGCAGATTAGAATTCAATCGCATGATGGAGGACATCAAATCCGGCAAGGACGGTGTTTCCTATGTGCTGGTGTTCAAGCTCTCCCGTTTCGGCAGAAATGCGGCGGATGTGCTGTCCACGCTGCAAGTGATGCAGGATTTCGGTGTCAATCTTATCTGTGTTGAGGATGGCATTGATTCCTCCAAGGATGCAGGAAAGCTGATGATCTCCGTTCTGTCTGCGGTTGCCGAGATCGAGCGTGAGAACATCCGTGTTCAAACGATGGAGGGCAGAATCCAGAAAGCCCGTGAGGGTAAATGGAACGGCGGCTTTGCTCCCTACGGATACACACTTGAAAAGGGCAAGTTGTTCGTCAATGAGGAAGAAGCAGAAGCAATCCGTATCATCTTTGATAAGTATGTGCATACCGATATGGGCGCAAACGGGCTTGCCCGATACCTCGCCAATCACGGAATCGGGAAAATACAACGGCAGAACGGTAAGAATCCTTTGTTTGATGCGGCTCTGATTCGCAGGATACTGAAAAATCCTGTTTACTGCGGCAAGATCGCCTATGGCAGACGCAGAACGGAAAAGGTGCATGGCACAAGAAATGACTATCGCCTTGTGGAACAGGACAATTATCTATTGGTCGATGGTCTGCATGAAGCGCTTGTTTCCGAAGAACTCTGGCATGACGCACAGGTAAAGCTGCTTGCACAGGCAAAGAAGTACGAAAAGGTCAACCACGGCAAGGATAACAAGGTGCATCTGCTGACAGGCTTGCTCAAATGTCCGATCTGCGGTGCGGGAATGTACGGTAACAAGAGTGTCAAACACAAGGCAGACGGCACGAAGTACAAGGATTTCTACTACTATGGCTGCAAGCACCGCACTATGACCCGTGGGCATAAATGCGATTATAAGAAGCAAATCCATGAGGAACTACTGGAAACCGCTGTGGCAGAGGTTATTACCAAGCTGGTGAGCAATCCGAAGTTTGCCGCCTTGATGCAGCAGAAAATCAGCATGAAGGTGGATACCTCCGCTATAGAGCAGGAGATCGCTAACTATGAAAAGCAGCTTCGTCAGAGCTATTCCATCAAGTCAAGACTGATTGAGGAAATTGACACCCTTGACCCCGACGATAAGCACTACATCAAACGCAAGGCAGACCTTGATGATCGCCTTTACAAGATGTATGATAAGATCGAGGACACGGAATCTCTGCTGATTGAAGCCAGAGCAAAGAAAACGGCAATCGAAGCGGAAAAGCTGACTGCCGATAATATCTACAAAGTATTGATTTACTTTGACAAGCTGTACGCCGTGATGGATGATGCGGAACGCCGACAGCTTATGGAGTCGCTGATCTCCGAAATCCATATCTTTGAGGAACGGAAGCCCAACGGACAATGGCTGAAATCCATCAAATTCAAGCTGCCGATCATAGAGGAAGATATGGAAATAAGTTTGGACAATGATACACAAGTCGAATCGGCAGTAAAATTGATTCGGAAATGAATTGCGCAAATAAAAGAGCTATTAGATTATTCGTTAATCTAATAGCTCTTTTCAGTCATCTTCCAGTAGTTTGGCAGGAGGAATGTTTAGTACTTTTGCCATCTTGAACAATGTTTCAAGCGAGACACCGCGAACAGTGCCCGTTCCTTCGACCTGTCCCACAAAGCTTACGCTCTTTCCGATAAGCTCGGCAAAGTATTCCTGCGTAAAGCCGGCTTTCCTGCGGTAATATGCAATTTTCAATCCAAGCGTGATATATTTCTCCGAAAATTCCGTTTTCATTATTCCGCCTTCTTTCAGATATTATTTTACCGAGAAAACAGTATAAATATTATAAAGTTGAATTGCATGAAAATATACTTTAAGTGAATGAAGATTTATATCAAGGCAATGATTCTGTATAGAGTATAAGAATTGCGGGATTGCTTAATTATTTTTAATTACACAGCATTTGTTATTGATTCGCAAGTGATTTCAATATATAATATTGCTATGAAATAAGTAAAAATTGAATTTGCCGATAGGGCTTTGCGCGAAGTGCTTTTATCTTGGTTTTGAATGACAAGCAGGAGAAGTGTGACCTGCTTTAATAAAACATATGCGGATAGGAGAATGGTAATGGAAAAACTTGCGCTTTTAGGCGGAAAACCGGTTTTTGACGGTGTGGAGGTTCCCGAAAAGCTTTTTAAGTGGCCGGTATTCAAACAGGAGGACGAAGACGCGATACTTGAGGTTTTCCACGACAATACCATGTCGGGCAATCTTGTCACGCGCAAATTTGAGGAAGAATTTGCAGCCTGGCAGCAAAGAAAGTACGCTGTGGCCTGCTGCAACGGCACCATGAGCCTGCAGACTGCGATGTGGGCGTTGGGCTTAAAAGCCGGCGATGAAGTGATCTGCCCCACCAAGACCTATTGGGCGTCCTGCCTTTCTGCTCAGAACCTTGGCGCTGCGGTGGTTTTTGCAAATGTTGACCCCGATACCATGTGCCTTGATCCCGATGATCTTGAAAGGTGTTTAAGCCCCTGGACCAAGGCGATAATCGTTGTCCATTATTACGGTCATCCTGCTGATATGGACAGGATAATGGCTTTTGCAAAGAAGCATGATCTGAAGGTCATCGAGGACGTCTCCCATGCTCAGGGCGGCATGTATAAAGGGAAAAGGCTCGGAACCTTCGGCGATATCGCAGCGATGTCGCTTATGTCAATGAAATCCTTCTCCTGCGGCGAGCTTGGCATCATGGTGACGGATGATAAGGCATATTATGACAGAGCGGTCGCATACCTGCATTATGAGCGCAACAATGCCGACAATATCACTACCGAAGGTCTTGAAGAATATTTCCATATGCCGCTTTCGGGCATGAAGGGCAGGGCAAACCAGCTTTGCACGGCTTACGCAAGGGTGCAGCTCAAGGATTATGACGAGAGGATCAAGGATATCAGAAAGGCTGTCAATTATTTCTGGGACCTTCTTGAGGGTGTTCCCGGCATCCACGCGCACAGGGTCGACGAAAAAGAAGGCAGCACAATGGCGGGCTGGTATATCCCCCATTTCATTTACAGGAAGGAAGAGCTGGGCGGCTTGAGCATTCGCCTGTTTGCCGATGCTGTTGAAGCTGAAACAGGCTTTAAGTCGGGCGTTGGCGGAAATCTCCCCCTGCACATACATCCCATTTTCCAGACCTTTGACTCTATGGGGCTTGGCAAGCCTTCAAGGATAGCCTTTGCGCACAGGGATGTAAGGGAACTGGATAAGGGGCTGGAAAGAAGCGAAAAGATCGAATGCGGTTCCCTGCCTTATTTCAGGTGCTATATGCCTGAGATCATCGAGCTTTATGCAAAGGCATTCAGGAAGGTAGCGGAAAATTACGAACAGCTGCTCGATCTTCAGAAGGAAAACGACGGCACTTTGGACGGTCAGTGGTACGGCAAGGTAAACAAGACCGATAAATAAATCGATTTTGGGGCAGGCAAAGGCATTGTTCTGCCCCTTTTTGATGGAGGACAATATGCAGATCTGTAAGAACAAGATCGACGTTCACGCTCATTCGATAATGAGCGATTTTCCCGATAAGGTGTTCATGACCTATCATTCGCCTGAGGAGCTCTTGCTCAAATACGATATGCTTGGCATTGAAAAGGGCATGCTTTTGCCAAGCGTAAGCCCCGAGGGCTCGAAATTCCCCATTACCACGGATCATACCGTTGAAATTGTGAATAAATATCCCGAAAGATACTTTTTTGCCATCGGTCTTGATCCAAGGATGGTAGACAATTCTTCCGATGCGGATTTTGGAAAGATACTGGAATTCTATAAATCAAAAGGTGCAAAGGCAGTGGGAGAGATGACCGCAAACTTAAACTTTGACGATCCTCTCTATGATAACATGCTTGCCCAGTGCGCAGAGCATGATCTGCCCGTTACCATACATATCTCGCCTGCCATAGGATATTCCTACGGCGTTGTGGACGATCCCGGGCTCCCGAGGCTTGAGAAAATGCTCAAAAAATATCCCAAGCTCAAGATATTCGGTCATTCTCAGGCGTTCTGGGCGCACATGTCCAAAAATGTGGACCGCGAGATAATGAAGGGCTATCCCAAGGGCAAGGTAGAAAAAGGCAGGCTCTGGGAGCTCTTTGAAAAATACGACAATATTTTCGGCGATATGTCCGCAGGCAGCGGTTATAACGCAATTGCAAGAGACGAGGAAAACGGCATAGATTTCCTGAATGCTTTTCAGGATAAAATGCTGTTCGGCTGCGATTTCTGCGCGGTGACGGATGTAAGAGAGCTGGCGGGCTGGCTGGACAACAAGTATCTTGAGGGCGCCTTGAGCGAAGATGTATATTTGAAGATATGCCGCGAAAACGCGATAAGGATACTGAAACTGTAAATTTGACAAAATGCAAACTCTGACCGCCGGTTTTTCGGCGGTTTTGTGTTTTGCAAAAACCTGCGATATTGAAAAGAAAAACAAAGTATGGTACATTGCATATGTGAACCTAAAGCATAAATTGAAAGGCGGATGTGCGATGAGAATAATCGTTGATGCTGAAAAGATTATCGGGAAGATCAAACCAATGCACGGAGTAGGTCAGCCGCCCTTTGCCGGTACGAATTTTTCGATGTTCAAATATCTGAAGGATGCGGGCATCCCGTATTCAAGGCTGCACGATGTGGGCGGTGCTTACGGCGGGTACAGATGGGTCGATATCCCCAATATTTTCAGGGATTTTGATAATGACCCCACCGATCCTAATTCGTATGATTTTGAGTTTACAGATCTTTTGATAAAAGCGCTTTTTGAAAACGAGGTAGAACCCTTTTTCAGGCTTGGCGTGACTATCGAAAACGATGCCATGATAAAGGCCTATCGCATTTATCCGCCAGCGGATTATAAAAAATGGGCGGTTATATGCGAGCATATTATCAGGCATTATACTGAAGGATGGGCAAACGGCTTTGAATATGACATAAAGTATTGGGAAATTTGGAATGAGCCCGACAATTACGAGGATATATATGAAAATCAGATGTGGCGGGGCACAAAGCAGCAGTATTACGAGCTTTATGAGATCGCGTCAAAGCATCTTAAAAAATGCTTTCCGCATCTGAAGATCGGCGGGTATGCAAGCTGCGGATTTTATGATATTGTGTCCGCTTTCGTGAGCAGCGCCAAGTCCTCGCCGAGGATGGAATACTTTATTGAGTTTTTTGACGGCTTTTTGGAGCATGTGAAGAAAAACGACTGTCCTTTGGATTTCTTTTCATGGCATAGCTACGACAATATTGAAAACAACAGGATATATGCCAAATACGCAAGAGCGCGCCTTGACGAGGCCGGTTTTACACATACCGAGACCACCTGCAACGAGTGGAACAGCGAGGTCGAAAAAAGAGGGACAGCCCATCATGCTGCCGTTACCTGCGCGATGATGATAGCCTTCCAGCAGGGGCCGCTTGACAGCGCGATGTTCTATGATGCAAGATACGGCACGGGCATATACGGCTCCATGTTCAATCCCTTGACCAAGGAACCGTTTTTGACCTATTACGCTTTCAAAGCATTTGACGAGCTGTACCAATTGGGCAGTGAAGTTGAAACCACTGTCGATGAAAGCGGAGTATATGCTATGGCGGCAAGAAAGGACAATCAGCTCATTATCCTGATCGCAAATCCATTGGAAAATGAAATTCCGCTTGATATCAAGGTGAACGGTACGATACGAAAATGTGTTTTAACAAGTGGCAGAGGTTTGAATATGCAGATTGACAAGCCGCAGACGATAGATGAGAACAGCTTCCTTTTGGTGTATGCCGATATTGACTGAGGATAGCTTAATTATTGAGTATAAACGATCGTTCGACAAAAAGACCGCATTTATGCGGCTTTTTTTCGTTTTCCTTGAAAAAAAGGCAAACTTATGTTACAGTTGAAACGTAAATATTGTGAGGCAGAGTTTTTGAATATCGACCGGATGACAGCTTTTTTGAGATCTGATGGTTTGTGCTGCTGTATTGAAATGAGGACGGAACATGACTGACTATGTTATCTCGCTGGGGATGGGGTATCTGATCGGATGCATCAATCCTGCGGCAATACTTTCAAAAATCAAGAAAGTTGACCTGAAAAAGCTGGGGACAAAAAACCTTGGAGCCACCAACACCGGGCTTGTTTTGGGACGCAAAGCCGGGCTTTTTGTTATGTTCTTTGATATCATAAAGTCCTTCTTTTCCTCAAAGCTTGCCTGCCTGCTTTATCCGCAGATCGGTTATATCGGCTTGATCGCGGGCATAGGCTGCATACTCGGGCATTGCTTCCCCATATTCATGAACTTTAAGGGCGGCAAGGGCACAGCAGCATTTGGCGGAATGGTGCTTGCATATAATCCGCTGCATTTTGTTATACTGCTGATCCCGGGCGTGATACTTATGCTCATATTGAATACAGGCATAATAGTTCCAGTGCTGGCCTGCGTGCTTTTTCCCGTGCTGGTCATGCTGCACAGCAAAAGCCTTATGGCTGCAGGAACAGCTGCAATATCGGGTGCAATAGTGCTCTTTATGAATAGGGGCAATGTAAAAGCAGCGCGCTCGGGCAGCCAGGTCGTGCTTGCCACGGATTATCTGAAAAATATCCTGTTTAAGAGAAATAAGAAATGACGGCTTGTTTACGCTGAATGATTACAGGAGGATATTATGAAGGCACTGAAGATATGGGGCGTCATACTGCTTATAGCTTCCCTGACTTTGTTCCTGATCGGTTTTATCGGCGGCGAATTCAATAAAACGGGCGGGCTTTACGGCACGAGCACTCAGGCGATACTTCTGTCTTCCTTTTCGCTTTTGTGCCTCATTCTTTCATTCACTGTCGCGTTTATTGTTCATGCGATAAACGAGAAAGGAAAATGACGATGAAAAAGCTGATGCCGAAAACCGTTATAAAGCTATTCTGGTCAATAGGCGGGATCGGCGCCGTGATAGGCCTGATCGGCGTCGGATACGAGACAGAGCCTTTGATGATCACAGGCATCGCAGTTATGATGTCGGCGATAGTCTTTAAGTTGATTTTTTATCGATGCCCGCATTGCGGAGGGTACCTTGACAGAAACGCAGGCGAGTTCTGCCATAAATGCGGAAAAAGACTTTTTGAAAAACCAACAGATTAAAGATCGGACGATTTTGAGATATGTTTTCAAAATACATGAAGCTGGGCGCAATGATCGCGGGGATCCTCTTTTGCGGCTTTGCGCTTTTACACAATATCCTAAGTTCAGGTTTTATTTACAGCTTGACTGTCACTTTCGGTACCTTTTTTTATCATCTTGCAATGCGGCTTTTGGTGGGATATACTTTTGACAGGGTAATGAAAAACAAAGCGGATCTTGGGAAAAAGCATTACAGGCTGGCTCCTTTTGAGCAAAAGCTGTACAGAAAACTCAATGTTAAGCGCTGGAAGGCAGGCATGCCGACCTATGATCCGGAGCTTTTTGATCCTCAAAAGCACAGCTATGAGGAGATCGCAATGGCGATGTGTCAGGCTGAGCTCGTACACGAAGCTATCATCGTTTTAAGCTTTGTACCGCTTTTGTTTTCTTTGTTTGCAGGTTCTTTTTCTGTGTTTTTGGCAACTTCGGTACTATCTGCGATGTTTGACGGCATGTTTGTGATCATGCAGAGATTCAACAGACCCAGGATCATCGCGCTGATAAACAAAAAGCGAAAATGATTTGGAATTGAAAGAAGGAAAGATTATGCTTATCGATCTTCACGCGCATACATCCCCCATCAGTCCCTGCTGCAAAGGTCTTGCAGACAGGATAATCAGCGACGATATGGCAGCGGGCATTGACGGTGTGGTTTTGACAAACCATTATCAGAAATCATATGTTGAGGACAGGTTCGGTACATTGGATAATTTTGCCAAGGCATATACCGATGAATATCACAAGATGAAGCTGCTCGGCGATGAGAAGGGCTTTAAGGTGTTTTACGGAATGGAAATTTCCATGGAGCCTTACAACAGGCTTCATATGCTGGTGTACGGGATAACTCCCGAATTTACCCTTGAGCATCCCGATGTGTTTGACCTTGATCATGAGCAGCTTTATAAGCTGGTCAAAGATAACGGCGGCATGCTCGTTCAGGCGCATCCTTTCAGAGAGGCAAAGCATAAGGTGATGGAGCTTTCCTTGCTTGACGGACTTGAAGCAAACAGCCATCCTTTCTATAACGGTACTTTCCATGAAAAGCTGACCGAGCTTTGCCACATAAGAGGGCTTATACTGACCTCGGGCGGCGATTATCACGCGGATACCGCTTACAGGGCGCATTGCGGAGCATTTCTGCCGGAAGGTATAAGGGATGAAAAGCAGCTCTGCGATTTTTTGATGACCACACCTTCAATAGATCTTGAACTGCATGAACCCAACGTCCACCCCAGCTATCGCATTACATATGTAAGAAAGCCTTAGGCGGAGGTAGTTATGATCAAAGCGATCCTTTGGGATGTTGACGGAACTCTGCTCGATTTTCCTGCGGCGGAAAAAGCTGCGATAGAGAAATGCTTTGAGGTGTTCTCTCTTGGAGATTGTACCGATGAGATGCTTGCAGATTATTCTGTCATCAATGCAAGATACTGGAAGATGCTGGAAAATGGCGAGATGACCAAGCCCGAGATACTTGTCGGAAGGTTCAGAGAGTTCTTTGGTAAATATTCTTTGGATGTTTCCTGCGCCGAAGCTTTTAATGAGGAATATCAGATGCGCCTGGGCGATACCGTGGTGTTTTATGAAACAGCGCTTCAAACGGTAAATGCGCTCAAGGGGAAAGTGCTCCAATGCGCTGTCACCAACGGCACAAAGGTCGCGCAGGACAGAAAGCTTAAGAATTCGGGTCTAGACAAGCTGTTTGATCATATCTTCATTTCGGATGTTCTCGGAGTTGAAAAGCCGAACAAAGCCTTTTTTGATAAGGTTTTTGATGTTATCGGCAAATTTTCGCCCGATGAAGTTATGATAGTTGGCGATTCCGTTACAAGCGATATCCGGGGCGGCAAAAACGCGGGGATAATCACCTGCCTGTTTGATCCTTTGGGAACCAAAAGCACGGGCGAAATAAAACCGGACTATACGGTCAATAAAATTTCCGATGTTTTGGATGTTCTGGCACAGCGAAGGTTTGATATAACCTTTGCGGATGCTTCTTGCAGAAAGAGCATTGAAGAGCTTTGCTCCAAAAGCATGTTTGACGGAAGCGAAAATATATGTGCGGATGATTATTATTTTTCCGGCGGCGAAAACCGGATACTTGCCGCATTTGAAGAAAACAAGCTCGTCGGTTGCGTTATGGCAGAATGCTACCGTGATTGGGGTGATATCGGCTCGGTGTTTTTCCTCTATAACCTCTGTGTGGATGAATTATTCAGAGGGCGGGGCATTGCACAGGCGCTCGTTCGCTCTGCGGTGCTGTACGCAAAGGAACTTAAGGTCAGGCGGGTATACGCAGATATCGACATATCCACTCCCGCTCCCGAGCGTGTTTTTACAAAAGCAGGTTTTGCTTTGGAGCAAGGGGATACTAACCGTTATTTCAAAGCGATCTTAGAGTGAGGAAAAGTATGTTTGAAGGAAAACTCCGCAGCATGACGTCGCTGTATATTTTGGACGGAGAAGAGATATTTTTGCTGTCAAGAAAAGGCTCAAGGGTGGTCGAGGATGATTCCTACACGGGCACCGCGGGCGGTCATTTTGAAAACGACGAATTGAACGACGCGGAAAAATGCGTGATAAGAGAGCTTTTTGAGGAGCTTGGGCTTAAAAGGGATGACCTTGAGAACTTTTCCATGCGATATGTCACTTTAAGGCTTTTCGGCGGCGAGATCAGGCAGAACTATTATTTTTTTGCGGATTTGAAGCGAGGAGTTCAGATGCCTTTAAGCAATGAGGGCAGGATAGAAAAGTTTGCGCTTTCTGATATACTTGTCCTAAAAATGCCGTACACGGCAAAATTTGTGCTTGAGCATTTTATAAATATCGGAAGATTTGATAAAAACGTATACGGCGGGATCGCGTCTTTTGAAGGCGTGAGCTTTCACCGAATGAATGTTTGATCTTTTGCGCGGGGCGCTGAATATATTCTCAAAAGGAGATACAAAAATGAAGCTTACTTTTGACGATTCCAGAATGATGGTCGCGGCACACAGGGGCGACAGCTACAATTTCTTTGAAAACACTATGGAAGCATACCGCGAGGCTGTAAAAGCGGGCGCGGATATGATCGAGATCGATGTAAGGCTCACCAAGGACCTTGTGCCTGTGCTCATCCATGATGAAAAGGTCGACCGCACGACCAATTCAATCGGCTATGTAAAGGATTTTACATATGATGAGCTCAATAAGATCAACGCGGGCGGTAAATATGATTTTCAGAATATACCCAAGCTTGAAGAGCTTTTGCAGCTCATAAAAGAGACGGGCGTGCTTTTGAACCTTGAGCTCAAGGAATACTATGTGGAGGGCAACGAGGAAAGGTGCGACAACTGCATCGATCAGTGCATCGAGTTTATCGAAAAATATGATCTTGCAGATAAAATGGTGTTCAACAGCTTTGATGCGCACTGCCTTGAATATGTTGCGGAAAAAGGCAAGGGCAAATATATGCTCCACGGCTTTTATCCCTACGACCGCATGCGCAATGTGAAGCGCAATCCCGATGAATACCTTTACTGCGCCTGCATTTTTGACGACAGGGTAAAAGAACATTACGATTATCTGATATCAAAGAACATCGAGCCATGGATCGGCGCGGGCGTTACCAAGGCGGAGCATTTCAGGGAGTGCTATGAATACGGCGCAAGGCTGGTCACCACCAATTACACCGCCGACTGCCTTGAAAAGCTCAAGAAGATAGGTGCAAGGTAAATGAAAGAGTTTGATATAAAGAAAATCAAGGCGATAGCCTTTGACCTTGACGGCACCATCACTCAGCATAAAACTCATATGATACCTGAAAACAGGGCTGCTTTGGATGCGCTTTCAAAGAAGTATAAGCTTCTGATGGCGGGCGCGGGTCAGGCGAGGCGTATTTTCAATCAGATGGAAGGCTATCCCATCGATATAATCGGAAACTACGGTCTGCAGTTTGCAAGGTATAACCGCGAAACCAAGGATATCGATATCATCCGCGACCTGACCTTTGACTGCGACAGGGATTCGGTGAACGAACGCGCAGCTGAAATAAGAAATCGCTATGGATATACCGAATTTGCGGGCGACAGCGTTGAGTTCCACCCTTCCGGCTGCCTGACCCTTGCAATGCTTGGAACAAAGGCTGTTTCGGAAGATAAGCTTGCCTTTGACCCCGACAGGAAAAAGCGCAGGGCGATATACGACGATGTTGTAAATACATTTTCGGATTATAATGTGTTCGTCGGCGGCTCGTCATCCTTCGATATGGCTCCAAGACCCTATAACAAATACTATGCGCTCGATCTTTTCTGCAAAGAAAACGGCCTTTCCCACGATGAAGTCGTCTTCGTAGGCGATGATTACGGCCTTGGCGGAAACGACGAGTCCGTATACGTTTCCGATTTCCCCTTTATCTGCGTGGATGATTACCGCGAATTTGCTCAGAAAGTATCGGTTTTGCTTTAGGGGAGATGTTCGAGATGGCTGCGCCCTCTCGAGCTCTAGGCCCAGAGGATTGCATCCTCTGGACTCCGCATCTGTTGTTTTTATAAAAGTTCATACGTTAGCTTGCGAGTGACCCGTAAGGAATGGGTCACTCGCGATCGCTTTTTTGGACTGTTATGCTTAGATGGAAACTCTTACACATATGTTTGTGAAAATAAAAAACTGCGAATGTTTTCGCAGTTTTTGTTTTGCTAAAATCCGTTTTTGATAAGGACGCTTCTTGCCTGTTCGGCTTCGGATTTGAGGACGCGGATCTGGTAGTCGTTCTGGCTTTCGGGCATGTTTTTATATGTCGGTTTTACGTTTACGAGGATGCCGTCGGCTTCGAGCAGGCTCACGAGCCTGTCACAAAGGGCTTTTCCTCTTGCAATATGCATAACTATCCACATTCTGAGTCCATCTCCAAAAGCTAAACAATAATTTTGATATAGATCGCATTGTTGATTTTATTATAAACCAATCCTGAAAAAATGCAATCCTAATTTATATAAGTTTTACGCTGCCTTCGCCCAAAAGCGCTTTGAGCGAATCCAGCATTTCTGCTTTCGGGTCGACTTTCAGGTTATCGCCGAGCCTGTATTGCTTGCCGGTATCGGCAAATTTGATGTAGACGCTTGTTTCTCCTTTGTATTTGCCGATTATATCCAGCACCTTCTGGGAGGCATCTGCGCCGGGAAGGAGAAGGGCGAGCTTGCCCGAGGCGCTGTCTGCGGTCTTTTTAAGCGCGGTTATGGTCTCCGCTATAAGCTTTGGCTCTTCGTCGTCCCTGAAAGAGAGCCTGCCGTTTATGACTATGGGAGCGTTGGGCAAAAGCAGATATGAATAGCGCTGGTACACCTTGGGGAAGATCAGGCATTCTATGGTACCATAAAGGTCTTCGAGGGTCAAAAATGCCATGGTCGCGTCGCTTCTGGTGGTCTTTTTGCGAAGGACGGATACAAGACCTCCCATTGTGACCGTTTGCCCGTCGTATTTGGCAACGGGATCCTCTTCCTCGTACATGGACTGCACTTTGAAGGTGGTGCAGCTCATTTTATCAAGGGCTGAGGTATATGCATCAAGCGGATGACCGGATATATAAATACCGGTCATATCCTTTTCCCACTGCAGCAGAAGCTCTATAGGCTGTTCCTTTATATCGGGCAGGGTGGGGCGTATGGTCTTTGTATCCTCGGGCTCTGAAAACATATCAAACAGCGACATCTGACCTGCGACATTGCGCTTCATCGTCTGCGCGCGGCTGTCGAGCGCAGATTCATAAACGGAAAGGAACTGGGCGCGGTTGCCGCCGCAGCTGTCAAAAGCGCCCGCCATTATGAGGCTTTCAACGCAGCGCTTGTTGATATATTCGGTATCTACTCGTTCGCAGAAATCGAAGATATCTTCGTAAGGGCCATTCTGCCTTGCTTCGATAATGGCCTTTATTGCGTTTTCACCCACGTTCTTGACTGCACCGAGACCAAAACGGATGGAACGGTCGTCCTCTACCGTAAATCCTACAAAGCTCTTTGAAATATCGGGCGGCAGAAGCTTCATACCGTTCTTTTTGCAGTACTGGATATAGGCTGCTATCTTGCCCGTGCGCCCAAGCATGCTGTTCATGGTAGCAGCCATGAGCTCGGGCAGGTAATGGCATTTGAGGTATGCGGTCTGATAGGAAACGATGGCATAGGCAGCTGCATGAGCTTTATTGAATGCATAGGAAGCAAAGGCTTCCATCTGGTCAAAGATTTCCGACGCAACTTCCTTGGGGACGCCGCGCCTTACAGCGCCGTCAAGTATCACATTGCCGTTTTCATCCGTTTCGCCGTTTATGAAAAGCTCCCTCTGGCGGTCCATTTCGGATTTTTTCTTTTTGGACATGGCTCTGCGGATGATATCCGCCTGACCCATGGAATAGCCCGCAAGGGACTGTACCAGCTGGATGACCTGCTCCTGATAGACCATGCAGCCGTAGGTCACGTCAAGTATGGGCTTCATCAAGGGATGCAGGTATTTTATGTTGGCTTTATCGTGCCTTCCCGCGATGTACCTTGGGATTGAATCCATGGGACCGGGGCGGTAAAGGGAAATTATAGCTGTTATGTCTTCAAGGCTTTCGGGCTTTAATTGCTCAAGCACCCTTCGCATGCCTTCGCTTTCAAGCTGGAAGCAGCCGTCAGTGTCGCCCTCGCCCATCATCGCGTAGGTGGCGGGGTCCTCGTAGCCAAGCTTATCAAAATCTATCCTGATCCCGTGGCGCTGCTCTATAAGGTCGATAGCGTCGCGGATGACAGTCAGGGTGCGAAGCCCCAGAAGGTCGATCTTAAGCAGCCCCAGCTCTTCCACCGTGATCATGTCAAACTGGGTGGTTGCGGCGTCAAGGCTTGTCTGGATGGGGATATAGTCGGTTATCTCCCTGTCGGCAACGACTATACCCGCTGCGTGCCTGCCAATGTTTCTTGGCATGCCTTCAAGCTCCATCGCCGTGTCGATAAGCTCCTTTGTTCTTGGATCGCTTTCATAGGCTTCCCTGAACTCGGGCGAGGATTCCAGTGCGCGCTTGATTGTGATACCAAGCTCGCCCGGGATGAGCTTGGTGAGCGCCTGCGCTTCCTGATGGGGCCAGCCCATGACCCTTGCGCAGTCCTGTATGGCGCCTCTTGCAGCCATGGTGCCGAAGGTGATTATCTGAACGACCCTGTCCGCGCCGTATTTTTCGATTATGTAATCCTTAACCTCGTCTCGCCTGTCGTCGCAGAAGTCAAGGTCGATATCGGGCATGGATACGCGGTTGGGGTTTAAGAATCTTTCAAACAGAAGGTTATATTTGAGCGGATCAAGACCTGTGATTCCAAGGCAGTAGTTGACTATGCTGGCAGCGCCGCTGCCTCTGCCGGGCCCTACGGAAATGCCGCTTCGCTTTGCAAAGGAAATGAAGTCCCAGATGATCAGGAAGTAATCGACAAAGCCCATCTGCTTTATCATTGCAAGCTCGTAATCAAGCCTTTCTTTTACCTCGGGAGTTACGACCTCATATTTTTTCGGCAGCGCTTCTTCGCAGAGCTGCTTTAAGTAATCAAAGGAAGGTATGCCGTTTGGGGTGGGGTATCTGGGCTGCTTGTACTGGTTGAAAACGTAATCGAAATTACATCTGTCTGCGATCTGTTGAGTACGGTCAAGCGCATCCTGAAGGTTCGGGAAAAGGGAAAGCATTTCCTCTTCCGATTTTACGTAGAACTCGTCCGTGGAAAAGCTCATGTGGTTTTCGTCATCCAGAGTTTTGCCTGTTTGGATGCACATGAGTATCTCCTGCGCTTTTGCGTCCTTTTTACGAAGATAATGGCAGTCGTTGGTTATGACCAGCGGGATGCCCGTCTCTCGGCTCATTTTGATGATGAGAGGATTTATGCGCTTCTGTTCCGCGATGCCGTGATCCTGAAGCTCAAGGAAAAAGTTGTTTTCGCCCATGATATCGGAAAGCCTGAGCGCAAGCGCCTTTGCTTCTTCATACATGCCGTCGGTCAAAAGCTTGGGGATATCGCCGGAAAGGCAGGCGGAAAGGGCGATAAGACCGCCCGAATATTCCTTTAAGAGATCATAATCTATCCTCGGCTTATAATAATAGCCCTCGGTAAAGCCCAGCGAGCAGAGCTTGGTCAGGTTTTTGTAGCCTTCCTCGTTTTGACAGAGCAGCACCAGATGAGCATATTCGCGCATTGCTCCTGTTTTTTCAAAGCGGGAACCCTGAGCAACGTAAACCTCGCAGCCCATGATGGGTTTTATTCCGTTTTTCTTGGCAGCCTTATAAAAATCGACGCAGCCATACATGACCCCGTGGTCGGTTATCGCCACCGAGTTCATGCCCATATCCTTGACTATTTCCATAAGCTCGTCGATGCGGCAGGCGCCGTCGAGCATGCTGTATTGCGTGTGCAGGTGAAGATGCGCAAATGCCATAGGTTTTACCTCCGTATATGTTTATATTAACATTTGTCCGCCGCCTTGGCAATAAATTAGGTAAAATATTCGTGCAATAACAGGGCATGTGTGTTATAATGAAATATATTTATGCTTAGGAGAAAGATCGTTTTGGCTTTAGATCTTACCGCCCATATTGGCGAAAAACTTGAAAACGCTGAAAACATATATTTAGCCGTTATCGGAGAGGAAAACTGCCTTGCCTATGTCCCAGATCCTTCCATGAAGACCATGCGCGGAAGGAGCGTTGCATCGATAAAGCTTTTGGGCAGGGACGAAGAGCTTGAGCTCATGGCGCCCTACGGCGTGGAGCTTTATGAGCCCCAGATCAGAGAGCTTATAAAGAACATAGATACCCTTGAGTGCAGGTTTGAAAAATCCTGCGGTGCGGTCGTTTATCTTATGAAAGGACAAAAGCCCTATTATTTCATTATCGAAAACCGCCACCACAACTGGGGCTTCCCCAAAGGTCACGTGGAAAAGGGCGAGGATGAGATCGCAACGGCGCTCAGAGAGGTGTTTGAGGAAACCGGGCTTACTCCAAAGATAAAGGACGGGTTCAGGGAATCGGTCAGCTATTATGTAAGGGAGCATGTGCACAAGACCGCCGTATATTTTGCGGCTGAGAGCGACAGGGAGGACGTCATCCTTCCCAAGGGAGAAATTTCTTCCTGCAGGCTGCTTCCCATAAAGCAGGCGCTTTCCCAGCTCACCTATCCTTCCGAAAAGAGCCTGCTTAAAAAGGCAGACGCATTTTTGACGGGCAGAAGGAGCAGATCATGATAATTCTTGGGCTCGACCCCGGTCTTGCTTCCATGGGCTTTGGGGTCATAAGCTACGACGGGGTGAAGGAGCGCATGCTCGATTTCGGAGTTTTGCACACCTATCCCGATATGGCGCTGCCCAAGCGCCTTGTGAGCCTCTTTGAGGGTATAAACGATCTGATAGAAAGATATCAGCCCGATGATATCGCGCTTGAAGAACTGTTTTTCAACAATAACGCCAAGACTGCGATAGTTGTCGGCGAGGCAAGAGGTGTTGCGCTCACCGCGGCCGCGCTTTATACCACCAATGTTTTTGAGTATACCCCCCTTCAGATAAAGCAGGCGGTCACCGGTTACGGCAGAGCGGATAAGATACAGATACAGCAGATGGTAAAGCTGCTGCTTTCGCTGGATAAGCTGCCAAAGCCTGATGATGCGGCCGACGCGCTGGCGGTGGCAATATGCCATGCGCATTCCATCAGGATGCGCGAACAGTTCAGGGTAAGATAAGGATTTTTAGTATGATAGCTTTTTTGCAGGGCCGTGTGGCCGATAAAAATCAGGATTCCATAGTGCTTGATGTGGGCGGTGTGGGCTTTCTTGTATACACCAATACCGCGACCATAGCCAAAGCAGGGCAGGAGCCCGATAAATTCAAGGTTTATACCCATATGATAGTCAGGGAAGATGCGATGGATATCTGCGGTTTTGCCACAAAGGAAGAGCTGGAGATATTCAAAAAGCTGATCGCAATATCTTCCGTGGGAGCAAAAAGCGCGATATCGATCTTAAGCCAGATGACTGTAAGCCAGCTTGCCGCAGCGGTCGTGACTCAGGACGCAAAGGCGATAGCAAAGGCGCAGGGCATCGGGATCAAGACAGCGCAGAAGATCATCCTCGATCTTCAGGGAAAGATCAAGGACGAGGATATTGTGCGCGGATTTGAAACAGGAGCCTCGGATGCACAGGCGGTTTCTTCCGCTCCCGATTCTTCCTATGCAAAGGATGCCTACGAGGCGCTGTGCGCTTTGGGCTTCCCCTCTCAGGATGTACTGAAGGTCGTGACCGCGCTTCAGAAGGACTATAACAGCGCGGATGAGATCATCCGTCAGGCGCTTCGCCGTCTGTCACCTGTCTGAGCCGTTTTTGAAAGGATATAGAATATGCAGGATGAAAGGTACGTCGGCAGCGATTATCTCCCCGGCGATGAAATGGAATCATCCCTGCGCCCGCAATCGCTTATGGAGTATGTGGGTCAGGAAAACATAAAAGAAAGCCTTACGATATACCTTGAAGCAGCAAGGCAAAGGAAGCAGCCCATAGACCATGTGCTGCTTTACGGCCCTCCCGGCCTTGGAAAGACCACCCTTGCCTGCATTATCGCAAGGGAAATGAACGCGCAGATAAGGATCACTTCGGGGCCCGCGATCGAAAACCCCGCAAACCTTGCCGCGATGCTCAATAACCTCAACGAAGGCGATATACTGTTTATCGACGAGATACACAGGCTTTCAAAGCAGGTAGAGGAAGTTCTCTATCCCGCAATGGAGGATTTTGCCCTTGATATCTTTATCGGCAAAGGTCCCAGCGCAAGATCGATAAGGGTTAATCTGCCAAGGTTCACTTTAATCGGCGCCACCACTCAGGCGGGTTCGCTCTCATCCCCTCTGCGCGACAGGTTCGGCATACCCTTCAGGCTTGAAACATATACGCCAAAGGAGCTTTCCAGCATAGTAAAGCGCAGCGCGGGCATCCTCGGCGCGCAGATAGAGGAAGACGGCGCGCTTGAGATCGCAAGAAGGTCAAGGGGCACTCCCCGTATCGCCAACAGGCTGCTCAAAAGGGTGTTTGACTATGCTCTTGTAAAGCATGGCGGCGTTATAACCCTTGAAGCATCAAAAGGCGGGCTTGAGATGCTGGCGATAGACGATCTCGGCCTTGACAGGATAGACAGAACGCTGCTTGAAGCCATGATAGTCAAATTCGGCGGAAAGCCGGTGGGGTTGAACACCCTTGCCGCAGCGACCGGCGAGGATACAAGAACCATAGTTGATGTGTATGAGCCCTATCTTCTGCAGCTGGGTTTCATTGCAAGAACGCCCAACGGCAGGATACCCATGGACGCAGCTTACCGCCATATGGGGATTGCGATGCCGGAAAAGGCAAAGGAAAGGGCAAGGCAGCTGGTCAATCAGCTTACCATAGAGGAGCTTACCGATAACAAATGATGTATGAAAAGACTTCCGATTTTTTCTATGAGCTGCCCGAAGAACTGATAGCTCAGACCCCCGCAGAGCCGAGGGATTCCAGCAGGCTGCTGGTAGTTGGTCAGGACGGGCTGGAGCATAGGATATTTCGCGATATAAAGGAATATTTTAAGCCTGGAGATGTGCTGGTAATAAACGATACAAGGGTGCTGCCCGCAAGGCTTCTGGGGCAGACCGTGCACGGAGGGGCAATGGAGTTTCTCCTGCTTAAAAGGGTCGGCCTCGATGAGTGGGAGGTTCTTGTAAAGCCCGGAAAAAAGGCAAAGCCCGGTGCGGTAATATCGTTCGGCGAAGGGCTTCTTAAAGGGCATGTGCTTGAAACGACCGAAAGCGGCGGCAGGATAGTCCGCTTTGAATATGAGGGCGTTTTTGAAGAGCTGTTGGAAAAGCTCGGTCAGATGCCGCTGCCGCCGTATATAACAAAAAAGCTCGAGGATCAGACAAGATATCAGACCGTTTATGCTTCCCATGACGGTTCCGCAGCTGCGCCCACGGCAGGGCTGCATTTCACTCCCGAGCTCATGGAAGAGATAAAGGCGATGGGCGTGACCATTGTTCCCGTGCTTCTGCATGTGGGTCTTGGCACCTTCAGACCCGTAAAGGCGGAAAATATTGCCGACCACCAAATGCACAGCGAGTATTTTGAGGTGAGCCAAGAGAGCGCCGACATCATAAACAAAGCAAGGAAAAACGGCGGCAGAATTATCTGCACCGGTACGACCTCCGTGCGCACTCTTGAAAGCGCATCCGACGAAAACGGCGTGAAGGCCATGAGCGGCTGGACGGATATATTTATCACCCCCGGCTATAAGTTCAAGGTAGTGGATAAGCTTATCACCAATTTCCATCTGCCTGAGAGCACTCTGCTGATGCTGGTCTCGGCGTTTGCGGGGTATGATACCATGATGAACGCGTATAAGACCGCAGTGGATATGCGCTATCGCTTCTTCTCCTTTGGCGATGCGATGCTTTTGACCAGAAAGGAAATATGATGGATAATTCCTTCATACTCAAAACCGCTATGCGTCAATCCGCGATAGACCTTGCCTGCAGCGAAGATGATTTCTTAAAATTTGAGAACGTCTGCGTGATATCAAAGGATAACAGGGACGCAAGAAGGTATCTTTCTTTGCCCTTTGTGTGCAACCTTGTGTCATACGGAAATAACGTCGTGGCTTCGGTCAGCGAGGATGTAAGACACATCGTTCAAGAATATATAAGCAAATACCCGACAGAGCATCAGTTTGAAACGCCGAATATGCATGTGCTGTCAAATTCGCTCAAGCCATTGGGGTTTGATATCTGTTTTATGGCGGAGTATTTTCTGCCCGATATGAATGTGCTCAGAGAGCTTGAATGCGGTTATGAGCTCAAGATACTTGAACCCAAGGATTTTCAAGACCTTTATACCGATACATGGTCAAACGCACTTTGCGAAAAAAGAAAACACCTTGATGTGCTGGCGGTGGGCGCGTATGATAACGGAGAGCTTGTGGGGCTTGCAGGCTGCTCCGCCGACTGCGATACCATGTGGCAGATAGGAATTGATGTGCTGCCAAAATACCGCAGGCAGGGAATAGCCTCCTGCCTTACTGCAAAGCTGGCGCTGGAAACGATAAAAAGAGGCAAAGTCCCTTTCTACTGCGCAGCATGGTCAAACATAAAGTCGGTCAGAAACGCGATCAAAGCAGGGTTCAAGCCCGCGTGGGTCGAAATGACGGCAAAGGAAATTGAGTTTATAGAAAATTTGAATAAATAAAAAACGTCCTAAGGGACGTTTTTTTGTGTGTGGCTGTCGTGCGGGGCACGACCGCAGTGAAATACGCCTTGCGGCGTGTGAAGAGTGAAATGTCCCTGCGGGATGTGAAATATGCGCTGTGCGCATGTTTTGATTAGTAACTGCCCTATAGAATATCCTTCCGGAAAAGTAATCACGCGTTGCTCATACTTTACGAGCAACGCGTAAGCTAACGTATAAAATTTCTTGATCCCAAAGTCGCGGAGTCCAGAGGATGCAATCCTCTGGTGGATGAGGGCTTGGGAGAAGGCGAAGCCTTCTTCCAATAAACGCCCGGAGCTCGAGAGGGCGCATGGAGTACGTTTATAAGCGATATGTTTGCTTGCGCAAACGCGATATGCGCCTTGCGGCGCGCGATATGTGCGCGAGATGACTTTTCTTCCGTATCAAACTAACCGGTCTTTCAGCCGTCATAAATATCGCGAACGAAAAATCCGCGCACGCAAGATACTCCTATCTTGTTTGAATAAGCACTCAGCTATTTTCGACGTGGCCATACCTGCCGGCCACG